>JBAXBW010000074.1:0-6692 GCA_037141805.1 Chlorobiaceae bacterium | reverse complement strand
GCGAGCGCCTTGCCGAAGGTACCGGTGATGATATCAATCTGTTGTACCATACCGGTCGTTTCACAGAGGCCGAGGCCACGCTCTCCGAAGACGCCGACCCCGTGCGCTTCATCGACAATCAGAAAGGCTCCGTACTTCTCTTTCAGGGCTACCAGCCGGGCAAGATCGGCAAGATCACCATCCATGCTGAAGACCGATTCCGTCACAATAAAGATCTGGCGATAGCGGTCAGCGGCACCCGCGAGCAGCTCTTCAAGATGATCGTAGTCCCGGTGGCGATAGCGCTGATAAGGGGCTTCGGCAATCTTCATACCGTCAATAATGCTTGCGTGGTTCAGCCGGTCGCTCAGCACAAGATCATGACGACCGCTCAGCGCCGGGAGCATCCCGATATTGGCGTGATAACCGCTGTTGAACACAAGGGCAGCTTCACGCCCGTAGAGGGCGGCAAGCATTTGCTCCAACTGGTCGTATAGCGGATGGTTTCCTGTCAGAAGACGGGATGAAGAGCTGGTCATGGCATGATCCGTTGCACTGAACTCCTTTACATACGCGGCCAGCATCAGTTTGTCGTCACCCAGACCAAGATAGTCGTTCGAGGAGAGGTTCAGGAGATTGTGCCCGTCGACCACAATAGCTTTGCCGTTGCGGGCACTGATATCAGGAAGACGCCTGTAACGGTCAAGCGCCCCAAGCTCATCAAGCTCCTGCCTGATCCGTTCGTAAAACTGCACTCTCCGCTCCTCAGTTGAAACTGGCAATCTGACTGGCAAACCGGCGGTCGTCGGCAATATCGCGTCCCCGGGTGGTCAAATAACCCCCGGTCAAATAGCCATTGGCCCCTGAGAGCATCAAAAGACCCTGAAAATCTTTCATGATGGTCTCGCGGCCAGCGGCAAACTTGATGATTTTATTGGGGTGTGCAAGCCGGCATATCGCAAATGTTTTCACAATATCGGCAACGGAAACCGGCTCTTTTCCTGCAAGCGGGGTACCATCAATCGGCACCAGTACATTGAGCGGTATGACGCTGACATCAAGCTCCTGGAGTGCAAAAATCATGGCAATCCGCTCCTGCATCGTCTCTCCAACACCCATAATGCCTCCGCAGCAGACCGAGATGTTGTTCTTTCTCAACAATTTGATCGTCTCAATGCGTTCTTCGACAGAATGCGTATCGGCAATAAGCGCATGATAGCGGTCTGGCGCAACCTGAATGTTGATGTTGTAATGGGCGATACCGTGCGCCGCCAGGGCCGCAGCCGGCTCTTCACCCAAAATGCCCAGCGATGCACAGACGTGCAGATCGGGCAATTCAGCATGCAGCCGGTCGATCATGTCGAGCACACGCTGGAACTCCGGAGTTATCTTTTTATAGCCATAACCACTGGTGACAATGCCGAAATGGGAAACCCCCTCGGCCACACAATTGCGGGCTTCAATCAGCGCAGACTCTTCGTTGACCAGATCATAGACTTCAATTGAAGCATGATTGTGCTTTGACTGGGCACAAAACCTGCAATTTTCACCGCACACACCCGATTTTGCGTTCATGATGGAGCAGGCGTGAAGCGCTTCTGTATCGCTGCCGTAGCGATTTTTGACCTTGTTTGCCAGCGAAGCAAGATCGAGAGCAAGTTCACCCGGCAGATCTGCAAGCAGAAGAGCTTCGGCATGGGTTATCGGCTCACCGGTTTCAAGCACACGATAGGCGGCGGCAATGTTGGGATGGAGCAGTGTTGATGACATAACTTCTTTATATATATTTTTTTATGGTCAGCTCGTACAGCTTTTATTCAACGCTTCTATGGCGTCATGTTTTATCGCTCTTCTTGTGCAAGTGGGCTTCTCCTGACGAAACAAGTACGGTTTGTCCATCCGCACACTCCAGTTTAAGCTCACCTCCGCACGCAATCCCGGTAACAGTGCCTCTCAGGTTGCGGTTACGTTGATCAATAGAGACTTCCCGAGACTGAAGCAGTGCATATTTTTCGAGATACGGAAGGATAAAGCCGAGATCATCCTGCAGTAACCACTCATCGTAGAGTGGCTCAAAATGGTTGAGCACCAGGGCCAGAAGTTCCGGCCTCGAAAACAATTGCTCCCGTTCAAGAAACAGTGATGTCGCACTCTCCCTGAGCTCATCGGGCATCCCAGTCTGGTTGACGTTAATCCCTATTCCTACCACAACAAAGTGGGTCTGTTCAGGCTCTGACTGCATTTCACAGAGCACACCGCACAATTTTTTTTCATTGACAAGGATGTCATTCGGCCACTTGATCATGGGCTCAAGTCCGGAAGAGAGCGCAATCAATGCCCGATGAATGGCAACAGCAACAAGTAACGTCAGTTGCGGAACACGGATGGAAGGCACGTCAGGCCTCAAAATCAGGGAAAAATAGAGGTTGACCCCTGGAGGGGAAACCCAGAGACGACCCATTCTGCCCCGTCCCCCGCTCTGGGAATCTGCGACAACAACCGAGCCTTCTGGCGCGCCTTCGACCGCAAGAGCTTTAGCCAAAAGATTGGTGGATGCGGTCTCGGTATGATAGTGGAACTTTATTCCAAAACGTCGGGCAGTCAGAAACGGGCGTACCTCAGCTTCAACTGGTCGTCCGGTCAAGCCCGACAAGTGGTATCCCCGTCCTGTGACAGCGTCAATTTGATACCCCTCAGCCCGCAACTGGCCAATATGCTTCCAGACGGCGCTTCTGGTGATACCAAACTCATTGCAGAGCGATTCGCCCGATAAAAAAGCATTGCCTGTTGAAAGGCGGTTCAGAATCCGGGCGGTCAGGTCGTTCATAAATGGAAACGGGAGAAACGGAAAAATGTAAACCTGAATGTAACCGGAGGTTTACAACTTTGCAAGCAAAAAAAAGCGCACCCTGCAGCACGCCTTTTCCCGGATCGCCAGAGGGGTCAGTGGCTCATGGCCGCCATGGTGGATGTTTCATAATTCTTGCGATAGACCTCCACTCCCTGAAAAATACCGTAAGCGATTTTGGCCTGTTCCTGACGGTCCCGAAGAATCGACTCTTCACTGGAGTTTGACAGGTACCCCACTTCAACCAGAGCACTCGGCATGGAAGGTGTCCAGAGAACCATAAAGCCAGCCTGACGGACGGAGCGACTGTTATTGGTCGGCTTGAGAATATCCTGAGCAAGAGTGGTGGATTGCTTGGCAAAAGAATTCTGGGCCATACTACTCATTATAAGATGCTCCTCAGTGAACCCCTGATATTCCTGCTGGTAATCAGCTTCAGTGCGAATAACAGAGTTCTCAAATATCGCAACATCAAGAGCCGCCTTGTTTTTATGCGCACCAAGAATATAGACTTCGGAACCACGAGCGGTATGGTTTGGACTCGCATTGCAATGCACGCTGATAAAAAGTTTTCCGCCGCTGCGGTTGGCTATTTTTCCGCGTTCATGCAGGGGAATGAACGAGTCATCCTTTCTGGTGTAGATTACCCTGACATCCGGCCACTTCTGCTCAATAAAAGTACCAAGATCGTGCACGATGTTCAGCACAACATCTTTTTCACGGGTGCCGTTTCCTCCAATGGCGCCGGGATCTTTTCCGCCATGACCGGCATCAAGCACGATGGTATTGAGCTTCCACTTTTCGACATCACGATTGAGTACCTGTGCAATCTGCTGCTCCTTCTCCTTTCTGTGGATCTCTTCCACATCAGCATCACTCCGGACATAGAGCACATAGCGATTGTTTTTTTTATCGTGCTGAAAATCGACCGAATTGATGACGTAGGAGTGATTGTCAAAAGCAATGATAAACTGCAGTCCTGCACCGGGAAATTGTTTTGGAGTAATTGCCCTCACTATACCACTGTTATATATTTTTGACAGGAGATTGATATCGCAAGATGCTTTTTCAAGTGAGAAAAAAGCATTTCCTTCGGCATCGGGCTTGAGCAGCGACGCCTGCACAGGAACTCCGGAAGCAAGAAAGCTTATAATCGCTCCGTTCGCGCGCTTTTCAACATCAATACCGGTGATGACTGTGCCTCCACTCTGCATGCTGCTTTCCGGTGCGGTGCGCCGGTCTCCATTCCTGATCACGCCAATTCTTCCAACCCCTTCCCCGGCATGTTTTGACTTCACCAAAGCATGTATCCTGCCGGATGCAGCGTTATAAACAATATCCCGCTCCAGCCAGAGTGTAAAGAGCCTGCATGCCTGAATGACCGGCAGATAGATTCTTGATTGCTTCGAAACCGGTTTCGTCTGCAACTGAATAATCCTTGCGGGAAGCTCCGGACTCCTTGGCACTACACGCACAAAGTTATTATCAAGGGTAATGGTGCAGAGACTGCCGGGCTTCACAAAAGATTCTTCAAGCACAAGGCCATCCTGATTTTTTTGAAAGCTCAGGCGCAAGGCCCTTGCCATAGACTCCATATCAACCATCACGTTGTTCCCGTTTTTGAGAGCAAGCACCCTGACGGTGTAACCGTAATCATTTCGCATGGTAACAACGAGTGGAACGACCGTCTCTGTCTGCTGTACAGTAGTCTCGGCAGAAAGAGTGGTGCATGAAAACAGCAACAATGCCAACAACGTCAGACCAGCAAGAGAAGAACGGATACGAAGCAAAAAGTGGAGCATGATTATCAAATAGAATACATTATGTTTCCCTGGACACTGATTTTTACGGTAAAAATAATAATAAATAAAAATATACAGGTTAAAGAACCGGAAATAATCGGTTACAGGCCGGTTGTTACGGGCATAGTATACGTCCTGAAAATGGTAAAGTTTGTTTTTTGCTCGTCAACACCTATCTTTTTCAAAATTTTCTTGTTAACGCTCTTACTCCCGGGACTGATCAATGGCTTTCAAACCGCCAATATTATCTGCCAGAAACAGGACCCTGATTGTCGTCGAATCTCCCTCAAAGGCAAAAACAATCAATAAATACCTTGGTGACAAGTATACTGTTTTTGCCTCGGTAGGTCATATCAAGGATCTTCCCAAGAAAGAGATTGGTCTTGATTTTGAAAACCACTATGTGCCCCGGTATGAAATTATTCCTGGTAAAGAGAAAGTTGTACGGCAGTTAAAGAAGCTTGCGGCTGAAGCGAGCGATATTCTGATTGCGACTGACCCTGATCGTGAGGGCGAAGCCATTGCGTGGCATATTTCCAATGAAATCGGTGAGACAAAGACACCGGTCTCCAGAGTGCTCTTTAACGAGATTACCAAAAAAGCTATCATTGAAGCCATTCAGGCACCTCGGCAGATCGACACTCGTCTTGTTCGCTCGCAGCAGACTCGTCAGGGTCTTGATAAAATCGTAGGCTACAAGATAAGCCCTTTTTTGTGGAATGTGGTGTTGCGAGGTCTTTCAGCAGGGCGGGTGCAGTCGGTTGCTCTTCGGCTCATCTGCGAGCGTGAAGCGGAGATTGTTCGTTTTCTTGTGCAGGAGTACTGGACTATTTCAGGAGATTTTTTGACCGAAGGAATGGAGTCGTTCAGGGCGCGGCTCATCCGTTTTGATGGTGACAAACCGGAGATAACCAATCAGGAGCAAGCTGAGGCGATTGCTGCTCTTGCCCGAAATGGCAACTATTCCGTCAAGGAGATTGCCCCTCGTGTTCAGCAGCGCAAGCCCCCTTTTCCCTTTACCACCTCATTGCTGCAGCAGGCGGCCTCAAACCAGCTCGGTTTTGGTTCGCAGCGCACCATGCGCACGGCTCAGCAACTCTATGAGGGAATCGAGATTGGCGCCGAGGGTCTGACAGGCTTGATTACCTATATGAGAACCGATTCAACCCGTATTGGCCCTGAAGCTGTTGCCGAGGCTCGGAGTTATATTGAGAAGCAATTCGGAAAAGAGTACATCGGCTTCGGCGGAGCAGCCAAGCAGGGGAAGAATGCCCAGGATGCGCACGAAGCGATACGTCCGACCTCACTGTCAAAAAAGCCGGAGCAACTGAAGCCGTATCTTTCAACCGATCAGTTCAAACTCTACGAGCTTATCTGGAAGCGTTTTCTTGCCGCCATGATGGCACCGGCAAAAATTGAGCAGACGCGGGTTGATGTTGAGGATAGTTCGGGAAAGTTTCTCTTCAGGGCAACGGGAAGCCGGGTACTGTTTCCAGGATTCATGCGTGTCTACGACGATCAGCGTGAGCTTGATTATGAGGCGCAGACCTCGACAAAGGAGGATGTGGAGAAGGAGCAGAATGTCAAGATCCCCGATCGGTTGATGGCCAATGATGCTCTTGCTTTGTCGGATCTCGATCAAAAGCAGAGCTTTACCCGCCCTCCTGCTCGATACAGTGAAGCAACCCTTGTGAAGGATCTTGACCATTTTGGTATTGGTCGCCCATCGACCTACGCCTCTATTTTTTCGACGTTGCAGGATCGTGGCTATGTTGAACTTGAAAAGAAAAAGATTGGCCCGACGGAGCTTGGCAAGGATGTTTCGCTGATTCTGGTTGCCAATTTTCCCGATCTCTTTGATGTTGGCTTTACTGCCTTTATGGAGGATGAGCTCGACAAAGTTGCCAGCGGTGATGACGAGTACGAAAAGGTGCTCGACAGCTTCTATAAACCGCTTGAGGCAACACTCCTCCTGCGCAAAAATGATCCGCTGATTCCGCAGAACAGCGAAGCGCAACTGTGCGAAAAGTGTGGTGTTGGTTACATGACGGTTAAATGGACAG
>JBAXBW010000073.1:0-6779 GCA_037141805.1 Chlorobiaceae bacterium | reverse complement strand
CCATGGGTATCCCAACCGGCCTTCCGGGGAACACGGTATCCCTGCATCGTCTTGTAGCGACAGACAACATCTTTTATGGTACGGCTGAAGACATGGTGTACACCCGGCTTGCCGTTAACTGTCGGAGGCCCTTCATAAAAGGAGTAAACCCTGTCAGCGGGCTTTTCTTCAAGGCTTTTGTGAAAAATCCCCTGTTCATTCCAGTAGGCCAAAACTTCTGCCTCTACGGCGCTGTAAGCCACACTTGAGGGATACTCAACAAATTTATTGTCCATAGTTCTTCAGAATCATTCAATCAGAAACAAGCCAAAATGCCTGTGATTATAAAAAAAGTCACGAGAAAAAAACAATTATAAAACAATAAAGGCAAGCCTTTCAATATCCGAAAAGCTTGCCTGAAAACATTTATGAACAAAGCCTGAACGCCGATATCCTTTCGGCGCTTACTTCTTGCCTCCAAGCGTAGAGTTGACACCTTCAAGAATCTGTTTTGCAACCACAGCAAGAGAATCAAGAGTCTGGGCAAGAATCTTGCTTACTGGCTCAATCGTACTGTCAATAAGAGTGCCTACCCCTACAAGGATAGTAGAAAAATCCCCTTTAACAAAATCACCTTGTTTCTGCTGATTTTGACCGGACGTCTTTGCTTCTTCAGCCATAGTACACTGCTGTTTAGGTTTGCCGCTACAATACTATCAAAATGTAATATATTTAATCAAGCTATCAAAGCAAAGCAGAAGATGCTGTTCTATCGTGTGAAACTTTTCTTTCTATTGCCTGCCATATCGATCATCAACCCGAACGATATCGTCTTCTCCAAGATAACTGCCAGACTGTACCTCAATCAGTTCAAGCGGAGTTGTTCCGGTATTCTCCAGACGATGAAATGCGCCAACAGGAATGTAGGTCGACTGATCCTCACTCAATGTAATTTTTTTGTCTTCAAGAGTAACCAATGCCGTTCCTCTCACAACAATCCAGTGTTCTGCGCGGTGATGATGTTTTTGCAACGAGAGGGCAGCCCCAGGGTTCACCGTAATACGCTTTACCTTGAAACGTTCTGAAGCATCAACCGTTTCATAAGTGCCCCAGGGCCTGCAAACCCGTCGGTGTGTCATCACTTCATCCCGCTCATTCTTTTTAAGCTGCTCAACAAGCACCTTGACATCCTGCACACACTCCCGCGAAGCCACAAGCACCGCATCGGATGTTTCAACAATAATATGCCCTTCAAGGCCTACTGCTGTAACAAGGCGACTGGTGGCATGGATATAGCAGTTTTTCACATCATGCACCAGAACATCGCCCTTCTTGATGTTTCCGGTAGCATCACGTTCCTGAACATCCCAAAGCGCAGACCATGAACCCACATCATTCCAGCCAGCATTGAGAGGAACAAGAGCGGCTCTTGTGGTTTTTTCCATCACGGCATAGTCAATCGAATCTGACGGAGACGCACAGAATGCCTCAGCATCAAGACGTAAAAAATCAAGATCTTCAATTGACTTCTCCAAAGCCTCACGACAAGCGGCAAGCATGGAAGGATTATGCGCTTCAAGCTCGAGGAGATATGTCTCTGCGGTGAAAAGAAAAATCCCGCTGTTCCAGTAATAGTCACCAGAGGCAAGGTAGCGTTCTGCTGTTTCCCTGTCAGGTTTCTCAACAAACTCAAGAACGGGATAGACTGCTTTTTCACTTTCCGTGTTCGAGGATACCCTTATATAACCATAGCCTGTCTCAGGAGAGTCCGCTACAATACCGAACGTCACCAGGCCACCCGCTTCGGCTGATGATTTTCCCGCAGCAACCGCAGCGCCAAAGGCTTCGGTATCAGGAATAACATGATCAGCAGGCAAAACCAGCATGACCGCACCCGGATATTTTTGGGTAATCAGCAGTGCCGCAATGGCGGCAGCAGGCGCCGTATTGCGTCCTGATGGTTCAAGAATAATCTCTCCGATATCAGCGCCTGTTTCGTGCAGTTGCTCAGCCACCAGAAACCGGTGACTCTCATTGCAGACACAATACACCGGTCCTCGTTCCTCGATTGAGGCAAGGCGAAACACCGTATCCTGAAGCATGGTATTTTCGCCCGTCAGCGAAAGTAACTGCTTGGGATACAATGCCCTTGAAAGAGGCCAGAGTCTGGTTCCCGAACCACCACTGAGAATAACAGGAATAATCATGAAGGGGCAAATTATGTATTAACGGGTAACATACTTTTCGTACATCTTCCATGTTGTAGAAACAAGGGTATCGACGTCACTGTATCTCGGCGCCCACCCAAGCAACTCCTGGGCTTTGGCGGAAGATGCCACAAGTTCTGCCGGGTCGCCTGCTCTTCTGCCAGCAACTTCAGCAGGAATTTCACAACCGGTAATTGCCCGTGCCCTTTCAATCATTTCAATCACACTGACACCGGTCTGGCTCCCGAGATTCACCGTCAAACTCTTGTCATGCTTCAGTATGTATTCAAAAGCGGTGACATGTGCTTCAGCAAGATCGCTGACATGGACATAGTCGCGAATGCCGCTTCCATCCCGTGTCGGGTAATCATCACCATAAATGGAGATTTTCGATCGAATACCCACAGCCGTCTCCATCACAAGAGGGAGCAGATTTTCAGGGTTTAACTCCAGCCCCTTTATCCGCCCCTGCACATCATACCCCGCAGCATTGAAATATCGGATTGCCCCGTAGCGCATCCCTTTAAGCCGGTCATACCACTCCAAAAGACGTTCGATTTCAAGCTTGGTAAAACCATAAAAATTTTCAGGGTTTAAAGGATGATTTTCATCAATGGGCAGATAGTGCGGACTTCCGTAAACAGCGGCAGATGAGGAAAAAATAATCGGCGTTATACCAACGGCCGAAGCGTGATCAAGAACATTAATTGTCCCGGAAATATTGGCATGAGAGTATACCGCAGGATGCAACATCGACTGCCCGGCAGCCTTCAATGCAGCAAGGTGAACACATCCATCGTAACCGCTTGCCATAACTGCCTGCAATTGTTCGGTTCTCATGATGTCGCCATGAACAAAGTGAGCATCTTCAAAAAGATTTTCCCTGAAACCACTCTGTAAATTGTCGAACACTGTCACGTCGTATCCTTTGTCAAGAAAAGCTCTTGTAACATGGCTGCCAATATAGCCTGCACCCCCGATAACCAGAATTCTCATAAATTAGATCCTCTCTTTAATTAATTATTGTCACCTGCCGCCATACATATTTTCGTAATAATGCTGGTAGCTGCCCGAGGTGACATTGTTGAGCCACTCACCATTTGAGAGATACCACTCAACCGTAAGCTCAAGTCCTTTTTCAAAGGTTATCGAAGGAACCCAGCCAAGTTCACGCTGCAACTTTGACGAATCGATAGCATAGCGAAGATCGTGACCTGCCCTGTCAGTCACATAGGTAACCAGTTTTTCTGATTCTCCGGCAACCCGATTGAGCTTTGCATCCATGATACTGCAAAGTAGTCTGATAAGGTCTATGTTACTCCATTCATTATGACCACCAATATTGTAGGTCTCTCCTGTTTTGCCCTGATGATAGATCACATCAATCGCCTGGGCATGGTCAACAACCCAGAGCCAGTCACGAATATTCTCCCCTTTGCCATACACCGGAAGAGGTTTGTTCTTGATAATATTGTTGATAAAAAGAGGAATGAGCTTTTCAGGAAACTGAAACGATCCATAATTGTTTGAACAGTTGCTGATCACCACGGGCAAGCCGAAGGTGTCGTGCCAGGCCCTGACAAAATGGTCCGAGGAGGCTTTCGAGGCAGAGTAGGGGCTGTGGGGGGCGTAAGGAGTCTCTTCGGTAAACATCCCCTCTTTGCCGAGCGAACCGTAGACCTCATCGGTGGAAATATGGTAGAACCGTTTGCCTTGAAAATCACTGTTCCAGAAAGCCTTGGCGGCATTGAGCAAATTGACCGTACCAAGCACATTGGTGACAACAAATGCTGTCGGGTTGGCAATCGAGCGGTCAACATGCGACTCGGCTGCCAGGTGGATCACTCCGTCAAAATGGCACTCCTGAAATAATCGCATAAGAAAATCGCCATCGTTGATATCCCCCTTGACAAACCGGTAGTTCTGCAGATGCTCAACATCCTTCAGATTAGCAAGGTTTCCGGCATACGTCAAATTATCGAGATTGGTAATTGTATAAGAGGGGTAGCGATTCAAAAAATGACGGACAACATGCGATCCGATAAAGCCAGCTCCCCCGGTAATCAAAATATGCATTGATAGTAATGATTTATTACAAATGTTGAATCATGGCAGCCAGTGAATCGCGCCACCAGGGGATGTTGATCCCCCACTCTTTTTTGATAGACGACTTGTTCATGACACTGTAGTGCGGCCGTGGTGCAATCTGGGGATACTGCGCGCTTTCGATCGGCAGAACCTTGCAGGGAAGTCCTGCCAAATCCATAACCGCTCGGGCAAAATCGTACCAGGAGGCAACTCCTTCATTGGAGTAATGGAAGGTTCCCCCATAGGAAGTATCCCGGTCATGCCGGTCGATGATCATCATAATCGATGCTGCCAGATCTGCCGCCCAGGTCGGCGTTCCAATCTGGTCAACCACAACACTCAGCTCTGGATGTTCCGCACCGAGGCGCAACATGGTTTTGACAAAATTCACACCATAGATCGAGTAAAGCCAGGATGTTCTGATAATAATATACGAAGGTGCAATCTGACGGATACGCTCTTCACCCTCCCATTTCGAGAGACCGTACACTCCCAGTGGCGCCACCGGATCACTCTCCCGGTAAGGGGTACTGGAGGTGCCATCAAAAACATAGTCAGTAGAAAGATGCAGCAGCAGTGCATGACGCTCTTTAGCGCACACTGCAAGTACTGCAGGGCCATCCCGGTTCACTTTGACCGCCATTTCTGTATCTGTTTCAGCCTTGTCCACAGCCGTATATGCCGCGCAATTGACGATCACCTCTATGTCATGCTCACGACAACGTGACTCAACCTGGTCGGGACAGGTAATATCAAGCTCAGGAAGATCATAGAAAAAAAAACGGTGACTGGTACAGAGAGCCGACAGCTCCTGCAATTCAGAACCAAGCTGACCTCTACTGCCTGTAACAAGAATATTCAATTATGAAACCCCCGGATAAAGTTTCTCCTGTCTGAAATCGTCGTATTGAAACAGATCAACCGAACCAAACTGCGGCTGTATGGCATCTTTGTCTGAAACACGGATCGCCTCTTCCGGAAGCTGCCAGTCGATACCAAGGACTGGGTCATTCCAAAGAATACCGGCATCGTGCGAAGGTGCGTAATAGTTGTCGCACTTGTAGGCAAAAACGGCTTCAGGAGAGAGCACAAGAAAGCCGTGAGCAAACCCTTTCGGCACCCACAGCATATTTTTCCGTTCTGCATCAAGCACACAGGCTACATGGCGGCCATACCAGGGCGAACCAAGACGCAGATCAACAGCAACATCAAGCACAGATCCATACACCACCCGAACAAGCTTGGACTGCGTAAACGGGGGTTTTTGAAAATGAAGGCCACGAAGCACACCGTAGCCTGATTTCGATTCATTATCCTGTACAAACGCAACCTTCCCGATGTGCTTGTCAAAAAGATCTTGCCGAAATGACTCAAAAAAATAGCCACGATCGTCACCAAACACTTGCGGCTCAAAAATCAGGACATCAGGTATGGTTGAAACGATTACTCGCATAAACGCCGGGAACAAAATATTACATCACCAATCATGACCAGAGCCTCTTAAAAAAAACGGCCTGCTCCTTTAACGTACAAATTGAAAAGCGCGTTACCGCTGAACAAGCAACTGCTTCAAATACTGTCCGTAGTTGCTTTTCATCAATGGTTGGGACAACTGCAACAGCTCTTCATCAGTGATCCAGCCATTTCGCCAGGCGATCTCTTCAGGACAGGCAATTTTCAGTCCCTGCCTTTTTTCCACGGTCTGTATAAAGTTCCCTGCCTCCTGATATGATTCATGCGTCCCGGTGTCAAGCCATGCAAACCCGCGCCCCAGCATGGAACACTTGAGCTGACCCTTTATCAGATAGGCCTCATTAACCGCTGTGATTTCAAGCTCTCCCCGCGAAGATGGACGCACCTGTTTTGCAATCTCTACCACACTGTTGGGATAAAAATAAAGACCGACAACAGCATAATTTGATTTCGGATTCTGAGGCTTCTCCTCTATGGAGAGTACATTTCCATCCGTATCAAGTTCAGCAACACCATAACGCTCCGGATCACTGACATAATAGCCAAATATCGTAGCCTTACGCTCTTTCTCTACCAAACCGGCAGCAGCATCAAGCATTGAACTGAAGGCGTAACCAAAAAAGATATTGTCGCCAAGAATAAGAGCTACGTCATCACTGCCAATAAATGCTTCACCAAGGATAAACGCCTGGGCAAGCCCGTCGGGAGAGGGCTGCACAACATAGGAGAGCGAAATACCCCAGTCGCGGCCATCCCCAAGCAGCTTCATAAACATCGGCTGATCCTCTGGTGTGGTGATAACAAGAATATCCCGTATCCCCGAAAGCATCAGCGTCGTCAGGGGATAATAGATCATGGGCTTGTCATACACCGGAAGGAGCTGTTTCGATATGCCCCTTGTAACCGGATAGAGCCTGGTACCAGAGCCTCCCGCCAGAATAATTCCTTTCATATTTGTGTGTTAGCGAAATCGCTATAGAAAATTCTTTTAAAACAAGATCACGAAGAGAAAAAATCAGCCAAAACTTTACA
>JBAXBW010000072.1:0-7064 GCA_037141805.1 Chlorobiaceae bacterium | reverse complement strand
TAAAGGATATACGTGTACGAATCAAAGGGGTAAAGTCTACACAGCAGGTCACCAAAGCAATGAAGATGGTGGCCGCTGCAAAGCTGAGAAGGGCTCAGGAACGGGCCGTCATGGCTCGCCCCTATGCTGCGAAGCTGAAGGATATGCTTGGTTCACTCTCTGCCAAGGTAGATACGTCAGTCAACCCCCTGCTTTCAGGTCGTTCAGAGGTTAACAAGGTTCTTGTGATTCTGGTCACCGCCGACAGAGGTTTGTGCGGAGCGTTTAATACCAATGCCGTAAAGCTTGCGCATAAACTCATTCATGAGGATTATGCTGATCTTCACAGCAAGGGTGGGGTCAGCCTCATCTGTGCCGGTTCCCGAGGCTTTGATTTTTTCAGAAAAAGAGAATACAAAATCGTCAAGGGCTACTCCGCTGTTTTCCAGAACCTTGCTTTCAGTACAGCCAAAGAGATTGCCGATACCGCCTCTGGCATGTACCTGCGAGGCGAGGTCGACAAGGTGGTAGTTGTCTACAATGAATTCAAGTCGGTGCTTGCCCCGCACCTGAGAGATGAAGTGATACTCCCCATTGCTCCCGAAACATCCGGCAAAGAGAGCAGCACTGATTACATCTACGAGCCATCTCCATCCGCAATTATCGACGTTCTGGTGCCCAAGCATCTCAATACACAGGTATGGAGAATGATGCTTGAATCGAATGCCGCAGAGCAGGCGGCCCGCATGTCGGCGATGGATTCGGCAACTGAAAATGCCAAGGAGCTCTTGCGCACACTCAACATCAGTTACAACCGTGCAAGGCAGGCTGCGATCACTACTGAACTCAGTGAAATCGTTTCAGGCGCTGATGCGTTGACAAGCTGACAGCACTGTTGATGTTCCTTTTCACGTAAAGCGCCTGCAAGGGCGCTTTTTTTTGTACACTCATTACGACAAGGGGAGTTACTGTTATGCAAACTCATTCAGGAAATGAATTATATTGCCAACTGAAAACTCATTGTACAGTCTCTTTTCATCTTTCATAGTAAGGCATGGGCGCAAGCATGAAGATATACAAGTTTGGAGGTACTTCTCTGGGAACAGCCGGGCGGATTAAAAAAGTCGCAGATATTCTTGCCAGCGCATTACAAAAAGACAAGATTGTTGTCGTTGTTTCGGCCATTCACCGTGTCACCGATCTATTGCTTGATTCCGCCACAAAAGCGTGCAGCGGAGAGAGCAGTTACCGAGCGACCCTTGATGAACTTGATCACCTGCACCTCTCCATAGCCGGCGAGCTGTTTTCCGGTAAGCTTCTCGATGAAGTCAGTGCTGCGATACGCGCGGATCTTTCAGACCTCAACAATATTGTGCAGGGCGTTTTTTTACTCAGAGAGCTTTCCGAAAAAAGTCTTGCGCTGGTCATGAGTTTCGGCGAACGTCTCTCCGCCCGCATTGTCAGTTCATACTTGCAAGAGCGGAAGATGGTATCATTCTCCCTTGATGCCCGCGAACTGATTGTTACCGATGCCAATTATGCCGATGCGAGGATCGACATGCACGCATCCGAACTTCAGATCAGAAAACGTCTTGCCTCCTTTGAAGGAGTCCCGGTAGTGACCGGATTTATTGCAGCGGCACCGGATGGAACGGTCACGACACTTGGCCGGGGCGGCTCCGATTATACCGCATCGATTCTCGGGGCAGCGCTCAGCGTTTCAGAAATCTGGATCTGGACCGATGTTGACGGCTTTTTCAGTGCGGATCCAAAACGGGTTCGCGATGCACGAATTTTACCCTATATCAGTTACTCCGAAGCGATGGAGCTCTCCCATGCCGGTGCCAGAGTGCTCCATCCGCTTGCCGTTCAGCCAGCCATGAAAGCAGGCATTCCCCTCTTGATCAAAAATTCCTTCAACCCTTCAGCGAAAGGTACACGCATAGAAAAAGCCACCCCTCCGGAAATAAGTCGACCACTACCGGTAACAGGTCTCTCGTCCATCAACAACGTTGTCCTTCTGAACATGTCCGGGAGCGGCATGGTGGGTGTTCCAGGTATTGCATCTCGTCTCTTCAGTTGCCTTGCCCGGCACAGGATTAACATCATCTTTATATCGCAAGCCTCATCAGAGCAGTCGATTACCCTTGCCATCAACCCTTCACAGTCCGCAAAAGCAAAAAATATACTGGAAGAGGAGTTCATCGCAGAGATTGGATCACGTCAGATAGACCCTCTCCTCATTCGCCGAAACATGGCCATGATCGCCGTGGTTGGCAATAATATGTCGGGCCACCCCGGTGTCTCAGCCCAGTTGTTTGAAACGCTCGGTAAAAATGGCATTAATGTCATTGCTGTTGCACAGGGTGCCAATGAAATGAATATTTCTCTGGTCATCGAGAGCCATGATGAGGATAAGGCTCTCAACTGCATACATGAATCATTTTTTCTGTCGCAGCGCAAGGTGCATCTGTTTATTGCCGGCACCGGCACGATCGCCAAAAGCCTGATCAGCCAGATCAGTGCTCATCGGCTCAATCTTCAGCAGGATAATGACCTTGATGTGGTGGTCTGCGGGATGGCCAACACGTGCAAGATTGCACTGGATGATCACGGTATTGACCTCCAGAACTGGCAGACATTGCTTGTCCCGAGAGTAGAACACCCTGGTATTGAAGGCTACCTTCAGCTCATCAGGGAGAGAAACCTGCACAACACCATTTTTGTAGACTGTACAGCCAGCGCAAAGGTTGCAGAAATATATCCCGACCTGCTGCTGGCAAATATTTCAGTGGTCACGGCAAACAAGCTTGGTATGGCAGGACCCTGGCCACTCTACAGAAGGATAAGGGAGGCCCAGCGGAAAAGTAATGCCCGTTTTCTCTATGAAACCAATGTAGGCGCGGGGTTGCCGATCATCAACACCCTGCATGATCTCAAGAACAGCGGAGACAAGATTCTTTCTATCGAGGGCGTTCTTTCCGGTACCCTGAGCTTTATTTTCAATGAACTGCGCAAAGGCGGCAAGTTCAGCGACATAGTCCGTCGAGCCCGGGAGGCAGGGTACACCGAACCCGATCCGCGAGATGATCTTTCGGGGGCTGATTTTGCCCGAAAGTTCCTGATTCTTGGCCGCGAACTCGGCTTTACGCTTGAGTACGGCGATGTCGTTTGCGAGAGTCTGGTGCCCCCGGAGTATCAAGGCGAGATGGCGGTTCCCGAGTTTCTTGACCGCCTCTCAAGCGTTGACGTGTGGTACAGCGAGACGGCAGAAAAGGCCGCTTCTGAAGGGATGACTATTGCCTATGCCGGTGAGATCACGGAAGGAAAAGCAACCATCGGCGTTAAACGGGTACCTCTCGCCAGTCCGATTGCTGGCCTCAGCGGATCGGAAAATATGGTGGTCTTTACGACAGAGCGCTACCGGGTAACTCCTCTTGTGGTTCGGGGTCCCGGCGCAGGCGCAGAGGTGACAGCAGGCGGTGTTTTTGCCGATATTCTTCGTATTGCAAGTTATCTGATTTAAATAAAATAGGTTATGCGTGCAGAAATTGTTTCGGTTGGCGACGAACTGCTCAAGGGAGCGCGGGTAAACACCAATGCAGCATTTATCTCCGCTGCTCTTGCCGGTATAGGAATTGCGGTTGGACGAGTTGTAGCCTGCTCTGACCGTGAAAAGGAGATGGTTTCAGTGTTTACCGAATCCCTTCAGCGGTCTGACCTTGTTCTGGTTACCGGTGGTCTCGGGCCTACCAGAGATGACCGGACAAAAAAAGCAGCCCAGCAGCTTCTTGGCAGAGGGACGGAGCTTAATCAGGAGGCATACCAAAACCTTGCAGTTCGGATACAAAAATATGGACTGGAGATGTCGCCGTCACTCTGCGATCAGGCGATGGTGATAGAGGGTTCCCAGGTTATTCCAAATACACGGGGGAGTGCTGCGGGGATGATTATTTCCTGTGGAGAGCAGTTTCAGAACCACTCACTGGTGCTGATGCCCGGTGTGCCCTCCGAAATGAAAGCCATGATGGAACTGACGGTTCTTCCTTATTTTGCGTCACTTTCAAAGACAGTTATCCGTCATACCCCCATAAAAACACTTGGTATCGGTGAATCAAGGATTGCTGAGATGATTGTTGACGTTGAGGATTGCCTGCCAGAGGGAACGACTTTGGCCTATCTTCCCCATACGGCAGGCGTCAACCTGATGGTCAGTACCATCGGGCGTGACAGAGATGAGGTTGATCGTGATAATCGTAACGTTGTTGATGCCATTGTGCTGAAGGCCGACAAGTATATCTTTGCGATTAGCGAAGTGACACTTGAAGAGACAATTCTCGGAATGCTCGCCTCCAGAGGATTAACTGTTGCGGTTGCCGAATCCTGTACCGGCGGTCTTCTTGCAAGCCGGTTGACCGATGTGCCCGGTTCATCATCATATTTCCTCCAGGGGTTTGTGGTGTACAGCAACCAGGCAAAACACAAAACACTCGGCGTGCCGGAAGAGACAGTCGCCATGTTCGGAGCGGTGAGCGAAGAGGTTGCCCGGGCCATGGCAACCGGATGCCTTGAAAAAAGCGGTGCCGATTTTGCCGTTGCGACAACGGGTATTGCCGGGCCTTCCGGAGGATCTCCTGAAAAACCAGTAGGGACACTCTGTCTGGCGATTGCCCAAAAAAACTCAGCAGAAGTGCTCTCCCGAAGGCTTGTTCTGCAGGGAGATCGTCAGCAGAACAAGCTCCGCTTCAGCGAAGCCGCCCTGCGGGAGTTATGGCACTGCCTGCGAAAGGGTTGAGCATGATTCTGGGGGGCAGTGCCGCCTTTTTCTTTGCTACCAACATGTCGCCCCTCCGGGGCTTGAATCGCGGTTATCCATTTATTTTCTTCAATGCCGCAGGCATGGCATGTTGGTAGAAATTATTTTACAGAAAAGAAGGGATTTCCCGAATTGGTATAAAAGAAAGGCTGTTTTTATCGATAAATTGGAGGACAAAAAAGAGACAGATAAAATATTATGGCCTTTTACGAAAAGAGAACTGTTCTCCTGTTAGCCTATGGCAACCATTGCAAGATTACCTGATATAGTTGCGAACAAGATTTCTGCAGGCGAGGTCGTTCAGCGCCCGGCTTCGGTGGTCAAGGAGCTTCTTGAAAACTCGATTGATGCCGGTGCCAGCAGAATAACCGTCTCCATAAAGGATGCTGGAAAGGAGCTTATCCGCATTGTGGATAATGGTGCAGGGATGGTGCGTGAAGATGCCCTGTTGTGTGTCGAACGATTTGCAACCAGCAAAATTACCGGGGTCGAAGACCTGGATTCACTGCACAGTCTCGGGTTCAGGGGAGAAGCGCTGGCAAGTATCTCATCGGTCTCTCATTTCGAACTGAAAACCCGTACGGCGGCTGAGACGCTTGGGTTAAGGTTTCGCTACGAAGGAGGCGTTCTGGCCGAAGAGTCAGGGGTGCAGGGAGAACAGGGTACCACCATCAGTGTCAGGAACCTTTTCTACAATGTCCCTGCCCGGCGGAAGTTTCTCAAATCCAACGCCACCGAGTACAACCATATTTATGAAATCGTCAAATCCTTCGCTCTGGCATACCCGGAAATCGAGTGGCGCATGTACAGCGACGATGATGAGATTTTTCATGCCAAAAGTCCGGACATTCTCGAACGGCTCAACCTCTTTTACGGCGACGATTTTGCCGCAAGCCTGATTGAACTTTCCGAAGAGAATGATTACCTCTCAATCCGTGGTTATCTCGGCAAACCCGCCATGCAGAAACGCAAGAAACTGGATCAGTACTTCTTTATCAACCGGCGCCTTGTCCAGAACCGGATGCTCTCACAGGCAGTGCAGCAGGCCTACGGTGATTTACTTGTTGACCGTCAGGCTCCTTTCGTGCTGCTTTTTCTTGGGATTGACCCTTCCCGTATTGATGTGAACGTGCATCCTGCAAAACTTGAGGTCAGATTTGACGACGAGCGTAATGTGCGGAACATGTTCTATCCCGTTATCAAGCGGAGCATCCAGTTGCACGATTTCTCTCCTGACCTGGCAGCCCCGGACAACGAGCCATCAGCGCCGAGAAAATTTTCCTTTCCGGATATTCCCCACCGTGCCACGACGACGGGCGACCTCTATCGAAATTATCGTGAAGGCGCGTTTCATCAGCATGCTGCGCCACGGCTCTCTCCCTGGCATCAGCCCGACATCTTTCCCTCTCATCCGGCCCAAGAGTTGCAGGAAGGGGATGAACAGCTTGCCTCAGTGCTGCTTGCTCCAATCTATGACGATGACGTTGTTCCAAACCCGAAAGATGCTGAACCAAAAATCTGGCAGTTACATAACAAGTATCTGATCTGCCAGATCAAGACAGGACTGATGATTATTGATCAGCATGTGGCGCATGAACGGGTGTTGTACGAACGTGCCGTTGAGGTGATGCAGCAGCATGTTCCCAACTCCCAGCAACTGCTCTTTCCCCAGAAAGTGGAGTTTCGCCCGTGGGAGTACGAAATCTTTGAAGAGATCCGTGACGATCTCTATCGGCTCGGTTTTAATCTGCGGCTGTTTGGCAACCGGACGGTCATGATTGAAGGAGTTCCCCAGGATGTCAAATCAGGCACAGAAGTGACGATTTTGCAGGACATGATTGCAGAATATCAGGAGAACGCCTCAAAACTCAAGCTCGAAAAGCGCGACAACCTTGCCAAATCCTACTCCTGCCGCAATGCCATCATGGCAGGCCAGAAACTCTCTCTCGAAGAGATGCGCTCACTCATCGACAACCTCTTTGCCACCCGTGAGCCCTACTCATGCCCGCACGGCCGGCCGGTCATTATCAAGCTCTCCCTTGACCAGCTCGACAAGATGTTCGGGAGAAAATAAAAAGGCTCCTGCCGACCTTGACGGCAAGAGCCTTTTGTTGATAAAGCCGGTTCTGACAGATCAGAACGAGAAACTCATAGCGGCATTCACCTTTACCTCTTTGGGAAGGTCGCGGCCATCAATGGTAAACTTGTCTGTTGCAAAGGCGCCATCTACATCCAGCAGAAAAAATTTGAATCCTGCGGTTAACACATT
>JBAXBW010000071.1:0-7184 GCA_037141805.1 Chlorobiaceae bacterium | reverse complement strand
GTTAATTACGGGACTAAAATTGGTTCAGGTGACTTGAATGCCGTGATTGGGGTATTTGACAATCTCTCCAGGCAAGATACATCAGGAACCGGTGATGGCGCTCTGAATGACGGCTATGTTCTCGTTGTGAACTATAAAACCAAGATCGGAGACGTTACTCTTGAACCACAGGTGCTTACTGCCCTGAACCAGCACGATACGGTTACTCAGACTACTTACTCGACACTTCTTCCATTTCATCAGGGTATCAGGCCGTTGACTTTTGGTACAAATGCGAGTGTGCCTGTTGGTGAAGGGAAGCTTGGTTTCAGTGGATTCCGTACCAGTGGCCATGGAACAACTCCCAGCAGTGCGAACTATGCAACTGCCGGTGCAAATGTCGATTATTCAGGTTATCTCTTTAGAATCAAGGGTGAGTACGGTCCATTTTTGGCATGGTATGATTTTAACAAAACAACCGACAAGTCTACCAGCACGACTCACGAGTACACCAATAACTTTATTTGGGCACAGTATAAAATACCAGCAGGAAAGTTAAGCATTCAGCCAACCGTGCGCTACTTGACTACAAGTGATCATTCAGGTGGTACGGCCGATGTGAATACCAGTCGACTGCGTTCCGAACTTTGGGCAACATTAGCCTTCTAACGGTTGTTCTCCGGCATCCGGGCCTTTATGGTAGAAGTTATGGAAGGAACTTCCGTAGGTGTAGTGTGTGCATCTTGTTCAGAAGTGCCCGGATGTTTTTTTCTGGCGATGTGGGTGAGTGGTCTAAGCCAGGGGTCTGCAAAACTCTTTTTCACAAGTTCGAATCTTGTCATCGCCTCGGTCTGAATCAAGTCATAATTTTCCTCCGAACATCCGGAGGAGTGAAGAAAAATGTTGTCGGGTGCATTTTTTTTCGGTCTCTTCCGGATGTTTTTTTTGTCTTTTCTGTCTATACCATATTTGCGGTATTTCTTGAGATAAGGTTGGAGATGTCCTCCCTGATAGTGTTTATTAGCGTTTGTTAATGTGATCGCAGTCTAAATTTTGCCGATTGTTTCAGTCTGATTGAGAGACTGGTATTCTCGTCATCCGGAGTCAGTATACTGAAATCCACTTGGACGAAAGTCCAATACGACGCTCAAGAAGCCTTTTCAGTAACCAGGATAACGATGCAGGCAGAAATATCAAAGCCTCTTGCGCTGAATTGGGCAAGAGGCTTCGAACAATGAGTGTGTGTGTTTATTTTTTCGGGGTAATAGCTGTTGTAACGGCAGTTGAAACGGACTGGATGAGCTGAATCGCCGTGTTTGCTGTTGTGGTTACAATTGTAGCACAGAGATTGAGGCATGTCTGGACGACCGAAGTTGCTGAAGTGACACCGTTGCCCAAGGTGTCAGCCAGATTCTGTGCCAGAGTGCCGAACGCATTAAAGAGGTCGGAAAAGACCCCATTGTTTTCGTTTGCCATAGTGGTATGTGTTTATTAAATGAAAAGAAAAGTTGTCCTTGAAAAAATCTGCGGGTATTCCCCAAATGGGATGACTCCTGAAAAATAGTGGATCTTTAGACATATATCAATAACAATGAATATAACATAATTGAACAAAGAAATACGGTTATAGTGTTCAAACAATCCAGCCATTACTTTTCATGGAATCATTGCTCCTTAGTCTGTTTATGAGATTCGAAAGAAGGAGCTCAATTCTGTGTTCTATAATCCCCATTCTGTTGCAACGTCATCTTCTCCTGCGATGAGCGAAGGGGTTGACTTGAAGAGTTCGATATTGACACGATGTTCGTCATCGAAATGGTTGGTGTGCAGGTCGCAGAAGTAGTTATGGTAACCGGCAACCCAGGCGTACTTTGCCCAGATTTCGGGATTGGAGGTGTGTTCGGAAAGTTTTTTTTCAACAGCAATTTTGTGCTGCATAAATTCGTTGTAGAGCGGACCAAGTTTGTCTTCTGCTATGAGTACCGATTCCAGATAGTTTAAAAACCACTGGCCATCTGCATCTTTGAGAATATCCCGGACGTGTGGTGCGTTTGCCGCATGGGAATAATACTTCAGGTGCCGTTCAACTGCGCGCACGGCTGAATCGGTGAAAATGATTCGAGGGTCTCGTGCAAGAATGCTTTCACCTTTATAGGCTTGAGCCAGTGCATCACCAAAAACCACAACCTCATCGACGTATGCCGGAGCCACTGATATGGCGCCTCTGAGAAAGTAACCTCGAATAGCCATGTTGAATTGAAATTCAGCAAGACGCGGAAAGGCTATACCGAACTCTGCCTGGGCATCTGAATGCACTGGCCAGCCAATAACAATGTTGTCGGTGAAGGATTTGAGTGCATAGAAATCTTTTCGGCTAACAGAAAATAATGTCTGAGACTCCAGACGCTTGCGGCTTGCTGACAATGCACTGTGAAGGTCGCGGAGCGCTGGTTGTTCCTGTTTGACATTCTGCGATTGCAGCATGAGATCGGAGTAGCCAAGAATGTCCATAAAGACAAAAACAGATTCGCACAGAGTAGGCTCCTGCTCGTCGATGATGTAAGGATTTCTGGACATAACAGTTTTATGTTGTTTTGCAGGACAACTCATGGTACCACTTCAGGAAATGCAGAAGAATCCAGGTTGCAGCAAGCCTCTATTCCTGTAATGCCATAATGTTGTCGCGGTCAATGTAAGATTTTATTCCAAATTCCAGGCTTTACTCTTTGAGTTCTTTGCCTCAATGTTTCCTTCGTTGGTTCTTTCTGAAAAGTCCTGTATTTTCTGCTGTTTCCTTTTTTGCCATTACGACTTATGTGGAGCTGTCGACTTTCAGTGGAAAGGCGATGACAGCCCTCTGTATTGAAACTGTAACTATCTCTTCAGTGAAGAAACGTGTTTTTGTGGTTGGCGCTACCGGATATATCGGCAAGTTTGTTGTTCGTGAACTCGTTGGCAGAGGATATGATGTGGTAAGTTTTGTCCGTGAACGTTCGGGTATTGGCTCGAGAACCACTGCTGATGAGGTTCGTAACCAGTTGAAAGGTTCAGAGGTACGGTTTGGTGATGTCAGCAGCATGGATTCGCTGTTGAAAAGTGGGATCCGTGCAGAGCACTTTGATGTCGTGGTCTCCTGTCTTACCTCCCGTAATGGGGGAGTGAAGGATTCCTGGAAGATTGACTATCAGGCCACGCGCAATGCGCTGGACGCAGGTAAGGCGGCTTGTGCGACGCACTTTGTGCTGCTCTCTGCAATTTGTGTCCAGAAGCCGCTGCTGGAGTTCCAGAGAGCAAAGCTGAAATTTGAGGGTGAGCTGAAGGCGTCGGGGTTGACGTGGTCGATTGTGCGTCCGACGGCTTTTTTCAAATCTATTGCCGGTCAGGTTGAGTCGGTGAAAAACGGCAAGCCTTATGTCATGTTTGGTGATGGCAGACTGACTGCCTGCAAGCCGATCAGTGAGTCAGATCTGGCGCGTTATATCGTCAACTGCCTTGAAGACCCTGCCATGCAGAACAAAATTTTGCCTGTAGGAGGGCCCGGCAAGGCGATTACTCCTGTCGAACAGGGTGAGATGCTTTTTGAGCTTCTTGGTCGACCACCGAAGTTCAAAAAAATGCCGATACAGATGTTCGATGTGATCATTCCGGTGGTAAGTCTGTTCGCAAAGATTTTTCCGAAACTGGAAGACAAGGCGGAGTTTGCCCGTATTGGCAAATACTATTGCTCGGAGTCCATGCTTGTGCTTAATCCACAAACGGGGAAGTATGATGCCGATATGACACCATCCTACGGCAACGATACCTTGCGGGATTTCTACAAACGTGTTCTCAAGGAGGGATTATCAGGGCAGGAACTAGGAGAACACTCTATGTTCTGAGGCGAGGGAGGCGGGTCGTCTATGTGCCGGTCTTGTTGTGCATTTCCTGAGTCATAACCTCAATATGTTGGCTTAGCTCTTTTATGAGTTTGGTCATTTCCGTATTCTGTTGAAGCAACTCCATGAGTTGATCAGCCTGCAGTGATGCTAATTTTTGCCGATCTTCGCTTGCTATGGCAAGAGCTTCCCGATGTTGGGCATCGGCATCGGCATGTGCCTTGTCGCGGTCAGCTTGTCGTGTCTGTGCAAGCAAAATAAGCGGAGCGGCATAGGCAGCCTGAAGACTGAATGCGAGATTGAGCAGGATAAACGGGTAGACATCGAATCTGGTATATCCAAGAGCATTTAGCAAAATCCAGATAGCCACGATCATGGTTTGCCCAATAAGAAAAACTGGTGTTCCAAAAAAGCGGGCGAAGGCTTCTGCTTTTAAAGAGAACCAATCGTCTCCGAATACAGAGCCAAGATGAAGATGTGGAAGATGGAAGCGGTAATAATTATCAGGGACATCGCCTTTCAAAGCGTGTTTCGATTTTTTTAAGCTCGGTTCCATATTTTTATTGTGCTATTTATTTCAGGGAAATGATAAGAAGTTTATACCATTTAAAGGGAACAAGCTTTCATCGTAAAGTTAAAATATAATATAGAAGATAATTGTAACAATGGTTCAAAGTGTTACAACAGTGTTAAACTATCTAATTGATCTACTTGTGATTTCCAATCAAATTATTAGTAACTGAACTCAACATGATTATTAATGATAAGATGACTCGAACTCTGAAAGTTGCTGCAGTATTTGAAGCATGCAAGGGTCTTTTGGTACTTCTTGTCGGTTTAGCTTTTTTTCCCCTCATACATCAGAATATTCAGAGTGTTGCTGAACAACTGGTCGGTCATATGCACCTTAATCCAGTAAAACACATTCCAGGGATTTTTATTGAGGCTGCGGGTAGTTTGACTGACGGTCGTATGCTCCTTTTTGCATTTTGTATTCATCCATGCGGTTTGTTGAGGCTTATGGCCTTTGGTTTGCAAGGCGTTGGGCGGAATGGTTTGCCCTGGTGAGCGGCAGTATTTATCTGCCAATTGAACTTTACGAACTTAGCAAAGGTATTTCATGGCTCAAGATCATTTTTGTTTTGATCAACCTCCTGATAGTTTTGTATATGGCGATGATGCTTAAAAGAAATGGAGATGAATACCTGTCGAAAAAAATGTTAATGCTTTTAAAGAAAAGGGTTAAGGAATCAATCCAAATTCAATCCATCCCTGCTGATTTTGTGTGCGAGCTTGCCTTCTAATCGTTATATTGTTCCCCGAAAAAGCATTACCGTTTTTCTTGATTTTCATGAATTGTTGGACAAGTTATTCAGGAAGAACTGGTTCACAATTGTGGGATGGAGTAGTCGACAATTTATTGATAAATAATTTATGTATAAAGAGCTGCAACAGCTTTTGGATCGTGTTCAGCCTGCTGATCGCTCGCTTGTCGGGCCAGCGCAGGCTCATCTTGATGATCTTACAAAACCTCAGGGAAGTTTGGGGCGGCTTGAAGAGATTGCCCTGAAATATGTGCTGGCGACGGGAGCGTTTAACCCCGTGCTCTCCAAAAAGAAAATCTGTTGTTTTGCGGCAGACCATGGTGTTGCAGTTGAAGGGGTGTCGGCTTTTCCGGCAGAGGTGACGCCCCAGATGGTTTACAACATGCTCAGCGGGGGAGCCGCTATTAATGTGCTGACTCGTCATGTCGGCGCTGATCTTGATGTTGTGGATATGGGTGTGAATCATGATTTTCCTGATCTGCCAGGACTTGTCAAAAGAAAGGTGCAGCCGGGAAGTGCCAATATGGCGGCAGGTCCTGCTATGAGTGAGGACGATACGCTGAGGGCCTTGTTTTATGGGGCGGAGCTGGCGGCTGAAGCTTATGATGCTGGCTACCATCTGCTTGGTACAGGCGAAATGGGCATTGCCAATACCACTCCCGCAACGGCGCTCTATTCCGTGCTGCTTGATGTGCCGGTTGAGGGCATTACCGGACGGGGTACTGGTATTGATGATGAGCGTCTGCAACACAAGATATTGGTGATCAAGAGAGCTGTCGAGGTCAATGCTTCTCGTTGCTCGACGACTTTTGGAACGCTTGCTGCGCTTGGTGGGTATGAAATTGCTGCTATAACCGGTTTTATTCTTGGCGCGGCAGCATGCAGAATTCCTGTTGTTGTTGATGGCTTTATCTCCTCTTCTGGTGCAGTGGCTGCCATCAAGCTCTGTCCGGCTGTGGATGATTATCTCTTTTTCAGCCATCTTTCCAACGAACAGGGGCACCGCACGGTTATGCAGAAGCTTGGTGCCAGGCCAATTCTTGATCTTGAGCTTCGTCTTGGGGAGGGAACTGGCGCAGCTCTTGCCATGCAGGTTATTGAGGGTTCATTGAAAATCTATAATGAAATGGCGACGTTCAGCGCCGCAAGAGTCAGTGCAAAATGCGGAGAGTAAGGGATGCTGAAAAGCCTCGTCACAGCATTGAGAACCTTGACGGTGCTTCCTGTTCCAGGCAAGGACACTGAAACCTTCAGCAACTCGTTATTCTGGTTTCCTGTGGTCGGCCTTCTGCTTGGTTTCCTGCAGGCTGCATTCGGTTATTTTTTAGCGTGGAAAGAGCTTTCGGCAGCATTTGTGGTTCTTGGTGGTATTGCCCTGACCCGGGGAATGCATGCCGATGGTCTTGCCGATATGGCTGATGGATTCTGGGGAGGTCGTACGAAGGAGGCCACACTGCGCATTATGAAGGATCCGAATGTTGGTTCTTTTGGGGCTATCGCTCTTTCCGGCATGATGCTGCTCAAATGGATTGCTGTGCTTAAGCTTCTTGAATTCCGGGCTTTTGAGGTCATTGTTGCAGGTGTACTGCTTGCCCGTTGGGTGCAGGTTCTCCTTGCTTCAGCTTTGCCTTACGCCCGGCAGGAAGTCGGTACAGCACACTCCTTCGTGAACGGAGCCGGTCGCTTCCACATCATGGTTACCTCCCTGTTGACACTCCTTTTTCTTCTCCTTTTTTTTCATGATGATCATTATGCGCTTTTAGCCGTGATACCAGCCGCACTTGCTGCTGGATTGTTGACTGGTTTGTTGAGTTACCGAAAAATCAGGGGGGTTACTGGTGATGTGCTCGGGGCCGGAAGCGAAGTAACCGAAGTGTTTGTCTGGATTGTCGGAGCGGTTTATTCGGCTCATATTGTTTGCTGGTTTTGATTTGAACGATTCGTTTTTCAGGCAGATGCGAAGGATTTGTCTTTTTCTGAAATTTTCCACAAAATAGAATGATAA
>JBAXBW010000070.1:0-7254 GCA_037141805.1 Chlorobiaceae bacterium | reverse complement strand
CCAAGGTCTCCGGCGGTATCAGCAATGTCTCATTCTCTTTCCGTGGCAACGAAACGGTACGGGAATCCATGCACGCCGCTTTCCTCTACCACGCCATCCGTGCAGGGCTCGACATGGGCATCGTCAACGCTGGTCAGCTCGCCATCTACCAGGATATTGAGCCCGAACTGCTGCTGCGGGTTGAGGATGTGCTGCTTAACCGCTGCACCGACGCAACGGAACGCCTGGTCAGCTTTGCCGAGACCATCGCCACCGGCGGGGAAAAGATCGAAGCCAAAGCGGCTGAATGGCGGAGCACTCCGGTTGAAGAGCGGTTACGCCACGCATTGATCAAAGGGATTGTCGAGTTTATCGAAGAGGATACTGAAGAGGCACGCCAGCTCTACCCAAGCCCGCTTCAGGTGATTGAGGGGCCACTGATGGATGGCATGAACGCCATCGGCGACCTCTTTGCGGTGGGCAAGATGTTCCTGCCACAAGTAGTCAAGAGCGCCCGAGTGATGAAAAGATCCGTCGCATGCCTTCTGCCCTACATCGCCGCAGAGAAGGCGAAAAACAAGGACACCCGCGCAGCCGCAAAGGTACTTCTGGCGACGGTCAAGGGCGACGTGCACGACATTGGCAAAAATATTGTCGCCGTTGTACTTGCCTGCAACAACTATGATGTCGTTGATATCGGTGTCATGATGCCCTGCGAAAAAATTCTTGAAGCGGTCGAGCGCGAAAAGGCTGACCTGCTTGGCCTCAGCGGCCTCATCACCCCGTCGCTTGATGAAATGGTGCATGTGGCCAGCGAAATGGAGCGTCTTGGCATAAAGATACCGCTGCTCATCGGGGGAGCCACCACCTCACGAATGCACACTGCCGTCAAAATTGCGCCGGTCTATTCTGGCCCGGTCGTTCAGGTGCTCGACGCATCCCGGAGCGTTCCGGTAGTCAACAGCCTGCTCAATCCGGCCCTCAGCCCGTCGTATATCGAAGCTCTCAAAAAGGAGCAGGCTGGACTGAGAGAGGTCCACTCCTCGAACAGCGCTTCAAAAAAATACCTTTCACTGGCTGATGCCCGCAAGAACCGCGCCTCGCTGCAACCAGTGGCCTACAAGCCGATGAAACCAGGTATTACCCGGCTTGAAAATGTGACCGTCGGAGAACTGCGCCCCTATATTGACTGGACACCCTTTTTCATGGCATGGGAGCTACATGGACGCTACCCGCAGATTCTCGATGACGGCAAATACGGCACAGAAGCCAAAAAGCTGCAGGATGATGCCAACAAGCTGCTCGACAGAATTGAACAGGAGAAGCTTCTCGGACTGAAAGGTGTCGCCGGACTCTTCCCGGCCAACAGCAGCGGGGATGACATTGAGGTTTACTCCGATGAGAGCCGCAGCGCTGTACTGATGACCCTCCACACGCTCCGCCAGCAGCAGGAGAAAAGCGCTGGCGAACCGAATCTCGCCCTTGCCGACTTTATAGCATCCAAAGAATCAGGAGTGGAGGATTACATTGGTGCCTTTGCCGTCACCGCCGGTCTCGGCATTGAAAAGATGCTCAAACAGTTCAGTGATGAACAGGACGACTATCAACGCATCATGATGCAGGCTCTTGCCGATCGTCTTGCCGAAGCCTTTGCAGAATTGCTGCACGAGCGTGTGCGTCGGGAATTCTGGGGTTATGAAGTCTCTGAAAAGAGCGAGAATAAGTGCGCCTGTCATCCTGATCTGAAGCGTCAGACGGTCCGCATCGATGAACTGCTGGAAGAAAAGTATCAGGGCATCCGTCCTGCGCCCGGCTACCCCGCCACCCCGGATCACACAGAAAAAGCGGAGCTTTTCACTCTATTGAACGCTGAAGCAAACACCGGCATCACACTGACCGAAACCTTCGCCATGAGCCCGGCTGCCTCAGTCAGCGGCCTCTACATCGCACACCCTGAAGCGCGGTATTTTGTGCTTGGAAAAATCGGAAAAGAGCAGATTGAGGATTACGCTGAGCGGAAAGGGATGAGCTTGAATGATGCGGAAAAGTGGCTGGCGTCTGTTTTGAATTACAACCATGAATAAGAAATTGAAACGTTATGCCTCCGTCAAATACCCCTCGGCGACAAGGTCATCGAGGGGTACAGCTATCTTCAGGATACATTCGTCATAATTTGATCACTATCATTCCACGACAAAACGGACCCTTCTGTTTTGAGACCTGACCTCATCGGAAGTACCTGGCACTACTGGTTTTTCTTTGCCGTAGCTGACAGCTTTCAGGCGAGCCGGATTAATGCCAAGTTCAACGAGATAATTCTTTGCCGCAATAGCACGACGTTGACCAAGCGCAATATTGTACTTACTTGATCCTTTGGCATCACTATGAGCTTCAGCAACGAGACTCTTTGTCGGGTTTGCTTTCATCCAGTCCGCATTGTTCTTCAACTGAGCAGCAGCATCACTACGGATTTCTGACTTGTCAAAATCAAAAAATATGTCCGCAAGGGCAGGCACAAAAACCGGAGCAGGTGGTGGAGTTGGTTGTGGCTTCACTGGCGCAGGCTTGGGTACGGGAACTGGCGCGGGAACTGGTGCGGGTGCAGGCGCGGGCGCAGGAACTGGCGCGGGCTTTGGCGCAACAATAACATCCTTGCTACAGCAACAAGCTCCGAGAAAGAGCATCCCTGGAATTACAAGAGTTCTTAAAGATGGCTTGAGTATTTTCATTTTTACCATTGTTTAGGTTTATAAAACAACTTCCGTTCAAAAAAACGCAACAACTTCACATTATCACGTGAGCAGTCCAACCCGATTTTCAGGAATTTTATCAAACCGCAAATTATCACTTTTTCCGTTTACAAAAACCATTAATCCTTCTCACAACTCCTGATAATCTATTATTTCTAAAGCTTCATCATTGGCAAGGGACTGAAAGGATGGGTTTTCAGCCTCTCAACAGAGAGTGTGACAAGTTTTTTATGGAATCCGGCGTTTGGAAATGCCTCAAGGACATCCGTAACAAAATCATCCGGCAAACGGAAACGAAGCAGCCCACCGGAAACATCTATCCAGTCAGCTTTTCTGAATGGTTCCACCAGAGATGAAGAAGTAGTCCGGTACCGGGTAATCTTGTGATGCTCGCCGATCATTGTATTAATTTCATCGAACCATTCTTCCAGGCCTCTCTTTTCAAGGTAATCCCGGGCAAGCTGTTGAGAAGGGAGAATGTAGTCAAAGGTGTTGTCTGTCCATATCCCCAGATCATGAAAGGGAGCTGCAATTGCAATTTTATGTTCAGCATCAGCACTATCACCAGCAAGAGCAAGGCAAAAGTTGAAAACACGCATGCAATGATTTCTGTAAGCATCATAATCAACTGTTAATACTTGCTGGTAAGCAGCCAGCACGTCATCAAGCAAGGCTGACTCGGGAAGGACATTCATCTTGTGTTGTTTCAGTTGTTTTAGTTCTTTCGGATCGCCTTTTTTCCTCTCTGCTCCCTGAACTCAATCTACGCAATACTATTCAAAGTATCCATAATTTCTCATTGTGCAGAACCAATCAGGTCAATAACCTGAATGTTATCAATAAAGAAAAATCAAGGATAAGAGAAATATCACAATTATTTGACAACACTATGCATAAAATCTCGTAACTTACTCCTCAGGAAATTAATGCAGGTTTTCGCTACGAGATTCCATTTTCACCAACGTATCATTCTAATCCTAAACAATAAAAGCCATGTCAAACGATGCAATCAATGATTTTTCAGTTGCCTTCAACAATCTTCTGCAGACCATTGGGACACTTGCCCAGCAGCAGGTTGAATTGGTAACCATCGGAATCAAAACAGCAGGACAGCTTGTAGAGCCTCTTGTTAAAACCTCTTCCGATCTTGTTGGCAACCTCTTCACCAATTGCTGCCAGATTATCCAGAACATCACATCAGCTCTTGTTCCAAAAAAGTAAGGGTTGGTATCATTTATTTGAAAAGCACCTTATGCTCCTGGCACAGGGTGCTTTTTTAATTTTTCCCCAAGGGTTCTTCCCGAGTACACTCACTTAACGACATCACTTTTCTTTTAAATTTGCTTGCAGGTTTGCGAGGTAGTGCTCTATCATACCGGTGAACTCCATCTCAACAAGGGGAGAGATGATGAACTGCAGAAATGATGGAAAATCGACTGTCAGGTCGCCTTTGGTTTTGATAGACACCTTGCTGCCGCCCTCTTTGGGAGTTATAGTCCACCCTCCATCGACAATGGCGTTACCAACGCCGGAAACAGGCATCCAGGAAACTGTCTTTGTTGCAGGATCGGAGGTATAATGACAAGCATAAATTGTCTGTTGCAGGGTGTAGCTGCCAATACCAATTTTCTCCATCTCCCAGCGGAAGGTGTTGTCGCCAAGATCGACAAGCTGATCTACTTTCGGAAAATGAGAGGCCGAACGTCTCACATCGGCAAGAAGCTCGAAAACCTTTTCGGGTGTACAGAAAGTCTCAAACTCCCTTTGGACGTTGATTTTTACAGAAAATGCCATAGTTTTACAAGCCGAAGCTTTCCATTTTGGGAAATGAATTAATAAACAGGTTTATTCAATGCTTTCAATAAGTTGTCGTCAAGATTATAAACATCATCCCGGAACAGGAGTTCGCCACCTTTGGCCACGGCTGTCAGGTAGAGAATATAAACAGGAATCTCCTTGTGAAGAGCAACCGTTCTTGTTTTTCCTGTATTGATAACTTCCATAATCCGTGATCGGCTCCAGCGCCCCTTATCCTGCAACACCAGTTCAGCAAGATCTACAGGGTTTTCCACCCTGACACAGCCTGAACTGAAAGTTCTTCTGTTTTTTTCAAACAACTCCTTGTTCGTCGTGTCATGCAGGTACACAATATACCTGTTCGGCAACAGAAACTTTATCCTGCCCAGTGCACCGTAATCTCCCGCAGTCTGCTGCAGTCGGTAGGGAAAGTCCGCTGCAGAATACTGCAACCAGTTGACAGATTCTGGTTGAACAACACTGCCGTCCCGGTCAATAACCTTCAGTTTTTTTTTGTTGAGCCAGGAGCTGTTTTTCTGGAGAGCAGGAAGCGCATCTTTGGCCAGTATGGTTGGCGGAATGACCCACTGAGGATTAAGTACAATGTACTGCATAGTAGCCTTGAAAACAGGAGTTTTACGGGAAGGCTGCCCAACAATAACCCGTGTTTCCCAACGATAGTGGCCGTTTTCCACATATTCCAGAGTAAAATCTGGAATGTTCACCACGACACAGGTCGGTTCAACATCACTGAAAAACCATCGGGACCTTTCAAGGTTGAGGCGAATCTTTTCAATTCGACGCTCTACAGGAATATTCATGACATGGAGAGTGACGGTTCCAACCACTCCATCAGCATCGATACCGTTCTGTTTCTGAAACCGCCTGACGGCATCAGCCATCTCTCTGTTATAAACCGTTGAAGTATCATTGCTCGTCACTTTAAGGTACCCCGAAGCATTAAGTCGTTTGCGCAATATTGGAATGCGACTATCTCTTTCACCCTCCTGAAGTTTCTGTCCGTCCGCTAAAACCGGCCATCCGCCTTCACGGGCAATGACACGATAACGGGCAAACCATTTTCTGAGCTCTTCGTATTGGTGGTGCTGCGGACGAAGTTCTTTCAAAACAACGGCAATTTGCTCTGAGTCAATGGCATATTGAAGCCTCTCCTCAAGAGGCTTTCGGCTTCGAATATCAGTGATGTTCCAATTATGGTGAAAGCTTTCCGGGTGAACCTTTCCATAACGGAGATGACCAGCCAGTGCAAGAAATGCATCGCTCAGGAGAAGATCGTAACGTGCCTCTTGTTCAGAAGTTGTCGGCGGCTTGCTGTAAAACCCTCTGATTTCACTGAGATGATAATCTGAGGGATCAAGGCCATCATCAATCGATTCTTCAACCGCGTTAATCAGTTCGACAACCATCGTCCGCTTTGTCCATAAAGGCCGAAAGCCTCTGACAGCATAAAGGCGCGCCAACCGGATCTTTGAACTTTTTTGGAGGGATAATCGCTCAAAATGATTACGAATCTTTACTGCTGTCGCACTGTTCACCATGCTCTTTTGCAAGCCTGGCAAATGCTTTATCCCGGTCTTAAACGACTCCTGTCGATAAGCTGGGGGCTTTACAGGAACGAGCTGAAAAGGAGAGAATGCAAGCCAGAAAAGAAGAATACCTGTCATACGGGCAATATACGTGATAAAACATGCTCAGAAACGGCCTGTCGCCGGGGAATATCAGACTTAAAAGTGCGGGGTTGCTTACATAATCAGCGCCATGAATGACAATGCTTCTTGATTCGGCGTTATCATTAACACTCCGTTCCAGACCAGGAAACCGGAGGGAACAGGTATATCAACAGTCATTGGCCCCTGCACGGAAAACTCCACCATAAGCGCCATAAAAAATCGAAGCATAACTTAATCTGTAGTGCTGTTGTTAAACCCGCGCTGCCCCGAGATGGATATCCTTTCAACCGAACGATGAAGTACAAAAAAGATAAATTATTTTTTTGCATGCACAAATCGTTGATCCTCCTGCTGAAGAGAGCGCCTGAGTCAAATGCCTGTACATAAATTACTTGACAACAGGTGAACCAATAAAGTGCCAGCTTGAATTAACCGTCACACTTATTTCCTGCTCGGCTGGCGCTATTTCGGTCGGGGGCTGTGCTGGCGCTGACCTCAAAGCCATAGCTTCAAAAACAGGCCGGACACCATACACCGGCTGACTGACGCTGACCTCAATCAATTCACCAAGTGTCCCCCCGGCAGCTTTGGCCATAATGAGGGCATCCCTTCGGGCATTGCCAACCGCCTCAGCAAGTGCCTTTTGACGAAGCTCTTCGTAACTGCTTGATGAAAAACTGATGCTCTGCACCTCGTCTGCTCCCGCCTGTACAACCGCATCAATGGCATGTCCCGTATTCCCGAGAGTACGCACCTTAACCTTGATGGTATGGAGTGCCATGTAGCCTTTCAAAATATTTTTCTCCAGAGTGGGACTCCACTCCCAACGGGGGGAGACGGTATAAGCACTGGTGGGGGCATCCTCAATCGGAATACCTGCCTTTCTCAACGCACTCTGCACCGCGCGATACCTTACTGCAGTTTCGGCTGCCGCCTTTTCTGCCGCTTTTGCATCTGATTTAAGCACTACCCCAAACTCCGCCATATCCGGCTTTATCGACACCTTTCCCGATGCCGAGACCACAACCTGAGGCTCG
>JBAXBW010000069.1:0-7719 GCA_037141805.1 Chlorobiaceae bacterium | reverse complement strand
ATTTTTTCTGAAATATTCGACCGATGCCCTCGCACGGTCCTCATCTGCCGGATCCCATCCTGCTCTTGCCGTAGAATAAAACACTCCTGCAAGCATAAAAGCAAGAGCCACTATCTTCATCATCTTCATCGTCAATACTTTTTTTTCGTTATTTGATATGATACATCAATTCATAATACGCTGCTGCCCTTCAATTTTTTTCACCACATCTTTTGCCACATCAAGTATCTCCACTGCACTTCTGACCTCAGCGCCAGTGTACAACCGCAACGCAGCAACAAGAGGTTCAAGATGCCGTTCAGCAGGCGAACCAACAAGAATGCAAAGCGCTTCCGGCGCATACCCCAATACCGCAAGCTTTACAAACTGCGCTATGGCACCTTCGATGGTGCTCTCAACAAGATCAGAGTTGGCGACATACTGACCAGCAAGCTCCAGAGCTTCGTTTTGCCGCTCCTGCATCTTCATCAATAATTTCAGCAACACCAATTGTGCTCTCAATCCTTGAGCACTTACTTCCATGGCCTTCAACAAAGCAGTTTCGGCCTCCTGATATCGGTCAAGTTTTCCATAAACAACTCCCGTGTTGAGCATGGCATTCGACACTTTGACAACAATCTGTTCCTCAGACCGCTCTTTATAAGTAGCAATAAGCTCTTCATAGGTTTGAATCGCTTCATCACTGCGATGCAAACTGTCAAGAGCAATCCCCTTGTTGAACAGTGCACTGACAACGTGTTCCAGAATTCCTGTTTCAGGCCGCTCTTTATAGCAAGCGATAAGTTCCTCATAGGTCTGAATCTCTTCATCCCAGCGGTGCAGGTCGCCCAGTATAACGCCGTTATGAATCATGCACTTTGCCACCTGTTCGGCAACCTCTCCTTCAGTCCGCTCTTTGAACTGCGCAAGAAGTTCTTCATAGAGCTGAAGAGCCTCATGCTTGCGATTCAGCTCACCGAGCAGAACCGCTTTCCCGAAAAGAGCCATGACTACCCACTTGACAATCTGCTCTTCAGAACAATCTTTATAGGTAGCTATTGCTTCTCCGTATACCTCTATTGCCTCTTCAGGGCGATTCAACTCAGCCAGTTTACATCCTTTACTGAACATAGCCATAACGACAGGCAGAACAAGAAGTGCTTCAAAACGACCCTTGTAGGTCGTAATCAGTTCTTCATAAGTCTTAACGGCCTCTTCCGGACGGTTCAAGTTGCCAAGTGCCACCCCCTTGCCAAAAATAGCTACTGCAACCTGTACGGCGATCTGATCTTCTGAACTGCTTTTGTGAACCATGATTATGGCTTCAAACACATGAAATGCTTCAGAATAATTGCTGGCTTCAAGCAATCCAAAAGCATGGTTAAAACCCTCTTCCAAAACTTTGTTTTCCACATCATTTTCACGAGCTTCTTCACCCCTGAAAACAGTCATTCTCTCGGTAACCCGAATATTTTTGACCGCTTCATGCCGAGGAGGACAAATCCTGGCGACCACCACTGCTGAAACAAAATGATCGCGATATTGCTGAAAATGTTTCCGCTCAGGGAGGCTCATAACCGCCTCTTCAAAGTCGGCAAAAAAATCACGAGAGTGCTCATATAAACGTATTTCGCCCTCTTCACAAAACAGTCTGTCAGAGAGTGGATCGTAAAGATTGATCATAAATTTCACAAGAGCCCTGACCCGATCGGCCAGTCTGCCATATCTTCTCAGAAGGTAATAGATGCTGTAACTTCCTTCCGACAAGCCATACAACTTATTTCTTTTTGCCTGTTTCTCGATAACGACAATGCCACGGTTCAGCAGCCTGTTCAGATAGGCGCTGGTCTTGTTGACATCAAGCCTTGCCACCAGAGCAATTTCCCGAACCGATGAAATGCTCCAGAGTTCGGCAAGCGCCAGATAGACCTTTCTCTCAATCGGCGCCATCGTGTCGAGATGACTTTTAAAATATTCAGTATGCTCATCGACAGCCTCGACAAGGGCATCAAGGAGCTGCCTGAATGGCCGTTTTGCTCCGCATCTGGCAAAAAGAGCCAACATGCGGGGATTGCCTCCAGTCAGTATCCTTACCGGCCTGATCTGCTCCCCGGGAAGTTTTTGTCCGGCATTGAGCTCCCACAGAGCATTGCACTCCTCATCATCAAGAGGCTGGAGTTCATGGATCCTGAACATCTCAAACATCGCAGTGGTGGGATGATCAATCCCTTCGAACATGTTTGTCGCCGTGGCAAGAAGCAGTAATCGCGGCTCATTCATGAGGGTTTGGCGAATATTCTCACCCTCCTCTGCATTTGCCATATCACCAAAAAGCATATTGAGATTCTCGACAATGAGCAGAATCACTTTTCCCGCGCTGTCGGCAAAATCAAGCAGACGCTGCAATGCCCGCCCGGAAAGCTGTTGATCATCAGTTTCAGAGCGGAGTTCCAGATATGCCTCTTTCCATTGCTCATCACCTGTCTGCCTGCCAAGACAAAACAGCGATTCAAGCCAGAATTCAGCGGCTGAACTGACCTGATAACTCTCTTCTGAAAAGATCAGAGGATAGAAACGATTGCACAGTGCGTCATGCTGGTTAATCTCTGCTGCAAGACGATGCACCAAAAGTGTTTTTCCGCTGCCCCGTGCACCAGTAATAAGCTGATGCTGGCTGGAGCTGGAGCCGGGGACATGGTCGCCGATGATTTTTTTGACAAGCTCAAAATCAGCCTGACGCGCCACAAAGTTTTCTATAAGCTGCTCCTCCTCAAGAAAAGCCGGGTTATGTTTAACAAACAGTGTGGTCATACGTTACCCCTTTCCCATAACGGCATAGAAAAATCTTTTTTGCTCAGTCGCAAGCTGCTATCCTCCGATTTCAATTTCGCGCTTCAGTGCCTCACGTTCAATTTCAAGACGGCGGATTTCGCGGTTTATCCGGTCAAGCTCTTCAGGACTGCTGTCTATTTCCAGCCTGAGACGCGAAGAGGCTTCGTCAATCAGGTCGATGGCCTTGTCAGGCAGGAAACGATCCGCAATATAGCGGTTGGAAAGCTCTGCCGCTGCAACAATGGCCGCATCCTTGATACGCACGCCATGATGAATCTCATATTTTTCCTTGAGGCCGCGCAGAATGGAAACTGTATCCTCCACACTTGGCTGATCGACCAGTACCGTCTGGAACCGACGCTCAAGAGCTGCATCTTTTTCAATATGCTTGCGATACTCGTCCAGCGTCGTGGCGCCGATACAGCGAAGTTCACCGCGGGCAAGCGCAGGCTTAAGAATATTGGCGGCATCCATTGACCCTTCGGCTGACCCGGCGCCCACAAGCAGATGAAGCTCATCAATAAACAGAATAATCTCGCCATCAGACGACTGAACCTCCCGCACGACCGCTTTCAGACGCTCCTCAAACTCGCCCCGAAACTTCGCGCCGGCAACAAGCTGAGCAATATCAAGCGCGGCAATCTGTTTGCTCTTGAGGTTTTCAGGCACGTCACCGGCCACAATGCGCTGCGCGATACCTTCCACCAGCGCCGTCTTGCCGACCCCCGGCTCACCGATAAGCACGGGATTGTTCTTGGTGCGACGACTGAGGATCTGCAGCACCCTGCGGATCTCCTCGTCACGCCCGATCACCGGATCAAGTTTGCCCTTGCGCGCCTGATCATTCAGGTTCCGCGAATATTTCTTCAGCGAATTATAGCTCTCCTCAGCACTCTGGCTGGTCACCCGCTGTGTCCCCCTGATGGTGGCAAGCACCTTGAGGATCGCATTGCGATTGAATCCTGCATCCTGCAACATGCGCGACACCGAGCCTCCTGCTTCACACAGAGCAATCAGGAGGTGCTCCGAACTGATATAGTCATCTTTCAGACTTTCGGCCTCTTTCAGAGCGACATCAAACACCCTGGCGAGATTCTGCGACAGATACTGTCCCGTAGCCGAGGCTCCGGTCACCTTCGGAATCCTCTCAATTTCCCGGTTAAGAGCCGCTTGCAGCGTTTCGGCAGGCGCCTCGAGCTTCTGCGCTATCTGCATGGCAATACTGCTGTTATCGTCAAACATAGCAAAAAGCAGATGTTCGGGCTCAACCTGCTGGTGCTGACGACTGCCAGCAATCGTTGCCGCAGTCTGTAATGCTTCCTGGGCTTTCAGAGTGAATTTGTTCGGATCAAATTGCATGGTTCAGGAATTAGATGTATCTCCCGTAGACGACGGCATGTTTTTTACAACAGCATTGACCACAAGCCGAAGAATCTGTGCGCCGGTAGATAAAATCTCAACGCTTTTCTCCTGAATGTGACGCTGGGTATCAAGCTGCTCCTTGAAAAGCTCCACGGATGCAGGATCATAATTTCCCTGACTGACATAATCATCAATCACCTCTTCCGCCTGATCAAAAGGCATGTTAAAAACCTTGATTCCCAGCTTCGCCCTTTCGATAGAGTCAAGAGCTCTTGTACCTGTGTTCTGCTGCTCCATAACGGTTCTATGTTTCGTCTGAAAGTGGACTGATAGTACTTGATTGTGATAAGCAATGTAACAATTTTTTGCAACAAGAAAGGGCCATGCTTAACACCCGGCACGCTCGTTTATCGCCGTTGTGCTCCTTTTCCAAGCATGGTTTCAGAAAGCAGGAGAAAAAGAGCAGCGGCAAGAACATAGCTGGTGAGCGATGCGTCATGCCCTGCCGGCTCCATCATCCAGCGAGATGCCGCCTCCATGCGGTTAATCCTTTCTGAAACCTCCATAAAAACAGTATGCTCCGCCATGCTCCGATAATAGAACCCACCCGCATCACGAGCCAGCTCCTGCAACGTTTCAGGCTTGAAACTGCTCATCACCACCAGACCATGCTCATCCCGTTTAAATACGCCCCCGCCCAGCGGAATCGCAACTGGCAGACGCATGCCAACTCCTATCACAAAAAGATGGACGCCCGCTTTTTTCAATTGCTGCGCTGCGGCATGGAGTTCCCCGGCATGATCCTCGCCGTCACTCAACAGCACCAAAATCTTCTCCCCTTTGAGTCCCGGCGACAGGCGATTTTCCGATACAGGCTCAAGAAGATTCAGTGCAAGCTGAAAGGCCATACGAAAAGAGGTGCCCTGTTCCTCAATAAGATCAGGTGACGCCATGCCAAGCAGTGCATCAAACGCTTCCTTGTCGGTCGTAAGAGGGCACTGCACCAGAGGAGCGCCAGCGAAGAGAAGAATAGCCCTCCGACCACTTCGCACGGCATGACTGATGCTGCTTATCTCCTGTTTCGCCTGCCCAAGACGGTCGGGAAGCACATCGCGTGCCATCATGCTGCGTGAAATATCAAGCATAAACACCAGATCGGCACCTTTGCGGGGCACCGGTCTGCCCCCACTGCAAAATCGGGGACCGGTCAAGGCAACAAGAAGCAAGGCAATCGCTGAAAAAAGCAGCCCTTTTTTCAGCAGCACCAATCCCAATCGCAGAGGAGGCATGATCGCATCAGCCATATCGGGCTCCGCCAGGGCTTCGCGAACCTGAAACGCCCGCATGACCCCATAGCCAAGAAACACGGCAAGAGGTATCAGCAAAAGCAGATAAACAATATTTTCAGGCCAGGTGAAACACATAGGCTCACTCCTGTCCGCTCAACATTCCGATAGTTTCCATGCTAAGGCACCCTTAATAGTCGAGTGTTTGACAACATCACTTCAAACAAGAGCAGTATAACCGCCACCAGTAACAAAAAGAAAAACAACCCTGAACGATGCTCCATCACCGGTCCCGCATGACGACTCTTTTCCTGCCGGTCAATAATGCTGATAGTTTTATCAAATTCCGACTGATCATCCACCCTGAAATACCCGCCGCCCGTTGTCCGGGCAATCCCCTGAAGCGACTCCTCATCCCGCACCGTATGACTACCACTCTCTCCCGAAAGGTCGAGCCGATCTTCAGCAGTTTTAAATCCGGCGTTAACAGCATAAATCCTTATTCCATTCCGTGCAGCAAGCCCGGCAGCCGTCGCCGGGCCAACCTCTCCGGCATTATTTTCACCATCCGTCACCAGAATAATAACCCTGTGCGACGACTCCGACGCCTTAAGCCGGTTCACCGCAATAAGAATTGCCGTGCCGATAGCCGTACCATCATCCTGAATCACCTTTGGGGAGAGATGGTCAAGCAGCATGGCAAGCACTTCATGATCAAGCGTCAGCGGGCACTGCGTGTACCCCTTTCCCCGAAAAACCACCAGACCCATCCGGTCATTCGATCGACGCAGCACAAAATTACGGGCAACCTCCCGGGCAGCATCAAGACGGCTTTTACCGGCAAAATTCTTCTGCAACATTGATTCCGAAATATCAAGCGCCAGCATCACATCAATACCCCGAGCTTCAGCCTCACTCTGGCGGAAAAGAAGACGTGGCCCCGCCAGCGCAACAACACAAAACACAAGCGCACTCCACCGCAGCCACTGAGGCAAAACAGTCAACCACCGGCGTGCTTCAAATCCCGATGCACTGAGTCGCTCAAGGCCCGGAAAAAGTATCGCAGGACTTTTATCCTGAAGCCGCTCCTTCAACCAGGCAGCAAAAGCCAACACCGGCAACAGCAACAGCCACCAGGGTTCCGCAAGCTCAAGGCGAGGGATATGTGATAACCACTCCGGCATAGGCAAAAAATTTCAAAAGGTAGACTTTATAGGCGTTGCCAGCAATATGCATCTGAAAATCATCGGAATCAAATCATACCCAAGCTCGCATTTTTTTACTCACCCCACCTTCCAGCAAGCCGCCTCATGGCCCGGCTCCCAGACAACAAGCTGTGGCTGTTCAGCACGGCAATGGGCGTCGGCAAGGCTGCAGCGCCCGGCAAAGCGGCATCCTTCGGGCAGGTTGACAGCGCTTGGCACATTGCCTTCGATAACGTGAAGACGCTCTTTTGGTGAGCCGAGACGGGGAATGGATTTGAGCAACCCTCTGGTATAGGGGTGAAGCGGATTGCTGAAAAGCTGCTGAACGGAGCCCTTTTCGACCACTCTTGATGCGTACATCACCAGCACCTCTTCGCAGAGTTCGGCCACAACGCCGAAGTCGTGGGTAATGAGCATCACACTCATTCCGGTATCCGCTTTCAGCTTGCCGATAAGGTCAAGAATCTGTGCCTGCACGGTGACGTCAAGCGCGGTGGTTGGTTCGTCGGCAATGAGCAGCTCCGGGTTGCAGGAGAGCGCCATGGCAATCATCACCCGCTGGCGCATACCTCCTGAGAGTTCATGAGGATAGGAGGCGAATCGCTCTGCCGGGTTAGGAATGCCGACCAGGTGAAGCAGCTCAACAGAACGCGCTTTCGCCTCTGCGTGGTTGATGTCGCGGTGGATGAGAATCTGTTCCATGATCTGGCTGCCGCAGGTAAAAACCGGGTTGAGCGAGCTCATCGGCTCCTGAAAGATCATGGCAATCTCGTTACCTCGCAGCCGTCGCATTTTTTCTTCGGAAAGCTTCAGGAGGTCGCCTCCCTTCCACAAAATTTCTCCCCCTGCAAAGTAGCCGGGAGGCATGGGGACAAGGCGCATGATGGAGAGCGCCGTCACCGATTTTCCGCACCCCGACTCCCCGACAATTCCCAGTGTACGATTGCGTTCAAGCGAAAAACTGACTCCATCGACTGCTTTGGCAATGCCATTATCGGTGGAGTAGTAAGTCTTGAGGTTTTTCAGTTCCAGAATTTTTTCCATATTTAACAACA
>JBAXBW010000068.1:0-7776 GCA_037141805.1 Chlorobiaceae bacterium | reverse complement strand
TCAGCGAGCGGCGGGAGATTGAGCGCATTCTGAAGGAGATGACGGAGGAGATTCGACAGGAGCGCCACAACATTCAGATCAATGAAACTCTGCTGGCGGCCTTCGATGCCCTCTATGGACGGGCGCGGTTTGCGGTTGAAACCCATGCGGTGCTGCCCTCCATTACCGAAGGGCAGGCACTTCGCATTGTGAAAGGGTATCATCCCTGGCTGCTGATTTCGCATCGACAAAAGGAGGTGCAGCCTCTCGACCTGATTTTGGATGAGGAGGATCGGGTACTGGTGATCTCCGGTCCCAACGCTGGCGGAAAGTCGGTGGCGATGAAGAGCGCCGGGCTGCTCTGCTGTATGCTGGTTCACGGCTATCTGCTCCCTTGCAGCGAGAGCTCGGTGTTCCCCCTTTTCCGCGATATTTTTATCGAAATCGGTGATGACCAGTCGATCGAAAATGACCTTTCCACCTTCAGTTCACATCTTGGCGCTATAAAGACAATACTTGATGGAGCAGGCAGCCGCGATCTGGTATTGATTGATGAACTCTGTGCCGGTACTGATGTGGAGGAGGGGGGAGCCATTGCCCGCGCAGTGATTGAGGAGCTGCTCAGTCGCTCCACCAAGACCATTGTGACCACCCACCTTGGCGAGTTGAAGGCCTATGCCCATGAGCGGGAGGGTGTGGTGAACGGCGCGATGGAGTTTGACCGGACGGAGCTTCAGCCCACCTTCAGGTTTGTCAAGGGGCTGCCCGGCAACAGTTTTGCCTTTGCCATGATGAAGCGGATGGGCTTTGCGGGGAAAATGGTGGAGCGGGCAACCTCCTTTATGCTGCATGAGCGAATCGGGCTCGACCGCATGCTTGATGACCTGAGTCGCTTGTTTGAGGAGAACCGCACGTTGAAGCAGCAGCTTGAAGGGGAAAAGGCGGATAGTGAGAAAAGGGAGCTCTTGTTGCAGCAAGCGGAGGTGGCGTTTGAACAGAAGCGTCGAAATGCAAAGCTTGGAGCATCGCGGGAGCTTCAGAAGGAGCTGGAACATGCCCGACAGGAGATTCGAGAGATTCTGCAGGAGGTTAAAGCGGCTCCGACCGACGATAAAAAGGTGCATGAGGCACGGAAAAAACTTGGCATCAAAAAGCAGCAGGCTGAAAAGAGTGAGTCGCTTCTGCGCGCCAGAGCTGAAGCCGCGGCCAAAGTTGATTGTACCATCAGGGCAGGCGACCTTGTTTCTATTCTTGATACCAATACCTCCGGTGAGGTTGAGAGCATCAATGGTGAAAGTGTTGTGGTGCTGTGCGGCAATTTCAGGTTCACCACTGGGCTGAAAAACCTTGAAAAAACATCGAAAACGCAGGCAAAAAAGAGTTTGCGACTTCCTGAACAAAGACAGACAAAAAGTTCCTGGTCGGCCATGACGACAGGGATTGAGTCAACAAAACTTGATGTGCGGGGTTTGACCGCTGATGAGGCAACCCTGAAAATCGAGAGATTCCTTGACACCATGCGCCTGAACCGCATCTATGCAGCGACGATTTTGCATGGCAAGGGTACCGGTTCGCTCCGCAAAAGAACGGCGGAGTGTTTGCAGCAGCATCCAGCGGTCAAGGCGTTTCGGCTTGGCGAGTGGGGTGAAGGCGGGGATGGCGTTACCTTTGTTGAGCTTGAGTAAGAACCATTATTTTTGATGGTAGTGCAGAGCCATTGAAAAACAGGTTGCAATACTGTATCTTGCGAGATATGGGTTCATCCTGCTTTTGATGTGATAATAGTATAAATCCTGCAGGGCTTGAAAGACGAGTATCTGACTATACCAAACCAGTTGACCGCGTTGCGGATTCTGCTTGTTCCTGTTTTTGTTGCGTTATTGCTGCAGGCGGATCCTTGGCTCAAACTGTTGGGTGTCATTGTTTTTACGGTGGCCTCCCTGACCGATCTGTATGATGGTTATCATGCACGGAAATATGGTGTTGAGACCCGTCTTGGCGCTTTTTTGGATCCCCTTGCCGATAAATTGCTTATTACAGCAGCGTTTCTGCTCTATGTCTGGATGGGCTATCTGGTGCTCTGGATGGTGATTCTTGTGGTTGTCAGGGATGTTGTGGTGACATCGCTGCGGATCTATGCCGAATATAAAAACAGGCCGGTGGTGACCAGTATGGAGGCGAAGTATAAAACTCTGGTGCAGAATCTCTTTGTCTATCTGATTATGGCGCTCATTCTGATGAGGGAGGCTGCCTTTTTTGGAAAAAGTATGGCAGTTACGATCAGCCGCTTTCTTGCTTCTGGATATCTGGACTCCATTATGCTGGTTGTGACGGTTTTTACGGTCTATACCGGTATCTCCTATCTGGTCAGCAACTGGGGCATTTACTTTCAGAAGCCTCTTCAGGGACGCTGAGAGCATGATGCGACTGGTTGCAAAAATTCTTTCCACCTGTTTCGGAATAGGTCTTTTCCCTGTAGCTCCCGGCACGGTGACGAGCATTGTGGCCGTTCTCTGTTATTACTTTATTCCGATACTTCAGAACACGTCAGTTCTGCTCTCCCTTGTTGCGCTTTGCACTTTTGTTGGCATCTGGTCAGGAACGCTGATGGAAGAGGAGTTCGGGAATGACCCCTCAATTGTGACGATAGATGAGCTTGCCGGTCAGTGGCTGGCGCTGGCTTTTCTGCCCTTGGGATGGTTGCCTGCTCTGCTCTCGCTGGTCTTTTTCCGCTTTTTCGATATAGCAAAGCCGGGGCCGGTCGATGCAGCACAGCGATTCCCCGGTGGTTGGGGAATTATGGCGGATGATCTGCTTGCCGGGTTGTTTGCCAATCTTTCAGTCTGGGCGGCGCTTGCTTTGCTTGCATATTTTCATCTCTGGCCCTCGGTGTAAAATTGCTTTATTCGCGCAGCCATTGTCGGGGTGTCGAAACCGATGCTTCTGTAGAGGTCATTGATATGTCCATGAGTCACAAAGGCATCGGGCAACGCAACCTTCAGCACAGAGCGATGCAGTCCTGCGGCATTGAGGTGGTCAATCACGCCGCTGCCCAGCCCGCCGATTCCGCTGTTCTCCTCAATCACCACAAAATGAGTTGAGCGCGAGGCCAGCTCCTCAATCATGCCAGTGTCGAGCGGTTTGAGAAATCTCATATTGACCACGGTGGCGTTAATTCCCTCTTTTTCCAGCGAGCCCGCCACTTCCAGTGCTTTTCCCGTCATGTTTCCAATACTGAGCAGCACCAACCCTTCTCCTTGACGGAGCATCTCTGCTTTTCCGACGGGAAGAGAGGTGAAGTTTTTTCGCAAAGGGATACCTGTGCCGTTGCCTCTGGGGTAACGGATTGCTACCGGGCCTTTTATATCATAGAGCGCGGTGTAGAGCATGTCGCGCAGCTCCTGCTCATCCGCTGGTGCCATAATGACCAGTCCAGGAACAGCATGAAGCCATGAGAGGTCGAAAGCTCCATGATGGGTGGGTCCATCTTCGCCCACAAGGCCAGCGCGGTCAATGGCAAAGACAACGTGCAGGTTTTGCAGCGCAACGTCATGCATCAGTTGGTCAAAGGCGCGCTGGAGAAAGGTGGAATAAACCGCAAAGACCGGCTTGAACCCCTGTATTGCCAGCCCTGCGGCAAAGGTGACGGCATGGGGTTCCGCGATACCGACATCATAAAAGCGGTTTGGCAGGGCATTTTGAAAGAGGTCGAGCGATGTGCCGCTTGGCATGGCGGCGGTAATGGCGGTAATTCGGGTATCTTTCAGGGCAAGTTCGACCAGAGCCTCTCCAAAGACCTCCTGATATTTTGGCGGCAGTGAGCTGTCGGCAACTTTCAGGTTTTTCCCGGTTGTGGTATCGAAGCCGCCGTTGTGGGCGTGCCATTTGCTCTGGTTCTCTTCAGCAGGCTTGAACCCTTTGCCCTTTGTCGTGATAACATGCAGCAGCTTGGGGTGGGGAAGCGCCTGCATCTCTTTGAGCGCCTTGACGAGCTGCTCCATGTTGTGGCCATCAATCGGCCCGAAATATCTCAGGCCAAGAGCCTCAAAAAATGCTCCCGGTGTTAATGCGGCCTTGAATCCATCCTCAAGTTTGCGAATGGCCTTTTTTGCCTTTTCTCCAAGATCATTGTTGACGAGGGAGATCGATTTCCAGAGAAGGGAGCGCGCCTTATTGTAGCTCTTGCTGAGGGTTATGTTGATCAGATGGTTTCTGAGTCCGCCGGTACTTGGCGAGATGGCCATCTGGTTGTCGTTGAGAATGACAAGAACATCACTTTTCAGATCTCCGAGGTGGTTCATTGCTTCAAATGCCATGCCTCCGGTCATGCTTCCGTCACCAATAACGGCGATAACCTTCTCATTACTCCCGGCAAGCTTTGCTCCAGCGGCAATTCCTGCTGCGGCAGAAATGGAGGTTGATGCGTGCCCTACTCCAAAGGCATCATGAGGGCTCTCGGATCTTTTGGGAAACCCGGCAAGTCCGTTGAATTGCCGGTTGGTCTGCATCTTCTCTTTTCTTCCTGTCAGGATTTTATGGACGTAGGCCTGGTGTCCGACATCCCATATAATTTTGTCGCGGGGAGTGCTGTACACATGATGCAGCGCTACGGTGAGCTCGACAACGCCAAGGCTTGAGGCAAAATGGCCACCATTGACCGATACAATATTGATGACCTCTCTGCGGCATTCATCTGCCAGTCTCTGAAGCTCAGCAATCGTGAGTTTTTTGAGATCATCAGGTGAATAGATTGCAGAAAGCAGTGTCGTCTGTTGTGTAATGGGAATCGGAATCGAATCGGGCATGGCATTCCAGGGCTTCAGGTTATTCTTCTATCATAGCTTCAACCATGTTTGAGCCTTCCCGGTTCCTTGAACACTCAGTGGTCTATATGCCTGAAATCTGCAGGAGAATCATTCTCTCCGGGCGTGGACCGTCAAGTTCAACGAAAAAAATGGATTGCCATTGCCCCAGCAGCATTTTCCCTTCCGAAAAAGGAATCGTTTCCGAACTGTTCATAAAGAGTCCGAGCAGGTGAGAGTGGGCGTTGTGGCGGCCATCAATCGGATCGAGGTTATGCAGGTAGTTGCCATCTTTTGGAACAAGTCGCTTGAGAAAGGTCTCCATATCTTCGAGCAAGCGCTCCTCTTTTTCATTAATATTGATAAAGGCAGTTGTGTGACGGCTGATGACTGTTATCTGTCCTTTGTCAAGTCCTGTGAGAGTGAGAGCTGTAGTCACCTCATCGGTAATATCGATGATTTCAACAGGCCTTGTGGTTGGAACTTTTATCGTGTGTGTAATAACTCGCATAGAAAAAAACATCAATAATTGTCTTCAAATTGGCTAACAGAACCGAACGGGACTCTTTTTGTCAGCAGGTTATTACGACTCCTTCATGAGGAAAAAGATGCATCTTCATCATCTTTTCTGTACACTCGACTTCGCTGGTTCTGTTCTTGCCAGTTGTACTGAAGACGTTGATTTTTTTTACCTGGATATGTTCCGTCCAGGGATGTCCGAATTCTATGACGATACCAGTTGGGCTGAAATTTGCCAGAACGACAGCATTTTCTTTTGCAGTAAACCGGTGAAATCCGAAACAATGCGAGTTGTTTGCAACATTCAGGTCAAGCCACTCTATCCTTCCTTCCTGAAAAACCTCTTTCTTCTGCAGTGAGAAAAGTGCGTTGTAGAGTGTGACCAGTTCACTGTCGACGGTTTCAGGAGCCTGCTTGAGAAGCTGCACCGGGATTTGTTGACGGAAACCTTCCATTTGATCCTGATGGACAAGATGCATTCCTGGAACAGTCAGCAGTATCATGGCTGCGACCTTGTTGTTCAGACCGATTTTTCCTGCAGCCCTTGGTTCATCGTGGTTTTCAAGAAACCGGCAGAGATGTTTCTGGTAATCCCAATGGCCAAGAAGATGCCCGGTAAGCTTTTCAACATTAACGGGGGCGGCGCTGAGATAATCGTAAAATGGTTTATCGTAGGTAAAGTCAAATCCCTGTTGCTGGAGTTCCCACTCCTTGTTCCAGTAAGATTCGGCAAGGAACAGAAAATCGGGGTGACGGAGCTTTACTGCAGTGATCGCATTATGCCAGAACTCGTTCTGCATGTAGCCGCCCAGGTTGCTCCAGGTTGTATTGAAGACGCTTTTAAGAATAAGCATGGCAACATCACATCGCACAGCATCGCAGAGTGAGCTTATCCTGAAAAGGTTTTCAGTCATCATTACGTGCGTTTCGGGTGCAGCGTAATTGAGCTGCAGAACGTCTGTCCATGGATCAAAATAGGGATCTTTTCCATAAGCCAGATATGCTCCTTGTGTATATTCAAAAGCAGCGCCGGGATCCTGGCACTGTTCCGCGTTGCATATCGGTATAAAGTATTCGGGATGGTCAGGCAACCACTCATTGTCGAGAGCAAGATGGTTGGGCACAAAGTCAAGCATGAGCTTTATACCGAGTGTATGGAGCTTTTCACGGAAAACAAGCAGTTCACCCTCTCCGCCAAGTGCTTCACTGACGGTATAGGAAGGTATTGAATATGGTGATGATACAATATCGTCTGATACTATGGTCGGGTAATTGTGCAGGAAAGCTTTACGAAGGCCGGGATGTGACGTTGCAATAGCCTTGCTGTATTGACTGGGTTTCCAGACTCCCATGAGCCATACCATATCAAACCCGCAGGTTGAAAAGAAGGTGAACTCCTTATCGGGGATGTTGCCGAGCGTTACAGGCCGATTGAACTCTTTGCTCAGTTTCTTCAGCCAGATTCTTGTGTTGATTTCGTAAACAAGAGGAAACATTGAAAATATTGTTTCTATGGGGTTGGTAATGGTTCTTTATCGGAATATAACAACTCTGAAAGTCAAAACTGTGTTCACGACCATTAATAACATTGATGCGGGGCAGGCTAAGGATTTGTTTGAGAGTAATTTGTAAAACGGGTAAAGTTATACGAAATTCAACAAGAGATTTTGGCGCAGCGCAGGGGATGAAGAAATCTGCCCTTGAGCGCTTTAACTGTTAACGGGTGACCAGAAGTATTGACCGATTTTTTAAACGATCTCAATGATGTTCAGCGTAGTGCTGTAGTCGCCACATCCGGCCCTGTTATGGTGCTTGCTGGCGCAGGCTCCGGCAAGACAAGGGTGATAACCTATCGTATTGCATATCTTATCAATAATGAGGGGGTTTCTCCCCAGAATATTCTTGCGCTCACCTTTACCAACAAGGCTGCTGGTGAGATGCGGCACCGTGTTGATACTCTGCTTCATCAGGGGAGTTCACGAGGTCTGTGGATAGGAACGTTTCATTCGATTTTTGCCCGACTTCTCCGCAACTCTATCGACCTGATCGGTTACAATCGGAATTTTTCAATTTTTGATTCAGATGACAGTAAAAGCCTGATCCGGCAATCGATGACGGAACTCAATATCTCTGTTGAGTCGGTGCCGGTTAATACGGTGCAGGGGATGATCAGCAGGGCAAAAAACAGTTTTATTCTTCCTGCCGAGTTTCATCGAAATGCCGGCGACTATAATCAGCAGAAGGCATCACAGGTTTATGAGTTGTATACAAGAAAGCTGAAAGAGAACAACGCCCTTGATTTTGATGACCTGCTTATCAAGCCGCTTGAGCTCTTCAATGCGCATCCTGAAGTGGTCAGAGAGTTGCAGGAATCGTTTCGTTACATCATGATTGATGAGTATCAGGATACTAACAGGGCTCAGTATCTTGTTGCTAAAATGCTTGGTGCAGGGCATCGCAACATTTTTGTTGTTGG
>JBAXBW010000067.1:0-7896 GCA_037141805.1 Chlorobiaceae bacterium | reverse complement strand
ATCCCTACTCCGGCTTCAGATGCGGAAAGAAAATCACATCCCTGATTGAATCCTGACCGGTAAGAATCATTACCAGCCGGTCGATTCCGATGCCAAGGCCGGCGCATGGCGGCATACCGTATTCGATGGCGCGGAGAAAATCTTCGTCAACAATCATCGCCTCTTCGTCGCCACGTTGCCGTAACCGAGACTGCGACTCCAGTCTTTCGCGCTGAATGACAGGGTCGTTCAGCTCGGAGAAGGAGTTGCACACCTCCTTGCCTCCGACAATGAGTTCAAATCGTTCGACAATGCCCGGCTGAAAGGGATGCTCTTTGGCCAGTGGCGACATTTCGGTGGGGTAGTCGGTGATAAAGGTTGGCTGAATGAGCTTTGGCTCTACAAATTCGCCGAAAATTTCATCAATAATCTTACCGCTGCTGATTTTTGGGTCGAGTTCAAGTCCGAGATCCTTGGCGGTATAGCGCAGCTCCTCTTCGGATTGGCCAGCAATATTTTTGCCGGTGTATTCGGCAATGGCATCGATAATGCTCAGGCGCTTGAACGGAGTTTTAAGACTGATTTCGTTGCCAAGAAACATGGTGCTGTCGCTTTTGTTGACGGCAAGAGCTGTCTGGCAGATCAGCTCTTCGACCATTTTCATCATCCAGTTGTAATCTTTGTAGGCAACATAGAGCTCAACCTGCGTAAACTCTGGATTGTGAAAACGGTCAATCCCCTCATTGCGGAAATCCTTCGCAAACTCAAAAACACCATCAAAGCCACCAACAATCAGCCGTTTGAGGTAGAGTTCGTTGGCGATGCGCAGGTAAAGTTGCATGTCGAGCGCATTGTGGTGTGTGGTGAAGGGACGGGCGGCTGCACCACCGTAGATGGGTTGCAGAATAGGAGTTTCAACCTCAAGCCACCCCTGTTCGGTGAAGAAGTTGCGCATGGAGGAGACAATGGCGGATCGCTTGATAAAGGTCAGTTTCACCTCCGGATTGACTATCAGGTCAACATAGCGCTGGCGGTAGCGCATCTCTTTGTCACTGAAGGCATCAAAAATAACCTTCTCTCCATCAACCTCTTTCTCTTTGGCAATCGGGATTGGGCGGAGCGATTTGGTGAGCAGCTCCAGCGATTCGGCATGGACCGATATTTCACCGGTTCTGGTTTTGAAAGTGAATCCCTTGACTCCGACGATATCGCCGATGTCGAGAAGCTTGAATGTGTTGTAGGTTACCTCGCCGACTTCATCCTTTTTCATGTAGATCTGGAGCCTGCCGGTAGAGTCCTGTAGATGAAAAAAGGAGGCTTTTCCCATTTTTCTGATGGTCATAATCCTGCCCGCCACTGAAACCGGCTTTTTAGCCTCATCTTCGAAATCGTCTATGATCTCAACAGAAGAGTGTGTTACCTCGAAGTGGGTTGGATAGGGGTTGATTCCGGCCTCAATCAGGTGCTGACGCTCTTCAAGACGGCGTTGCATCTGGTCGTTCAGGGATAACCGGGTTTGCTGTTCCTGACTATTGTTGTTCTGTTCGTTCTCTTTCTGCATGGTGGTTATCTCTCTCTGAATTCTGTGTGTGAATTAAATATGGGCAAAGCCTGAGGAGTTTTGGCTCTTAACGGGTTTTGTACAAGACATAAGGAATGGTGCTGATTTTCTGAAAAAAAGAGCGATAGGCCCTTTTTGAGAAAACATCGTAGTTGTTTTTTTCGATGGCGGTTAAAATATTGCCGTAGTTGATGCTGCTGATGGCGACCCCAAAACGGCTTCGACTTTCAAGCATGGGAATCCCTTTGTCTGACAAGCGGTAGTAGTTTCTTGCTCTTTCGAGCTGAAACTTCATCAACGCAATGAAGTTGCTGTTGATTTTTTTCTGCATCAGCTCCTCCCTTGAATAGTTGAAACGGCGCAGATCTTCAAGGGGCAGGTAAATTCTGCCTCGGTTGACATCTTCACCGACATCGCGCAGAATGTTGGTTAACTGCATGGCAATCCCAAGCTCAATGGCATGTTGCAGCGCCTTTTTATCGCTGTAACCAAAAATTTCGGATGTCATCAGTCCGACCACTGCAGCCACTTTATAGCAGTAAACGTAGAGCTCGTCAAAGGTTTCAAAAGGCTTGAACTCGATGTCCATGGCAACGCCATCCATCAAATCAAGGGGAAGTTCTATCGGGATGGTGAAGCTTTTCAGGGTGTCGTGCCAAGCCATCATGATAGGGTCGTTGTCAACCTTTCCGTCGTAGCAATCCTTGAGTTTTGTTTTCCATCCCTCAAGTATCAGGCTGATCTCTTCTTTGGTGATAAGTCCGTTTGCAAGTTTCTCCTCTGCCATATCAACAACGTCATCAACGGTTCGCAGCAGGGCGTAAATGGCAAAAATAGGTTTCTGCTGTTTTTTAGGCAGAAACAGGCTTGCAAGATAAAATGTTTTTGCGTGTTCTTTTGAAATCTGGCGGCAGTATGCATAAGCTTCATCAAGCGTTATCAGCTTTTCCGTCTCCAGGTCAGCAGAGTTTCGGCCATCGTTCTGATTCATCTGATATGCGCTTCTATTTTGCCTGTTTTGGTCATTACAGCATTATTCGCTTTCTATGGTAGGGGTTAAAGCAAAAATGTGTACCTTTTTAAACGGTTCGAATATGAATCGAGAATGAAACGCCAAGATAAAACAATGGTTGTAATATAGCAACATGCCAGATTACAGATCGCTGTCATTCATTTTTTTACGTAACCTATTACTGCCCGATTGAATACTGTTACTCCTGAAAATAAAAGGGAAAAGGCCTTTCTTGTCGGTCTTTGTTCCCCTCCTGAAACACCCCGTTCACTTGTTGAAGAGTATCTTGATGAACTCGCTTTTCTTGCCGATACGGCAGGAGCGGATGTTGTCGACTCGTTTATTCAGGACAGAAAATTGCGTGATCCTGCCTATTGTATTGGAAAAGGAAAGGTTGAGGAACTTGTCCTGTTTGTAAAGGAGCATGAAATAGATCTTGTGATTTTCGATGACGACCTTACACCTGCCCAGGCCAGAAACCTTGAACAGGCGCTGGAGTGCAAGGTGATTGATCGTACAGGTCTGATCCTTCAGATTTTTGCCATCCGGGCACAATCAGCTCAAGCCAAAATGCAGGTGGAGCTTGCCCAGCTTGAATATATGCTTCCCCGCCTTTCCGGGAAGTGGACTCACCTTTCGAAGCAAAAGGGTGGTATTGGCAACAAAGGGCCAGGTGAAACCCAGATTGAAACTGACCGTCGTCTGGTTCGTAATCGTATTGCGCTTTTGAAGAAGAAGTTGCGAGAGGTTGCCCTTCAGCATGATACGCAGACTCGCAGTCGCCAGGCTGTGCAGCGAGTTTCGCTTGTGGGGTACACCAATGCCGGCAAGTCAACATTGATGAACGCACTTTGCCCGGAGGCCGAGGCTTTTGCGGAGAACAGGCTTTTTGCGACGCTCGACACCAAAACCCGTCGTCTTGAGCTCAATATCAACAAGCTTGTACTGCTGTCGGATACGGTAGGTTTTATCCGCAAACTGCCGCACACTCTTGTGGAAAGTTTTAAATCGACTCTTGACGAGGTGCTGCAGGCTGATTTTCTGCTTCATGTGATCGATGTCAGTCATCATGGTTTTGAGGAACAGATGACGGTGGTGCGCGACACGCTGAAGGAGATCGGCGTTAGTCACGATAACATTATTGAGGTGTTCAACAAGATTGATGCACTCAAAGATCCGTCGCTTCTTCGTGAACTGGGCGAAAAATACCCTTATGCGGTCTTTATCTCCGCAATACGGGGAATCAATATTGCGTCGCTCAAGGAGAGGATTAGCCAGCAGGTTGCGCGGGAGTACACCGAACGTCATATCAGTGTGCATGTTTCAAATTATAAACTGATAACGTATCTGTACGAACATACTGAAGTTATCGAGAAGTGCCATGTTGATGAAGAGGTTGAACTGACCTTCAGGGTTCGTAATACCGAACTCAAACAGATTGATGCTTTTGTGAACGCTTCAAACAAATCTCATCCTGATGCTTGAAGTTTACAATTCGACAAAAAAGGCGATTCCCGAGCAGTGGCTCGAAAAGGCTGTTTTGTTCGTTTTTGAACATGAGGGTTATACAGTTGAATCTGTTGTTGGCGTTTATTGCGGCAACAAAATGATACAGCGAATCAATCGTGAGTTTCTTGGTCATGATTATCCTACCGACACAATAACCTTTCGCTACAACAAGGGGAGTGAAATTGATGGCGAGTTTTATATTTCACTTGATGTCGTCAAGGAAAATGCCGCAAAGTTTTCTGTTGATTTTCAGGAGGAACTTTTGCGTGTTACCTTCCATTCGGCACTTCATCTTATTGGTTATGATGATCAGTCGCCAGAGGATCGCTCACAAATGCAGGAAAAAGAAAATTTTTATATCAGGAGTTTCGGTGAAAAACAGAGGTGAAATTCAGGGCGCGACCACCTCAACAACTCTTGTTCTCAATTATTATCTAACATAGTACTGTTATGAATCTTTTTATTAACGATATCCCTTGTGACGCATTGCCTGGTCAGACAATCGGCAAGGCTGCCCGGTTGAACCATAGTCATGTCGGCCACCTGTGCGGGGGGCGTGGTATCTGCCAGACTTGCTATGTCACCGTTCGGGAAGGGGGTGAGTACCTTTCTCCGCTTTCCGACATTGAAACAGCTTTTTTATCGGAACGACAGATCCTGAATGGAGGACGTCTTGCGTGTCAGGCGATCATCGAACAGGGGGGAACTCTCAATGTTCTCTCTCGTCCTGAAGAGATTCGCCGACTGCTGCTCTGCAATCCCATTGCCCTTTTTTCCTTCGTTGCAACAATGGCAAGTGATACGTCGTCGAGAATTATTCCTGGTGTTGCCAATCTGGCAGGGCGGATAATCAGGGGCGAGGTGAGCGACATGGATGGTTCCCGGGAGATGTTGATCGATGCTCAACCAGTCCTTGCAGTGAAAGTTGCATCTCTTCCAGAACCGGTGAAGCTTGCGCCGGATGTTCAGAAAGTGAGCGCGCCTGTTGTTGTGCCTGTTTCTGCTGTTGTCGAAGAGATAAATGCACCAACGGTTACGGCGGTCACTCTTGAAGGGATAGATGAGGGACTTGCCGTGAAACTGGTTGAGGCTGGAGTGCAAAGCCATGAACAGTTTCTCGAAAGAGGACGCGACAAGAGTGGACGCAAGGGACTTTCTGTTGCAACCGGAATCAGTGAGGCGGTTATACTCAAGCTGGTTAATCGTCTCGATCTTTCAAGAGTTAAAGGGATAACTTTCTCCACAGTGGAACTGCTCGAAGCGGCAGGAGTTGGTACCCTCTTCGACCTTATTCAGCGTAATCCATCGAACCTTTATGCCAAAATGCAGGCAATCAACCAACAGAAAAAATTGGTTCAACTGTCACCTTCCGTCGACCAGATAAAAGAATGGATAGCGCTGGCAAAAAAATTGCCTCGCAAGGTTCTTTTTTAATGCAGTAGTTTTTCATAAGCGCCCCTGTTCATCAAGAGCTGGATAGGGGATGCCTTTTTCCCGAAGTTCCCGGCTCAGACGCGGATAGGCAAACTCAAAGAGCATCCGCTCAATGTATTCCGGCTTGAGCTGTGGCTGGCTGTACATCCCTTTTTGCGCTCTTTGGCGCTGTGCTTCAAAAAGAATGACTGCGGTGGCAACAGAGACATTAAGGGATTCTCCCATGCCAATCATTGGCACCAGAATAGCCTGGTCGGCCCCTTTGATAGCCTCTTTTGATATCCCGTCCCACTCGGCGCCGACGACCAGAGCGGTTGGCAGAGTATAGTCGACATCTCTGAAATCCAGACATCCCTCACTGTTTGTTGCAACGAGGAGTTGCATGCCGTTTCCTGATAACTTGTTGTACACTGTTTCAATATCAGGGTACAAATTCATGGTGATCCATTTGCTTGTGCCAGCCGCTGCATTCTGTTCAGTATAAATGGTTTTGCGATATGAAACGGCATGAATTTCATTTATTCCGACTCCGTCACAGCTTCGGATTATGGCGGACAGGTTGTGAGCCTTGTTGACATTATCCATGACTACCGTCAGATCAGGCTGGCGATGGAGCAGCATTGTGCGGATTTTGCGGAATCGTTCAGGGGATATCAAGGTGGTGGAAAATGGTGGATGAATCATGATATTCACACAAGAAAGCTATTTTTTTTCGTTTTCCTCAATTGTCATTGAGCACGATGACCATTATTCTTGTCGCAGAGTTGTAACGACCTGAATCTTGCGGGGGTTAATTTTTTTAAGTATATCTCTGTAAAGAAGATCCGCTTCAGGACGGGATATCATTTGAACAGAGGTTGAGACGCGTGGTTGCAATGTTATGAGGCTGCATAATAAAAAACATCCCTATCTTGAACGCTTGCTGAAAACAGCAAAGTCGGTTAGTCTGGCTCACTCCTCAAGGGTTCTGATTCTCAGCGATCTTCACATGGGCAATGGCGGCAGGCGCGACGAGTTCAAACGGAATGCTGAACTGGTGAAAACCATGCTCGATAGCTATTATCTACCCGAAAAATATAGTCTTGTTCTTAATGGTGATATTGAAGAGCTTTTCAAGTTTCCTCTTGACAGCATTGTGAATGAGTGGGGTGACTTGTATAACCTTTTTCTCAAGTTTGAAGAGAACGGTTTTTTCTGGAAAACCTATGGGAACCATGACGCCTCCCTGCTTGACGAAAAAGGGTATCAGCTTGCTTCTTCAATGGTCAATTCGCTGAAATTTCATTACGGCCATGAAACCATGCTGCTCTTTCATGGCCATCAGGCATCGGAGCTTTTGTGGGAAACCTACCCAATGGTCAGTCGTGCCGTCATCTTTTTCATTAAATATATTGCCAAACCTGTTGGCATCAGGAACTTTTCTATTGCATACAACAGCCCCAGAAGGTTTGCCATTGAAAAATCGATTTATGAATTTTCAAACCAGGCAAAAATAGTTTCTATCATTGGGCATACCCATCGTCCCCTCTTCGAATCACTTTCAAAAGTTGACTTTCTGAACTACAGAATAGAGGAACTCTGTCGGGCTTTTCCGTCAGCAGATAGTGACAAACGAACAGTTATCAAGCAGAAAATAGCATCGTTGAAAACCGAGCTTGATGCCTGTTACAAGCAGGGCAAGAAAATCGGTCTTCGGAGCGGTCTGTACAACAACATCACCATTCCAAGTATCTTCAACTCCGGCTGCACTATTGGGAAACGAGGTATTACGGCTCTTGAAATCGAGGGAAATAAAATCAGGCTTGTCTACTGGTATAATGGCAAGCAGAGTCGCAAGTTCACCAGTGACAGGGACAATAGGCCAATGGAACTTGGCTCGACGGGGTATTCCCGGGTTGTGCTGAACGAGGACTCTCTCGATTATGTTTTTTCACGTATCCATCTTCTGGCATGAAGCGTTCCTGCGGCAAAGCGTGATGAGGTGAAATTTGGTTCGTTACATGTTTGGATATTCATTGGCACAGATCATGTAAACCTGGCAAATTTTCTCTGTTGACGGCGGGGGTATCCGAGGAAAAATTCCCGGAGAAGTACTGCTTGCACATGAACAGACGGTGCAGGAAATTTCAGGAAAGCCAGACATGCGCATTGCCCAATGGCATACGCACATATCAGTTTCGGGGAATTCTTCATGCTCATCCAATGGCGGAAGGTTGTGAGCGCTCTCGCAGCACTCCACCCTCCATACGCAGGCAGCGATCAGCAAGCGCTGCGTACTCTTCGTTGTGGGTGACAATAATGAAGGAGGTAAGACGCTCTTTGCTCAGCCTGGCCATCAACTCATAGAGGATGCGGCTGTTCTGGTTGTCGAGGTTGCCGCTTGGCTCGTCGGCCAGCACCA
>JBAXBW010000066.1:0-8122 GCA_037141805.1 Chlorobiaceae bacterium | reverse complement strand
CAGTACCACGACAACAAGTACGGCAGATGGTGTGTTCGGGCTTTTATCTATTGATATATTTAACCATTAAGGGGGTACCGGGGGCAAAGCCCCCAGTGGGAATTTTTTTTGAATTCTATATATTTTCGTTTTAATACGCCAGTCACCAAGTAGTGCGAAGCACCTATCGAGGCGTACTCGGCGACTGGCAAATTGGTGTGTACACGCTGACCGACGATGTGGAGATATTGATTGATGTTGATCGGACGTTCGGTAGCGCAAAGCGCGTTTCGAAACGACCGATGGATCGTTTGAGTTAATCAGGCAGCAGGTTTCAAGGTTGCCGGGATTATGAACCATGATGTTTTCCATAGTTGCAGAATAATACCTATACTTCTACCACAAATGTATGCATTCGACAAAAGGGGAACTTAGGATGTTGTTAAGCACTTCGATAAGGATCAATCAGGAGCTTTACGAACAAGCGAAACAAGACGCTATAGTGGAGCATCGTTCTATTTCAGGTCAGATAGAGTTTTGGGCACGGGTAGGTCGGGCTGCGCTTGACAACCCGGATTTGCCGGTCACTTTTGTTGCGGAGTCGTTGGCATCTTTAGCCGAACCACGGGAACACTCTACACCGTTTGTGCCTCGGAGTGCTCAGCAATGATTTGGTCAGTCAGGCAAACGCGAAGATTTGCACGACAATACAAAAAGCTTCACGACAACACCGCTGGAGATGTGGACTCTGCTGTTGAGGTGGTACGTCAAAATCCTGATATCGGAGAACGAAATAAGGGCGATCTGGCAGCGTTGTACGCTTATAAGTTCCGCAGCTCAGGCCAGTTGTATTTGCTTGGCTATTCGCTGGATGAGAGTGTTCGGCTGGTTTACCTTGAAGCCGTTGGGCCACACGAAAACTTTTATCGGGATTTGAAATGATAAACGGTAAAAACTCACTACTGATGGTACCGTTGTTCTTGAGAATATTGAGGCGATGGATGCGTGTTCTTTATAATGCTTATCAATTGAAGAATATATAGTGTTATGCTTAAAGAAAAGGGGAAAGCAGTCATCCTTCTCAGCGGCGGCATGGACAGCCTTGTCACCACAGCAATTGCCCATGCGCAAGGCTTTGTACTTGCAGCTATGCATGTGAATTACGGGCAGCGCACCTGGCAGAAGGAGCTGGAGTCGTTTCGTGCTATCTGCGGCCACTACCATATAGAGCAGTGCCTGGAGGTCAATGCGGATTTTCTTGCCCAGATTGGTGGCTCTTCGTTGACCGACTACTCGATGTCGGTGAGTGGCGCCGACCTTCAGGGCATTCAGGGTTTTTCGATTCCAACCAGTTATGTGCCATTCCGCAACGCAGGTTTTCTTTCCATGGCGGTGAGTTGGTCGGAGGTGATTGGTGCCAGCAAGATTTTTATCGGCGCAGTTGAGGAGGACTCTTCAGGCTATCCCGACTGCCGGAAGGTATTTTATGATGCTTTCAACAAGGTTATAGAGCTTGGTACGAAGCCGGAAACAAACATCGAAATCCTCACGCCGCTTATTGAAATGCAGAAGTCTGAAATTGTCCGTAAAGGGATAGAATTAAAGGTGCCCTTCAATCTGAGCTGGTCGTGCTATAAAAGCGAAGGAAAAGCGTGTGGCTTCTGCGACAGTTGCGCCAGGAGGCTTCGAGCGTTCGGGCTTGCGGGAGTTCGTGATCCAATTGACTATGAAGAGCGCCCTCACTATATTGTTTGACATTTGCTAATTTAATTTCTAAGTCATGAAATCTGTTAAATCGTTGAGTGAACGTTATTCCTCTTCATCAGAGTCGCTCACGGTGCGGTTGACTCTGTCGTTTACGCTTATGGCGGCGATCTGGACCTTTGGGCTTGTTGGCCATTTCACGCCACTTCTTGAATGGCCCGCACTTTTTCTCTATGTTATCGGTTCTATCGGGCTTGTGCTGTATCGGGGGAAAAGCACTGGTGAATGGCAGGAGATGTATCTTGCTGGTGGAGATCTCCGGAAGTCTCTGATGTGGGGTGGCATTGCTGGCGCGGTGCTGTTCTGTATGGATATCATCAATACTGTGATGTACTATAAAAACGGTGGCGCCCCGATGGTGCAGATGGAGTTTCTTCTGGTGAATCGTTCATTGCTCTTTCTTTTTCCGGTGCTTGTTCTGGCCGAAGAGTTTCTCTGGCGGGGAATCATGTTTTCTGCCTTGATCGAGCGCGGGATTAACAAACATTTGACGGTTTTTTTAACAGCCCTCTTCTACGTTGTCAACCATTTTGCCGTGGCGCCTGTCGGAATGAAAGAGCGGGCGCTTATGGGTATGATGGCTTTTCCGATTGGCATTTTGGGTGGTTATCTTGTTTTGAAAACAAAGAATGTATGGGGGAGTGTTCTTGTACACCTTATTACCATGATTTCGATGGTGCTTGATATTTTTGTTATTCCACAACTTTTGTTCTGATTGACAGGCACCGTTATGACGCAAAACAGAATTACCACCCGTTTGCAGCAGGACAAAAAGCTGCTGATTGCCTATTACATGCCGGAGTTTCCGGTTGTCGGAGCCACGCTTCCGGTGCTTGAGGCGCTTGAAAAGAGCGGGGCTGATATTATCGAGCTTGGCATGCCCTACTCCGACCCGATCGGGGATGGGCCGGTTATTCAGGAGGCGGCACACATTGCTATCCGCAACGGTGTGACGATCAAACATCTTCTTGAGCTTGTTCGGCGTGCCAGGAAGGGCGAAGGATGCAAAAAGATTACCGCTCCAATTCTTCTGATGGGTTACTGCAATCCCGTGATTGCTTATGGGCCGGCTTGTTTTCTCCGTGATGCGGTTGAGGCTGGAGTTGATGGTTTGCTGATTCCCGACTTTCCTCCTGAGGAGGCAGAGGACTTTCTTGAGCAGGCCAAAGGATACGGGCTGACTGTTGTCTTCCTTGTCTCACCGGTAACTCCTCCCGAAAGAATAGAGCTTATTGACAGCCTTTCAACTGATTTTTCCTACTGTCTTGCCGTTAATGGTACTACCGGCACGGCCAAGCTTTCTGATGGTTCAACTGAGGCGGCTGTTGAAGAATACCTGCACAGGGTACGCAGGCATGCACGTAAAAAATTTGTTGTCGGGTTTGGTATCAGGGACAAGTCACGAGTAGAGTATATGTGGAATCTGGCCGACGGGGCCGTTGTGGGTACGGCGCTTCTTCAGCATATAGCAGCTTCATCAACTCCTGAAGAGTGTGCCCGTCTTGCTGGCGAGTTCTGGAAGACACTGCGGTAGTTTTCTATGGCCAGTTCACCCTCCGTCGATATTATTATTCCTCATTTCAAGAGGCGCGACACGCTGGAGCGATGCCTTGACTCGCTTGAAAAAACCAGCTATCCCTCAATGAGCATTCTGGTGGTCGATAATGGCGGATCGCAGGCAGGCCTTGTCTTTCTCGTCAAGCGCTACAGGAACGCCCGTCTTCTGAGGCTTCCGGAAAACAGAGGGTATGCTGGTGGCTGCAATGAAGGCCTTAAACACTCATCAGCCGATTATGTTGTTTTTATGAATGATGATACAGAGCACGATCCCTTGTGGCTTGACTCTCTTGTCAGTGCGGCTCTTGAAGATACAGATATAGGAGCTTTGCAGCCGAAAATTCTTTCGCTGAAAGATTATAACAAAGGAAAAAAGGTTTTTGAGTATGCCGGTGCGGCTGGAGGGATGATTGACCTCATGGGATACCCTTGGTGTCTTGGTCGAACATTCTCAACGATTGAGCCTGACAGGGGGCAGTATGACGATGGGCAGGATATTTTCTGGGCATCGGGAGTTGCCATGTTTGTAAAAAGAACTGTGGCTGAAGAGCTGGGCGGGTTTGACGAAGATTTTTTCATGCAGATGGAGGAGATTGATCTTTCCTGGCGTATGAAACTTGCTGGTTACCATCTCCGTTCGGTTCCCTCATCAGTCGTATTGCACGAAGGTGGCGCATCGCTGCAGGGTGGCACGGCAGAAAAAATTTATTTCAACCACCGCAATAACCTCGCCATGATCCTGAAGAACCGGAGCATGGCAGGTCTCTTGTGGGTAATTCCATTAAGACTTTTGCTTGAGGTTGCCGCTGCACTTTTTTTCCTCACACAGTTTCCAGGAGCGTTGAAAAAATCAGGCGCTGTCTTTCGTGCGCTGGCTTATAATATCCGGAAATTTGCCTGTACCATGAAGAAACGTCAAAAGGTACAGGCCTTGAGAATCGTTAAAGACCGTACCATTTTTAGCCAATCTCCGATATCACTGATTGCTCAACGGTAATGCTGTCTCGTTGTTTGCTTCCGCCTTTTTTTTCATTGCCGACAGCATGATAGGGCAATCGCGGTTCTGAACATTTCTGACGGCAAACTGTGGTGCATAAAAATCCGGTTTTACTTCAGCTTTATAGGTAAGAAATGTTCCTGCTCCCTGAGGGTAATCAACCAGAAGCCACTCGCCTTTATAAACTTTGAAATCACCGGTGATTTGTTGAAAACAAAGGCGCGTCAAGTTTTCTCCCCAAACTTTCATTTTTATATAGACCTCCTTCTGGAAAATAAACATCCTGGTCTTTCCTTTTTCAAACATCACCTTTTCAGTGCCGTTATCAGAGAGTATTCCGCTATCGATAATATTCGGTACAAAAAATTTGTGATTGTTATAATCGGTGAGAACTTCCCATACCTTTTTTGGAGATGCTGCGATATATATTTGTCCCTGAACGCCGGTTACCCCCTCTTCAAGGTTGGAAAGAGCAACAATGACCTCTCCGTTTAACAGTTTTGTCTTTTCTCCGGATAAAGAATCAGGATTTACTGTTGTTATGGGTACTGCCATGACGGGAAGTGAAAAAAAAGAAAACAGCACAGCCATGAAAAGCAGTATAAATCGGTCAATGTGTCGGATATTTATTTGCATGTTTATGAATCAAGGGTTGCTTGTTACTGTTTTGAAGGGGAAAGATGCCCCCATTTTACCATGTCGTTCACGGTTTCTATGATGCTTCCCTTGACAGGCATGAACGATAAGCCAAGTTCTCTCCTGATTTTTGCATTGTCAAAGCGCAGGCTTCTCCCGATGTTTGTGCGGATATACATCCCGGTATTTCTTGGTTGGGTAAAAGAGAGTGCTTTCATGAGCAGAGTGCCAATTGTTCCTGACAGATCAACTTTTGGCAGTGAGTAGGTATTAAAACCGGACGATTTGAGAAGTGCGACCAGCTCTCTCATGTGCAGTGCTTCAGTCGCGCAAAGGTAACGTCCGCTTGCCGTATCTGTTTCCATGGCAAGAATGTGCGCTTGTGCCACATCACGCACGTCAACAAACCCCCAGTTCAGATCCATGATGCCAGGATAGACCCCGCTCATGATATCACGAATCATACCGTTGGAGGTATTAAGTGAAGGGGAGAGCGAAGGGCCGATAACCAGAACAGGATTGATAACAACAAGATCAAATGTTGATCGTTTTCTCATGATGAAATCCCATGCATCGCGTTCTGCAAGTGTTTTAGAATAGTGATAGGGGTTTCGATCAAGGGAAGACATGATATTCCAGTCTTTTTCGGTAAAGACTTTTGTGCTCTCAGGTTCATCCGTAATGGCAGCAATCGAGGAGGTAAAAATCAATCGTTTGACGCTGCCCGATTTCAGGCAGCTTTCAAGGACATTTTCAGTGCCTGTAACTGCTGGATCGACAAGGTCGATTTGTGGATTTTTAACATTAATTTTATAGGGGCTTGCGGTGTGCATCACATAGTCGCTTCCTTCTATGACCCGGTCATACGCTCCGGCATCAAGCAGGTCAGCTTTAACCAGTTCAAGTCGCTCCATCGCACCAGGCAGCTCCAGAAGAAAAGGATAATTATCGGGGCTTTTGCGTACCGTTCCCCTGACGCGATATCCACGTTCAAGCAGTTCCCTGATGATATGGGCAGCAATAAATCCGGAAGCTCCGGTAACGCACACTGGTTTATTGGACTTCATTATTTCTGATGAGTGAATGGTTGCAGGTGATACAGCCGCCTTGAACCAGCCTCCTGCATTTCGACGTGAAAATGTACAGACGTTTGAACCGCAATATACATTACACAAAGAAACTCTCCAACGAGTCTCTTTGCTGTGTTCTATCGCTGTTTTCAGGCGGAAAAACGGGTTTCTTGTTATGCCAAAAGCGGCTCAGCGTGGATGATGACCCTTCCTGCATCGCTCAGGTCATGGTAGATAGCTCCTTCAAGCTGACTGGTGAGTGAGTGTACCTCTTCAAGAAGTGCGTCATCATTAAATGAGCAGTGCAGAGTAATAAAGAGCTTCTGTTGTTCAGTTTTGCGGATCTGTATGTCGTGAACGTTCTGGATTTTTTCGATGCTATTCGATGCATTGACAATCATGCTGCGTACGCGCTCTTCTTCTTCTGACGAGACGGAGTTTGTGGTGCGTTCATCATAGCGGAGTGGATCAAGATGAATGCAGATGTCAAGCTCTCCGTCAAACTCACAGCGCAGTTCATCTTCAAGTGCAGTAACAGTATTGTGGGCCTCTTTTATCGTCAGGCGCTGATCAATTTCAACATCAAAAGTGATTTGTTTTTTTTGTCCGGAAAGGCTTGTTGAAATGTTGTGGGCGTGCAGGTTATGGTTCAGGCCGATGACGTGCACCCGTTCAGCAATGGTTTCGTTATTGAGTGCAATGGGTCTGGTGTTGATGGTGATATCGCCAACAGGAAACTCTTCGCGCAGTTTCTGTTCGATATTGGCACAGATCGCCTGGACTTTTTCCACAGAGAGAGTTCTGTTGACACAGACAGCCATTTCAATGAACACCTGTGGCCCTGTCGGTTTTACCCTGATTTTGTCGATAGCGATGACACCGCTGATCGTCATGGTTATCTCATCAATTCGCTCAGCAAGTCCTTCCGGTGCAGCGTCAATCAGGACATCAATGGTTTTTTTCCCAAGACTGAATGCGGCCCAGCCGACCAGCAAGGCTACGGCAATACCTGCAACAGCATCAGCCCAGGTAATGCCCAATGAGACAAAAACAAGTCCGACGAGAACGACAGCCGAACTGAGAATATCGGAGCTGAAATGAAGGGCATCAGCTTCAAGCGCCTGGCTGTTGGTCTCTTTTGCAACTTTTTTTAGCGCCCTTGAACGGGAAAAATCGACAACAATGGAAATGACCATAATGGCAATAGCATACCATTTGACCTCAATTTCTGTTGTTCCAGCAATCAGCCGTTCTGACGCGGCATAGATAATCCATAAGCTCGTTATCACAAGAAGGCCGGTCTCAATGAGCGCCGAGACGCTTTCAACCTTGGCGTGTCCGTAGTGGTGTTTACTGTCGGCAGGTTTATCGCTCACTTTGACGGCGAACAAGGTCAGGGATGCTGCGGCAAAGTCCAGTGCCGAATGTGCTGCTTCAGAAATAATGCCGATGCTGCCGGTCATAATGCCGACAACAAGCTTCATTGCGGTAAGAAAGAGGCTTGCCGTCACCGAGGAAAGTGCAATATTTTGTTTTTTCTGACTCTGTTCCATTCAGTGGTGTATGATTTTGATAAGAGCATTTCAAGAGCTCATGTGTATCGCCGTAAATCAGTTGCCAGCGATACCAGTAGTAATCGCTTTAATCCTGTATCATAAGGATGAATTACGTTCGACCTGCAATGTACACAAGAGAATTGAGACAATCCTGAAATTTTTGCTGTTCAAACATTCTTGTAATCCTGACAAACGATCAATTCTGCATAAATACCAAACCCTTGGTTATATTTGGAGGAGTCGCTTAACCGTTTTTGATGTGATGGATGCCTGTGATTTCAGGATGGGTGTATTGTGCATACGAACAGCTTTCGGTGATGTTCTTATAACTTATGGTGTTGCATGCGAATAATGAAAATCGGAATATCCTGTCATCACACCTATGGTGGAAGCGGAGCGGTTGCTACGGAGTTGGGTAAGGCGCTTGCGATGAAGGGCCATACCGTACATTTTTTCAGTAAGGAGGCACCGTTCAGGCTGGGTGCTTTTTCCCGCAACATTTTTTACCACGAGGTTGAAGTGATGCATTATCCGGTTTTTGATGCTCCTTTTTATTCCCTTGC
>JBAXBW010000065.1:0-8336 GCA_037141805.1 Chlorobiaceae bacterium | reverse complement strand
GCTTTGTCAAACTGTTTCAGTTGCATATAGACATTGCCAAGATCGTAAAGCCGAAGGGAATCTTTTGGAGAGTGTTCAAGGTGTTGCTGAAAAAATTTCAGTGCTTCGGTATAGTTTTTCTGGTTGAAAGCAACAGCAGCAAGGGCGTGAGTGGCTTCGTCGAGTTTTGGATTGATGGCAAGCGCACTTTTGAATGCTTCCGAAGCCTCGTTGTAGCGTTGGCTGCGGGCAAAAGCATTGCCAAGAAGCAGGTAAGCATTTGCATCTTTAGGTTTTTTCCAGACCTGCTGCTGGAGGCTGTTTATCTCATTCGGTTTGCTGTTGCATGAAGTGCAAAGTGCCAGCCCGGCGAACAGAATGAACGAGAAAAAACGCGATATTCCGGTTCTTGAAGGTGTTAGTGAATGATTCATAGTTCCGCAATATAAACACTCCCTGAATTATCTGCCAATCTTGATTGTATACAGCCCTGATTTTGCTGAAATATTTCCAAATGGCTGTCACTGTGCGTAAATTCACATTTTAAGCGTTGCTGAGTTTTTGTAATAAAATGAGTTACGCATTCAAAGACGATCTTTATAAAATCAATAGCCATGAAAAATGAACTACAGGTAAGCGGCATGAGCTGTGGCGGTTGTGAACTGCTTGTCAAGGAAGCTCTTGAAGAGCAGAAGGGGGTAACGCTGGTTGAGGCCTCTTACCGTAAAGGTGTTGTTGCCATTGATTATGAACCGGAAATGATCACTATGGAAACGGTCAAAGCCGTTATTGAGCAACAGGGGTTCCGGGTGCAAGAGTGAGCGGAGCCAGGTGTTTTTTTGAAAGTAAGGTAACAATAGACAGGAACGTGACATGGCTGTAGAGAAAACCGAGCGCCTCGCTGTACTTATCGATGCCGACAACACACAGGCGACCATTATAGAGGGTCTTCTGGCGGAGGTTGCAAAGTATGGAACATCCAGTGTTAAAAGGATATATGGCGACTGGACCTCGACGGCCCTGAGGAGCTGGAAGGAGGTGCTGCTGGAGCATTCCATTCAACCGATACAGCAGTTCGGGTACACAAAAGGGAAAAATGCTACCGACAGTGCCATGATTATTGATGCCATGGATCTGTTGTACACGGGAAAGTTTCAGGGCTTCTGTATTGTTTCGAGCGACAGCGACTTTACGAAACTTGCCTCGCGAATAAGGGAGTCGGGGTTGTTTGTGTACGGTTTTGGAGAGAAAAAGACCCCTGCCGCATTTGTTTCAGCATGCGACAAATTTATCTATATCGAAGTGTTGCGGGCAAAGATCAATGAAAATGAGCCGATTGCCAAAAAAACAATGGCAGAACTCAAGCAGGATACCCGTTTGGTACGATTATTGAGGAATGCCGTTGAAGCCTCTTCAGACGAAAGCGGCTGGGCGCATCTTGCAACGACAGGCAGCAATATTGCCAAACAGTCACCCGAGTTTGATCCCCGAAATTACGGCTATATCAGGCTTGGTGAACTTTTGGCTGCCACGAAACTATTTGATTTCGAAGAGCGTCTTATCGGTGAAGGCCAGTCAAAAGCCATTTATGTTCGCGACAAACGCAAAAAAAGCTGAAAACACTTATCTGTTCTCAAAATATCCCAAAACGAAAAAAGCCTTTCCTGGCAGGGGAAAGGCTTTTTTTTATGCGGAGCTGACGGGGTTCGAACCCGCGACCTCCTGCGTGACAGGCAGGCGCTCTAACCAAACTGAGCTACAGCTCCATTAAGACGGAGTTAAAGTAAGGAGCAGGTTCATAATATCCAAAAAGTATTTTCATTTCTATTTCTTCTTACTTTTCATCCGCAGTATTTGACTGGATTTTTATAAATTCTTGAAGTAAATGTATCTTGCGACACAATTTTTTATTGCTTAATCAAATTAATACCGTTAACATTATGCCCGTTACAAAACCTGGAGATTCCCTGACCGTTACGGACAACCGTACAGGTCTATCTTTTGACCTGCCCATTGAACAGGGAGCTATTCGCACTATCGACCTTCGGCAGATCAAAATATCTCCCGATGATTTTGGGTTATTGGGTTATGACCCTGGGTACCTCAATACAGCATCCTGTAAAAGTAAAATTACTTATATAGACGGTGACAAGGGTATTTTAAGGTATCGTGGATATCCTATCGACCAACTTGCAGAAAAGAGTACCTTTCTTGAGACGGCCTATCTGCTTATCAAGGGTGAGCTTCCCGACAAGGAGCGTCTTGCTGTCTGGACCTACAATATCCGGCACAATACCCTGACGCATGCCAATATGACCAAGTTTATGGACGGGTTCCGCTATGATGCTCACCCGATGGGTATTCTTGTCGGTACCATCGGCGCACTCTCGACATTTTATGCCGATGCCAAGAATATTGCCGATGAAGAGTCACGCAAGCTGCAGGTACGTCGCCTTATCGGAAAGATCCCAACTTTGGCTGCAATGAGTTACCGGCACAGCATGGGTTTTCCCTATGTCCTTCCCGATGATGAATTAAGCTATACCGGCAATTTTCTTTCCATGATGTTCAAGATGACCGAGATGCACTACAAGCCGAATCCGGTTCTTGAGCATGCTCTTGACGTTCTTTTTATTCTTCATGCCGATCATGAACAGAACTGTTCTACCAGTGCGGTGCGCGCTGTCGGCAGTTCGGGAGTTGATCCCTATTCAGCAATCGCCGCAGGATGTGCCGCGCTCTATGGCCCCCTGCACGGCGGAGCAAATGAGGCGGTTATTCACATGCTTAAAAAGATTGGTTCTCTGGATAAGGTGCCTGAATTTATTCAATCGGTCAAAGATGGCGATGGACGTTTGATGGGATTCGGCCACAGGGTGTACAAGAATTATGATCCAAGGGCAAAAATTATCAAGGAGATAGCGTTCCAGGTTTTTGAAGAGACCGGTCGCAGTCCGATGCTCGACATTGCTCTTGAACTCGAAAGAATTGCGCTTGAAGATGACTATTTCGTGAAACGCAAGCTCTATCCCAATGTCGATTTTTATTCCGGTTTGATCTATCAGGCAATGGGCTTTCCTCTGGAGATGTTCCCTGTTCTGTTTGCTATTGGGAGAGTTCCGGGATGGCTTTCCCAGTGGATCGAGCAGGTCAAGGATCAGGAGCAGAAAATTTCAAGACCCCGGCAGATCTATCTTGGCGAAGATGAGCGTGCCTATGTTCCGATTGAAACCCGTCCGAAAAACAGGGTTGATGAGCAGAAGTTTGGTGTCTGCAGACTGTAGTTTTTTGTCAGGGAGTTTTCATGATCTTTCCGGAAACTCCCTGAGCTGTTTTTTTTAATGGTTACGATGACGTTTTTATGTCGGTTACTACTAAAGATGTTGCCTATATCGCTGAATTGGCCAAGCTGAGGTTCAGTGATGACGAGATGCTGACGATGACCAGTGAACTGAATAATATCCTTCACTATATCGAGCAGCTCAATGAGATCGATACTGATGGAGTGTTGCCGCTCAGCAGCATCCACGATTCTGTCAATGTGCTTCGTGAGGACGTGCTGCTTCCGCCACTGTCATCAGGAGAGGTCTTGCAGAATGCCCCTGACCGGCAGGATCGCTTTTTCAAGGTGCCAAAAGTGATTGGGTAACGGTCAGGTGATCGAGCTCCGTGAAAAAAGGGGCAGTGTGATTTTCGGCGTCAAGGCACAGCCTCGCTCATCAAAAAGCAGAATTTGCGGCGCCTATAACGGTGGTTTGAAGGTGAGCCTGAAAGCTGCGCCGGTTGATGATGCGGCAAACGAGGAGTGTTGTGAACTTTTTGCGAAGGTGTTCGGTGTTCCTCCGTCGAGGGTGCATATTGTGTCTGGCAGAAGTTCCCGGACAAAGAGCGTGATGATTGAAGGTGTTGGTTCCGAAGCCGCAAGTCTTATTCTTGAAAAATTTTGAATGTCTGTAAAAGCAGTAATTCTGATCCCGGCAAGGCTTGATTCGAGCCGTCTCGAAAAAAAAATGCTCGCAGATATCGAAGGGGAGCCACTGATTGTTTGCACCTGGCGTCAGGCGCTGAAGTCCCGTTTGGCCGCAAGGGTTGTTGTGGCTACTGAGAGTCGGGAGATAGCGAGTGTTCTGGAAGTGTATGGGGCGGAAGTTGTTATGACCTCTCCAAGCGCGACCTGTGGAACGGAGCGTATCGCTGAAGCCGCCCGGCAGATCGGGGGAGATGTCTTTGTCAATCTGCAGGGAGATGAGCCGCTGATTAGTCCTGAAAATATCGATCTTGCGCTGGAGCCGTTTTTTTCTGATCATCCTCCTGATTGTTCGACCCTGGTTTTTCCGCTTCAGCCTGATGATGTCGAACAAATTGAAGATCCCCATCAGGTGAAGGTTGTTCTTGATTCCAAAGGATATGCGCTCTATTTTTCGCGCTGCCCAATCCCGTTCAGGCGCAACGAGCTTGTGTCAACCATTTTCTATCGTCATATCGGTCTCTATGCGTTCAGTGCAGGGGCGCTGGAGCAATTCGCTTCCCTTCCGCCCTCCATGCTCGAACAGGCGGAGTCGCTTGAGCAGCTTCGGTTGCTGGAAAACGGCTTTCGTATCAAGTGTGTCACAACGCTTGTGGATAATCCGGGGGTGAACACGCTTGAGGATCTTGAGCTGGTGCGGAGTCTTGTCAGGGCCGCTTCTCGCTACTGATAAATGCGGGGAGAGTTCCATCATGAAACAGAAGCTCCACTTCGTCAGAAGGTTGCAGCTTGTTTGCGACGGTCATGAATTTTCCCTCTTTTCTGACGAGAACATATCCCCGTCCAAGCGTTTTCCGGTAATCGAGGAGTCCCAGTTGCTGTTTGACTGAAGTGTAGTGTTGCACTCGCTGACTGTAGGTGGTGGTGATGGTTCGCGACATAAGGGCAACAAGGGAATCGAGCCTTTCATGAAACTGCAGCATCTGCATCGGCGGACGGTTGAAGGCGTAACTGCTGCAGATGGAATAGACGTGACGGTCTGCGCCTTCAAGCTTTGCCATAACCAGCCTCTCCTGCCTTGCCTGGAGATTGCCGATGTTTCGCAGCAGCTCCAGGGTATCAGGCACAGCAAGTTCTGCAGCGATGGAGGGAGTTCCAGCCCGCAGGTCGGCGACCATATCGGCTATGGTGAGGTCGGTTTCGTGGCCGATGGCACTGATGACCGGTATCTTCGAGTGATAGATGGCATTGGCGACAAGTTCTCCATTAAAGGCCAGCAAGTCTTCAAGCGAGCCTCCTCCTCTGGCAACAATAATCACCTCGGGTCTATGTTGCTTTTTTTTCGTGGTGTTGAAAAAGGCGATGCCTGCGGCAACTTCTTCTGCTGCGCTTATGCCCTGCACCCTTACAGGATAAAGCAGGACTCTTGCAGCGGGGAATCGCCGTTCAAGCACGTTGCTCATATCTTCAATCACCGCCCCGGTCGGTGAAGTAACGAGTCCGATGGTCTCTGGAAGAGCCGGAATTGATCTCTTTCGTTCAGCGCTGAAATAGCCCGCTTTGGCAAGTTTTTGCAGGAGTTCTGCAAATGCCTGTTGCAGCGCGCCCTGCCCGGCTTCGGTGACTGACGTGCAGATGAGTTGATAGCGTCCGGATGGAGGGTAGACCTCAAGGCGCCCTTCAGCTACGACATTCATGCCATCCTTGAGTGTCGACGCAAGGCGGCTTGCCGTGGTTTTCCAGATGACAGCGGGTATCTGGGCACCCTCATCTTTCAGTGTCAGGTAGATGTGCCCCGAACCGTGCCGCTTGCAGTTTGATACCTCTCCCTTGATCCTTACTTGAGGAAAAAGAGTTTCAAGTCCGGTTTTTATTTGCTGTGTCAGTTCGCTGACTGAGAGAATTATTGGCTCCATGTCATCTTGTGCTGGAAGTGGGCTGTTGCAATCTTGCCCTTCAATAAAGGAAAACATTTTGAAATTTCCCGTTGATTGTTTCAGCCGATGTCGTTCGTTTTGGAGCAAAAAGCAAGAGTGGCACGGTTTTCGTGGGGGATGTGTTATATTCGTTTTTTATTAACAGAACGGTGCAGAGCGCTTGTTACGCAAGAGTGATGGTCTATGATTAATCGTGAATTGACAGAGGAGCTGGCAGTAATGCTTGATCTGGAGAGGCAGGAAGCGGCATCTCTTTTCAATGGATTTTGCGGCGCAATGGTTGCTGAGCTGCTTGCTTTTCGGAAGCTTTCGATCAAAGGGCTTGGCTCGTTTTATGTAACGCATGTTCCGGCATCCAAACGGAGCAACGGGTCGGTCATGATTTTTGCGCCTCCGGTCAACAAGTTGAGGTTTGAGAGCGCTCTTTCCGGTGGCGACTCCTCGCTCTTCCTTGCTGTTTCGCGACTTTCAATGAGTCAGGGTGAAGCTGCACGGTTTTCCCGGACTCTTGCTGCACTCTTCTCAACCTCCCTTCAGCAGGAAAAAGCGCTTCAACTGCATGGGTTGGGTCGCTTCGCCCTTGAAGATGGCACGTACAGCTTTTTTCCTGATCGGATGCTGGAAGAGCTGCTGAACAGGGAGTATCAGGATTTGAAAGAGGTTATTCTGCCGCAGCATGAGGTGGAAAGGCGTGAGAGGAGGTCGCCCGGATTTATTTTGCCTCTCTCCGTGGTTGTTCTTCTCGGGCTGTTGCTTGCCATAGTGTCTGGCCGGTTGTCGTGGAGCACTTTTTCCCCGTCAACCGTGGAGCCTTCCAAAAGCGTTGGTACTGTAGTAGATCGCAGTGCGGGTGCTGTTGCCCCTGCTCCTCCGCCATCGGTACCGAAAGCTTATCCGATAAAGTCACCAGGAGGTCTTGCGGACTCTCTTGTGCTTGTTAAAGGTGATTATGCCATTGTTCTCGCTACTTTCGAGACAGAGAAGAGGGCGCACAAGGAACTTGCTCCCTTGCGTTCTTCGGGAATCAACGCTTTTGTCTGGCCAACATCGATGGATGGCACTAAATACTTCAGGGTGATGACTGGCAGATTTGCAAACTACTCTGCAGCGGCAGAGAGGCTCAAGGGAATGCCCAAAAAAATGGTCGATGGCGCATATATTCAGCAGGTCAAAAAAACAGTTGTGCTTCATGGAAAAAAAGGGTTGTAACATGCTGCATCCCCAGTCGATGTGTCCGGCATTCGGGGGGCTGAGGGTATTGACAAGAATTGATGGTGTTCAGGTCTGTCTGGTGGCGGATCAAGGCTGTCTTTACGGGTTGACCTTTGTCTCGCACTTTTATGCTGCCCGTAAATCGATTGTTTCCCCTGAATTAATGAATGTGCAGATATCCGGTGGCACCATGATTGATGATCTTCGCCGCACCATAGAGGGTATTGCCCTTGATCCGGCGGTGCGTTTTATTCCGGTTGTCAGTACCTGTGTTGCTGAGACTGCCGGTATCGCCGAAGAGCTGTTGCCCGGGAATATCGGCAATGCAGAGGTGCTTCTGGTGCGTCTGCCTGCTTTTCAGATAAGAACACATCCCGAAGCAAAGGATGTTGCTGTCGCTACACTATTGAAGCGTTTCGCACGTTTTGACGGAGAGAAAAAAGCTAAATCGCTGGTGGTGCTGGGAGAGATTTTTCCGGTGGATGCCATGATGATCGGAGCTGTTCTCCAGAAGATTGGTGTTAAAGCGGTTATTGCCCTGCCCGGTACGGCGCTTGAAGACTATATCGAAGCTGGCCAGGTTGAGGCTTGTGCGGTGCTTCACCCCTTTTATGAACGTTCAGTTTCGCTCTTTGAAGAGCGTGGTGTTAAGATTGTCAAAGGCAATCCGATTGGCGCAAATGCTACTGCACAGTGGATACGCCGTATCGGGGAGGCTCTTGATCTTGATCCGGCAACGGTTCAGGCTGTTGCTGAGGAGGAGGGCCAGAAGACGCGGGATGTGCTTGCCCGCTTCAGCCATTTGAAGGGCAAGGTGATTGTTGCTGGTTATGAAGGCAACGAGCTGCCGGTTGTCCGACTGCTGCTTGAAGCGGGTCTTGAGGTGCCTTATGTGTCAACCTCCATTGCGAGGAATGCTCTCGGAGAGGAAGACCATAACGTGCTCTCCATGCTTGGGACAGAGATTCGCTATCGCAAATATCTTGAAGAGGATATGCAGGCGGTGATTGACTACGAACCTGACCTTGTGATTGGCACCACCTCGCTCGACAGCTTCGCCAAAGAGCGCGGAATTCCTGCCATTTACTACACCAACAATATCTCTGCACGCCCACTCTTTTTTGCTGCAGGAGCCGCAACGGTTCTTGGGATGATTGGCGGGCTGCTCGGGAAGAGAGAGGTGTTTCAGAAGATGAAGGAGTATTTCGTGGGGTAATTCGTTAAAAATCAAAGCTATACAC
>JBAXBW010000064.1:0-8350 GCA_037141805.1 Chlorobiaceae bacterium | reverse complement strand
AGTGCCGAAGACGGGAATCGAACCCGTACGTCCATTGCTGAACACGGGATTTTAAGTCCCGGGCGTCTACCAATTCCGCCACTTCGGCTTGTGGTCGTGCGTTACAGGACGAGCAATTTACTATCTTCGGAGTGTTTCCCAAAAAAATAAATGGTTCTTGTGCTGTCCTCGTTTTTTATCAAAGGAATTGGGGTTACGAGCTGAAATGAGCGAATCCCCTGATTGAAGCAAGATCGATGTTCATGCCATAGATATCAACAAGATGTACTCCCGCCTCAGGGTCAGTAATTTCTCCGATAACCGATATCTTCTTGTTATTTTTAATGCTACGGTACTCCTCCTTTGAAATTGTAAAGAGTAACTGGTAATCTTCACCGCCCGTCAACGCCCAGGTCAGTGCGTCATCCTGCATTTCATCGGCAATTCTTCGTGTGCTGGAAGCGATGGGAATGCTGTTTTCCCGAATCAGTGCGCCCGTCTTTGACTGGTTGCAGATATGCTGGAGTTCAGAGCTGAGACCGTCGGAAATGTCGATCATCGATGATGGGCGGATATTCCTTGACTGAAAGTATCTGACTATATCAATGCGGGCAAGGGGAAGCAACTGCTGCTGTATGGCTTCACGGTATTCCTTCAGCTCTGCCATAACATTTGTGGTATAGGGCTCGTTGTTTTCGATATGGTTCAGCATGATCTCTTTTTCGCGAGTGAGTAGTTTCAATCCAGCCGCAGCGCCGCCAAGCGACCCGGTTACACAGAGCAAATCCCCCGGTTTGGCGCCACTTCTGTACGTGAGTTGTTCAGGTGAAGCTTCGCCGATCATCGTGACTGAAATAACCAGTCCGGAGTGTGATGAAGAGGTATCACCGCCTGCGATGGCTATCCCATATTGCTCTGCGGCAAGGCTCATGCCCGTGTAGAGTTCTTCGACCATGGCGACTGAAAAAGAGGCAGGAATGGCAAGTGCGATTAGTGCATAGCGGGGGATGGCATTCATGGCGCAAATATCGGAGACATTGACGCTGATAGCCTTGCTTCCCAGATGTTTGAGTGGAGTTGTCAGGAGGTCGAAGTGCACCAGCTCGGCCAGCATGTCGGTTGTCGATACTTGTAGCAGTTCTGATGAAGGTTGAAAGACCGCGCAGTCGTCGCCGATTCCGGTCAACAGTTTGGGTACAGCAGAGAGGGTTGGTTGCACAAGAGCTGCAATTCTTTCGATAAGTCCAAATTCCCCGATTCCCGAGATAGCTTTATATGGCATTTTTTTACGTAAATTGGAGTTCAAACGGATAATGGTGTGGGGCGCTTTATTGTTACTCTACACCGCAGAAATTACAATACTCTATAACAGAAGGCAATATCCACTTTTTATGGGTTTTTTTGACAAGTTCAAACTATCAAGACTGAAGGAAGGGCTCGAAAAAACCCGTGATACGTTTCGGGAGAAGCTTTCCGTTATTACAAAAGGAAAAACAGAGATAGACGAAGAGTTTCTTGAGGAACTTGAAACGATTCTTGTGGCGGCCGATGTCGGCGTGGAGACAACACTCGATATTGTTGAAGCGATCACCGAACGCGCAAAAAAAGAGACTTATCGTTCTGAAGAGGAGCTGAACAGCATGTTGATGGGCGAGATTCAGCTCATGCTTCAGGAAACCGGAGAGGAACATCCTCTGGACTTTGATGCACCTCTTCCTGCGAAACCCTACGTCATTTTGATTGTCGGTGTGAACGGTGCAGGCAAAACCACCAGCGTTGCCAAATTAGCCCGCAATTATGATAAAGCCGGCAAGAAAGTCATCATCGCGGCAGCCGATACGTTCCGGGCGGCGGCGTATGAACAGCTCCAGATATGGGCCGACAGGGCAGGTGTTCCCATGATCGGACAGGCCCAGGGTTCTGATCCCGCATCGGTTGTGTATGATGCTGTCAGTGCTGCGGTGTCCAGAAATGCCGATGTGGTGCTGGTTGATACTGCCGGTCGCCTGCATAACAAGAGCCACTTGATGGAGGAGCTTGCCAAGATCATGCGGGTTGCTAAAAAGAGGATTCCTGAAGCTCCCCATGAGGTATTGCTTGTTCTTGATGGTACAACCGGACAGAATGCCGTGCAGCAGGCCAGGGAATTCACGAAGTTTGTTCAGGTTACAGGGCTGGTGGTTACCAAGCTTGACGGGACGGCAAAGGGTGGAATAGTGCTTTCCATCTCACGCGAGCTCAAGCTGCCTGTCAAATATATCGGCGTCGGTGAAAAAATTGATGACCTTCAGTTGTTTGACCGTGCGGAGTTTGTTGCCGCTATTCTTGGTCGTTAGTTTGATCGTCAATTAAGCGAGGAAAAGTTTCAGTGAAGATTGAGGATATGGAGCAGGAGGGAGAGAGAAGACAGAGCGGGATTTCTTGCCAAAAATGGTAAACTATGCACTGGAGATTGTTTTTTGTTGTTTTTGATGCAATATTAGCCGATCTCCTTCCAGGAAAAAGCTGAAAAAATTTTCTCGAGTTGGTCTTTACATAACCTGTCGCTGTTGCGACGGAATGCCGGGATGGGTTGATGGGTGCCGTTAGGCTGTTTACGGTTGGGGCGACAAATTTTTTTACAACATCATTTAATTCAAGGAATAAGCCATGGCTGTAATGTCCAGCTTGCGGGATAAGACACATATTATACTCTACACTCTTCTGGCAGCATTTCTTGCGCTGATTGTCTTCGAATGGGGAATGAATTTTACCGGAAAAACTGGTAAAAAAGAAAATCAGGCAGGCACGGTGAATGGAAAGCCTATTGCCTATAGCCAGTATGATGAGGCTTACAAGGCTGTTACGGAAAATTTTCGGCGGAGTAATCCTGGAGTCGAAGTTACATCAGAAATTGAACTTGGGCTGCAGGAAAAGGCATGGAGTGCTGTTGTTGACCAGACTCTGCTTGAGCAGCAGTTTGAGAAATTGGGTATTACCCTTCAGGATCAGGAGGTAGTCGAGGCGCTTAACAGTCCGACCCCACCCATGGTGGTTCGTCAGTATTTTACTGATCCAGCAACAGGGGTACTTGATCGCAAAAAACTGGAGAGTGCCCGCCGTGATCCACACAATAAGGAGTTATGGCTTCAGATTGAAAAGTATGTTCGCCTGGAGCTTAAAGAAAACAAGCTGGTCAGGACTCTTCAAACCCTTGATCATATTACCGACAGGGAGCTTGGCGATATCGTCAGCAGGAAGTTTTCACGTTTTTCGGCCTCTTTTATTCCGGTTCCGTTAAGTTTTGCTGGTGTTGATAGTAGTTTTCCGGTAAAAGGCGATGAGATTAAACAATATTATGATGCACATAAAGAGCTTTTCAAGCAGGAGTATCCTACAAGAAAAGCCGACTTTGTATTTTTCCCACTGAAGCCATCATCAAAAGACAGTCTTGCCGTTCGAACCGAACTTGAAACGATTCGTGCCGATTTTTCCGGTGCGGTTAATGAGGTCGACTATGTTAAAATGCAGAGTGACCGTCCGGCAGGTATCAACGCCACCTATAGTCATGCGGATTTTTCCCCGGCGGCGGGAGCACTTGTTTTCAGTCCGTCGAATCTTAAACCGGGAACTATTGTTGGACCGGTAGCGGATCGGGGGGAATACCGCTTGGTCAAGATCAAAAAGGTGGTGTCGTCTTCTCAGCCGGTTGCCAGAGCATCGCATATCCTCTTGCGCTTTAATTCCGCAAGCATGGATGAAGTGCAGAAGGTACGGGAACTTTCGATGCTTATTTATAAACAGCTTCAGGCAGGTGTTCCTTTTGAAGTGCTTGCAAAAAAATATTCCACCGATCCTGGCAGTGCCGTCAATGGGGGTGACATTGGCTGGTTCAGCAAAGATCGAATGCTCCCGGCATTTTCTGCAGCAGTTTTCAGTGCCAGTCCAGGTTCGATTGTCGGTCCAGTGCAGACACAGTTTGGTTTGCATATCATCAAGGTGACTGGCTTTGATCAAAACGCCGTTGTCTGTTCGGAAATTGTCAGAAATATCCGCCCATCGACTGAAACTGTGGATAGTGAGCGTCGTCGTGCTATGGCGTTTCAGCAAAATGCCAAAGAGAAAGGTTTTGAGAAGAGTGCTGCAAGTGAAAAGCGGCAGATCGAAAAGACCGGCGAATTCATCAAGCGAATGATGATTCCACAGATCGGTTATAGTGAGAAGGTGACAGCTTATGCTTTCAAGGCGGGGGAAGGAGACCTTTCGGATGTTCTTGAAACAGAAAAAGGGTTTTATGTTATGCGGTTGACCAGCAAGAATGATACTGGATACCGTATGCTTGATCAGGAACTGAAAACGATTATTACAACGAAACTGGTACGGGAGAAGAAAGGTGCCTCTCTGGAGAAAAAACTTGCAGTCATGGTCAAGGGCTCCGGATTGACTCTTGAAAAGATAGCGTCTGCGAATGCTGGAATGCACATTGTTACCGCAGACAGTATACGGTGGAGCGACGGCTATATTCCCGGGTATGGTGTTGATCGTGCTCTTGTTGAGGCTATGTCTGGTCTTGCTCCTGGAAAACTTTCCAATCCTGTTAAAACAACCGATGGCTACGCTATTGTGCTGGTTACGAAGAAAACTCTCCCTTCCGGGCTTAATGTGAAGGCTGAAAAAATAGCAGTTGCACCACAACTGTTCCAGGCAAAACAGCAACAAATGATTGGAGAATATCTCCATTCATTGCGTAAAGTCGAGGACTCTCGTCCCTGACAGGAATGCTTCCAGGCAGGATTTGATGGCGACTGGCGTATCAAGTGAAAGGCACTCTCGGGCAAGTTCTTCTGTTTCGGCAAGCGAGTAGCGGGATACCAGTGATTTCAGGTTCGGGATATCCGAGACGACAACGCTGAATTTTCTGAGCCCGCATCCTAACAGGAAGGGCAGGGCAAGAGGATCGGAGCCCATGTCTCCGCAAATCATCACTTTGCAGTGATTTTTATTGGCAGTTGTTATAATCCGGTGGAGTTGCCGGATAATTGCCGGGTGGAATTTTTCAAAGAGATCCTGTACAATGACATTGTTTCGGTCGACAGCCAGGGAGTACTGAGTGAGATCATTGGTTCCGATACTGATAAAATTAGCGCATCTTGTTATTTCATCAATCAGTTCTACTGCTGCCGGAATCTCTATCATTGCCCCGATCCTTGGCTTTTCAACTTGCTCATCGCTTTCTGGCGCAAGCTCCGAGTAGTGTTTCTCCACAGATGCACGGACATACCGAATCTCTTCGAGCGACATGATCATGGGAATCAGGATATTTACATTCCCAAGCTGATTGGCCCTGATGACGGCCCTGACCTGTGCGTCAAGTATTTTTGGCAGATCCATCAGTATCCTGATACCCCTCCATCCCAGGTTGGGATTTGGCTCCTTGACCGGGGAATAGATCAGCTTGTCGCCACCGATATCAAACAGGCGGATATCCAGAGGCATCGGCGCAATTGCTTCAGCCATTTCCTTGTAACAGGCGTACTGTTCAGCCTCGCTCGGCACATTTGTGCCTTCAGTGAAGAGGTTTTCACTTCTGAAGAGCCCTACTCCCTCAGCTCCAGCAGTTTTAATGGTGGACACCTCTTCCTTGAAATCGATATTGGCATAAAAGGTGATCCTTACACCGCATTTTGTTGTTGCGGGTAGTTCAGCCGTTAATGAGGTATTTTCCTCATTCTTTTGCACCTCCTCTTTTATTTTCTGGTATCGCTCGACGGTTTTTTCTTCAGGATGTATAATGACGGTTCCTGTATTTCCGTCGATGATCATCGGCGTGCCAGTCGAGACCTTTTCAGAGATATTCCCAAGCCCGACAACGATCGGAATCTTGAGCGACTTGCAAATTAAGGAGATATGGGAGGTTTTCCCGCCTGAGTCAGTGACAAAACCTTTGACATTGCTGCGGCTTAAAAGGATAATATCCGCAGGAGAGAGGCTGTCGGACGCAACAATGACCCCTTCAGGTATCCATGAGTGAAGTTTTCTGATATTCAGGTTTCTGATAATCCGGTTTTTGATATCGTGAAAATCATCAGCCCGATCCTGAAAAATCCGGTTGTCGGAATTTTGAAAATTTTGAAAATAGTGATCGAACTCTTCAGCAATAACGAGATGTGCGCCTTTACGTTCCGATCGGATACGATTGCAAATAGTATCAAGCAGTATTGGATCGCGCAGCATCATGATTTGAGCCTGAAACAAATTGGAGTAGCTCTTTCCAAGTTTTCTGATGGTGAGCTGCTCAATTTTCTTCAGCTCATGTTCGGATCGGTTCAAGGCGGCAAAAAATCTCTCAATTTCTTCATTGATGTTTTTTTCATTCAGCTCCCTGATTTCATGTTTACTCTCCTCCTTAATGAACGCATAGCACTCTCCGATGGTAATGCCTCTTGAGCCGCCGATTCCTGAGTATGTTGCTTCTTTTCCCTTGAGAGGAACTACCGGTTTTTCTGTCCTGCTTCTGGAGCTTGTTTGCCGTTTATTATCGTGCATAATAAATTCTTAAAAAGGTGCGTCGTCTTGAGTGATGAAAGCGCTGGAATTCGTTTGTTCTTGCTCAGGCAAAGAGGGTTGATAATGTTCCTGGGAAGCTCCTTTACCCTCTCCTGCAGTAATATAGGTGTTGGCCGTTGACTGAAAGCGGCCATAATTTTTGAGGAACAACAACCGGATATCTCCGATCGGGCCGTTTCTCTGTTTTCCGATCACAATTTCAACAATATCTTTTGTTGATGAGCCATCTTCAAAGGTTGTTTTACCGTACATTTCCGGTCTTGAGAGAAACATGACCACATCAGCGTCCTGTTCTATCGAACCGGACTCCCTGAGGTCGCTGAGCTGGGGTCTTCTGTCGCCTGAGCGCTGTTCGACAGAGCGGTTAAGCTGTGCAAGGGCGATAACCGGAATATTCAGCTCTTTGGCAAGAGCTTTCAGTGACCGGGATATCTGCGCGATCTCCTGTTCCCTGTTTGTTCTGCCATCCCTGACCGGTGTTACCAACTGCAGGTAATCTACCACAATCATGCCGATATTGTGCTCTTGTTTCATCCGGCGGGTTTTGGCGGCAAGTTCCATAATGGAGATTCCCGGTGTATCGTCAATAAACAGCTTTGCTTCATTAAGCTTGTCCATACTGTTGATAATCCTCCCCATCATTTCAGGCGTGATACGACCAGTTCTGACAAGCTGTGACTCGACATAAGCTTCGGCGCACATCAGCCTTATGGCCAGTTGTACCTCCGCCATTTCCAGGCTGAAGAAAAGTACCGGGGTATCAAAGTCAACGGCGGCATTACGTGCAACCGCAAGCGCTAATGCCGTTTTTCCTGCTGAAGGCCTTGCTGCAATGATAATCATGTCGGAAGGCTGAAATCCGGCAGTAAGCTGATCCAGTTCGGAGAATCCCGATCCTATGCCGGTAACGGATGATTGTGAAGCCCTCAGGCTCTCAAGCATTCGTATGCCGTTTTTAACAAGTTCTTTTATTAAAGAAGCCTTCTTTTTAATACCGGCCTGGGAAATATTGAAGAACTGCTGGGAAGCATGTTCAACAAGATCGAAAATATCCATCGATGAACTGTAGGCCACACCGGATATTTTAGCCGATATTGAGATCATGCGTCGGTAAAGATACTTTTCCTTGGCCAAGCGCGCATAGTATTCAATATTGGCGGCGCTGATAACTTTACCCGAAAGCTCTGCCAGGTAGTGTCTTCCGCCGACGGGTTCAAGCTCATTCATTTTCAGTAGCTCTTCACTGACGGTGATAATGTCTATTGCCTGCCGTTTATGGTAAAGTTGCATCATCGCCTTGAAAATAATCTGATGCCGTCTTTCATAAAAGACCTCTTCGCCGTTATCGCCGAAGATCTGGATAACCTGTTCAATGGGGTCATCTTCAAGCAGAATGCAGGCAAGTACCTCCTGTTCAATTTCAGTTGAATAAGGGGGAATGCGGCTTTCCTGAGTGAAGTCAATATCTTTGCTGAAATCTATGGCAACAGGCGCTTTCTTGATCATCGGTTTACTCTATTTAAAGCGTTTCCTTGCCGCAGATTGTGGTGTAATGGCGCATCATTGCCTGGATATCTTCCCAGCATCCTCTTTTCCAATTGGGGTTACGCAGGAGGGCTGCGGGATGATAAGTAATAAAACAGTCATATCCTTTCCATTTTATCAATTTTCCTCTCATGCTGCCCAGCGAAAGGGTATTATCGAGAATGGTATTGGCAGCAACTTTACCAAGCATAAGGATAACCTTCGGATTGATAATCTGCAGTTGCTGAAGCAGCCATGGCATACAGCTACTGATTTCATTGTCGAGAGGGTTCCTGTTGCC
>JBAXBW010000063.1:0-8804 GCA_037141805.1 Chlorobiaceae bacterium | reverse complement strand
GTCGGTTTTGCCTGATGGGCCCGACTTCTTGCCGCATCCCGCGATAACAAGGAGTGAGAGTGCTGCGACAACGGCAAACTTCCTGATTTTTATGGTGTTTTGCATCACTTCGTATTCAGTTTCAGTGTCATCAAAAAGTTGGTTAAATAAATCCTTTCCCGTTCTGTAAAGCCATAATCAGGCTCAACAATATCAGGTTTGAATTTACGGGCATTTTCAAGATGCTTGAAAATAAACCCTGGAGTCAACCGGTTACCGACGTTCGACAAATTAGGCCCAAGAGCGCCCCCCTCCATACCTGTCTGGTGACAGGCCTTGCAGCCTTTCGCATCATACAGGCTCTTGCCCTGGCTGATCTGTTCAGGCATACTCATGGTGGTGATAGCCGGTATTTTTTTCGGGATGTCGGTCGATACCAACTCCTGCTGTAAAAAGTTAATCACCGCATCAACATCCGTTCTGTTGGTATCCTCAACCTTCTGCAGTCCAAGATTAAACTTTGGCATGGTAATCTTTGCCGCCGGTTTTCCCGATGTCAGACCAAGCTTCGGCATCTGTTGCAACAGGGGACGAATAACATCAGGGTTCGCAAGGAAATTACGGATCCATCCTTCCTGCAGTTTGCTGCCGGCATAAGAGAGGTCAGGCGCATAGTCAGCTCCAATACCACGGATAGAGTGACAGTTTGTGCACTTGACATCGGCGATTACCTTCGCAAAGTCACCAGTGAATTTATAGGTCTGTACACCCGCCATCCTGTCCAGCTCCTGACGGGAAGGCACCATGAAACGGGCCGGAACATTCGAGTCAGTAAATCCGTAAAGTACCGCTGCCAACTCATTGATCTCGGATTCTGCCAGGCGGAAGTCAGGCATCCTCAGTCCCAGGCGATAACTTCTCGGGTCTCTCAGTTTCTGCTTGATATAGCTCAAACGATCATTCGAAATTGATTTTTTCAGCTTTCCGAAATCAAGCATCTCAAGTGGCTTGCTGCCAATAGAAGAGAGTTCCGTTCCAATCTTTTCACGCATTTCGTCCCCTCTCAGGAAGCTGACACCCTGGCGTTTCAATGATGGCGCAATCTGGACCATCTCCTCCATACCCTGGAGCTTATGGCAACCGTAACATCCATATTTCTGTACCAGATCTTTTCCTTTCTTGATAGAGGCAACCTGGATTTCAACCGGCTGAACATATTTCAGCTCCGCCTCATCATCCTTGTACTCGCTGGTGATATATTCGACCAGTGCCTTGATCTCTTCGTCCTTAAAGCGGAACCTCGGCATCTTGGTTCCAGGGAAATAGGCGTTTGGATTTTTGATCCATCTAAAGAGCCACTCCTTGTTTACCTTGCTGCCGACCTTGCTTAAATCCGGCGCGTAAACCTTGATGTGGTTCCCGCCCCTGCCGCCCGTTGTATGACAAAGATTACAACGAGCCTGACTCCAAAGCGCCTTGCCCTGCTCAACAAGCTTTGCGTCAGGCGTTTGCTTTGAGTAATCCACATCATGACGTGTTGTCCCGGACATGCTGAACATGTAATCGGCAATAGCTTCAGCCTGATCCTGCGTAAAGAAAAACTTGGGCATTCTGGCTGAAGAAAAATATAGCTTGGGATCAAGCAGCCATTTGACCGCCCATGAATAATTGACTTTGCTTCCGACCTCGGTCAAAACCGGACCAACATCGCCCACAGTTTCAAAGCCGGGAATCTTGTGACAACTGTAGCAACCGTACTTTTTAAGAAGCTCGGTACTGTTGACAATCTCTTCGGCACCGCGAAGGCCCTTGATATCACCATGACAGTTCAGGCAGGAGGTCTGGGTCATATCTCCGGCAAGCAAGGGCTCATCCCAATGTTTCACGGTACCATGCGCCTTTTCAACAGAGGTGGTCGCACGTCCCTGTCCACGATGGCAGAAGGTACACCCGAACTTGGCCGGATCATGATGGTCAAGATAGATAAAGCTTGCCGGATGCCGGGCAAACGGCTGGAGAGCTGATACCGGCCTTTTGCCATCGATACCAATATGGCAGGTCTGGCAGCGATCAGCTTTGTCAATATCCTTGATGTGGATCTGCTTGATCTCCACAGGAACCTTTATATTGTTTGCAATCTTCTCTTTTAAATCTTCGAGGCCGCCTTGCATGTGTTCAATTTCAGCCGCAATCCGCGCCTTCCCTGCGGTAAGATCAGAGAGAGAACTCTTCAGACCATCCTCTTTCTTCTGCAAAGCCTCTCCACGCAGTACGATAGTGTCGATCTGACGCTGAAGCTCATCCATCTTGACCTTGTATTCCTGCTTCTGTGTCTTGGTAAAATAGTACTCTGACTCAAGAAACAGTCCGCGCGCATTCTGCAGCTCTTTCTGGTTAAGCGCCACTTGTTCATGAACCGCATCAAACTGCGAGGTCAACTGTTTGTATTTTTCCTGGTTTGTCTTGCCCTGAAAAGCAGCCTCAGCTTTGGCAAGCTGTGCTTCCAGATTAGCAAGCCTGGCATGACCCCCGGATCTCTGAAATTCAACCACTGCTTTACGGTAATCCTTTTCAAGCTGGTCATGCTTTAGTGTCTTGAACTCTTCCTGGTATTTTTTCCATGGTCTCAGGCCAAACTCGTCATCCCATACCACCCAAAGAGAGAGAGCAAGAAGAAGTGCACTGAAAAACACAAAGAGATAGACTCTCAAGGATGAATTATTTTTATTCTCATTCGCCATTTTCAACAGTTTTTTTTGGACTTTTAGAGTGACCTGTTAGGGTGTACCTGAATGCAATGAGCCGCTATCAAACGTTAAACCAGGGGGTTATCCATATATATTTAATAAGGAAAACCAGCCTCAGCACCATCTTGATCGGTATGGACATCATGGTGATAAACAAAAACATGATGGTTACATACCGAACAATCCCCAGTTTTGCCAGGAGTTCAGGATTGTTCTTTTTCCAGTAGCGATAAGGCGCAATCATTCCGCCAACCAGGTAAGAGCCCACTACAAACGCACCGATAATAAATCCAGGGAGCGAACGTGAGTCAATGCCAATGACAGCGGTCAAATCTTTCGTGGGTTCAAAAACAACACGCGAATGATCCCACTCCTGCCAGGGCCAATACCACAACCAGCCAGGTCCCCTGAAGAAAACGCCGATCACAATCAAAAGAAGCCAGAGCACAAAAAAGCCGAATGAGAAGATCATAATGGCATACTTTCTCTCTGAAAAAGTGTAATAGCCATTCCCTTTCGGATTAATATCAATATAGGGAATTGCCAGAAGGCCGACCACAATCAGTGATGGCAGCACAACACCGGCAAGCCAGGGATCAAAGTAAACCAGCAGCTCCTGAAGACCAAGAAAGTACCAGGGAGCCTTTGCGGGATTTGGTGTTATAGTCGGGTTTGCGATCTCCTCAAGGGGAGCATCGACGGCTATCGACCATATCGTAAGACCAACCATCACAACAATGGAAATGAGAAGCTCAATACGCACAAGCGGTTTGAACGTGTCAACAAACTTGTCATTTTCACCTTCAACGGGAAGCCCCGCCGCAAGAAGCCTGTCGTTCTGAAAGGCTTGCTGAAAAGCCCATGCCATAAAAAAGGTCACCATGATGATCATAATCACAATGGCGATATTATCAGGCTGGGTAATAATTTCAATAAATGGGTTCATAGTCGACTTTGCCCGGTCTGTTATTTTTGAGGTTTTGAAATTCCGCCGTCTTTTCTGACTCGCCAGAAATGAACAAACATCAGGATAATTGAGATCAGCGGAATAGCGACACAATGCCAGATGTAAGACCTGAGCAGTGCATTTCCACCAACCTGGGCGCCGCCAAGAAGTGCAAAACGGATATCATTATACGGGGTTATATGAAGGTATTCACTGAATGGCCCCTGATAGCCAATTAAGGGAGTTGCTGCCCCCATATTCGTTCCCACAGTGATTGCCCAGAAACCAAGCTGATCCCATGGAGTAAGATAGCCAGTAAAACTCAACAGAAAGGTAAGCACAAGCAGAAAAACACCAATACCCCAGTTGAACTGACGCGGAGCTTTATAGGAGCCTGTCATGAAAACACGAAACATGTGGATCATCACCACAATAACCATGAAGTGTGCTCCCCAACGATGGAGGTTGCGGAGAATAACGCCATAGGGCGCCTGAAACTCAAGATCCTTGATGTCCGTGTAAGCCTGATCAATGGTTGGGTGATAATAAAACATCAGCACGACACCGGTAATAACAAGAAGAATAAAGGCAAAAAAGGTGATGCCTCCCATGCCCCAGGTAAAACGGAGTTTGACTGCGCTTTCACGAACCTGCACCGGGTGCAGATGAAGAAAGACATTGCCGAAAACAGCCTGGGCCTTGTCTCTTACCGTATTACGATAATCTCTTCTGAATATGGATTTCCATATCAGATTTTTTTTGACCTTGTCGGTTATCTCTGGAAGGCTTTTCATAGTCCCGTCACGTTATATTGTCAAAACAGTTTAATGATACCCGCGCAGCTTCTTTAACTGCCTCTCATATTCAACTTCATCCTTGCGCGAACCATCCGGATTAATCATCTCGACACCAGTCCACGGGCAGTCGATGGCGCAGATATTACAACCCGTACAACGCTCATCCACTTTGGCTATGCCCGTAAAGTTCAAGTCCGACTCGACGATCGTTATACAGTTGACTGGACAGGTCTTGACACAAATGCCGCAACCCGTACAAAGTTCAGTAATGATTCTCGCAGCGGCCCTCTTGCTCTTTGCAGCCTCTCTCTTGAGATGAGATGGCTCGGCTGTCACTACATTTTCATCGGTGTTCATCGTTCATAATGGTTTCAATTATCGGAGACCAGTCAAACTCTCAATAAACTCTGAGGATAGACCTCATTTGATTCCTTACCCGGAATACCGGGAAACTTTATCGTCTTATCCACAAGGAGCTGACCATCTTCGGCAAGACTGATTTTAAAACGATCCATCGGCCTTGGTGCCGGGCCTTCAAAGTTAAGGCCTGTGATATAGTAGCCGCTGCCATGGCAGGGGCACTTGAACTTTTTCTGGGACTCCATCCAGCTCGGCGTACAGCCAAGGTGGGTGCATTTCGTCTCCATCGCAAAAAAGGCCCCATCCTGCAGTCTGATAATCCAGGTGCGATACTCCCTTTGGTACTGGGAACTCACCGTGCCAAGGGGATAGTCTGCCGGTAACCCTACCTTGAACTGCGACGGCGGTTCAAAGAGTACCCTTGGATAAAAGAACCGCAAAAAGGCCGCCGAGTTTATGGCAAGGAATCCCGCAAGGCTTCCCCAACCCACACGCATTAAAAATTTCCTCCGGTCACTGGATTTCGCCTTTCCACCCCCAGCTCTTCCCCGGTCACTACGCTCTTCTTTTTGCCCTGTTACGAGCTCTCTGTCATCCTGCATGGCAGCTTGATTTTTGCTTTCAATGAGTCTCTTCCGAAAAATAACCTGTTCTCTTAACGCCACGGTTTCACTGTTGACCGATATAAAAAAGTGTGCTCACAATCTTTAATACATTTTACGCTTTGAAAGCACACTTTCCACACACACAACAAAAATTAAGCTGGACGTTAGCTGCATGTCCAAGGGAAAGGCGTGCTCGCTGAACACGCCTTTCCAAATGTGGAATGAAGGATCGTCCCTCATTAGCAGCAATTAAAACCCGAGCCCTGCGGTCAACGTAAAGGTATTTGGATTATTCTCACCTGTTGTTGTTGCCTTTGTCGGGTCGTTTTTCTTTGAGAACAACTTGTAGGCAGCCGCAAGGGAGATATTGGCTTTAGGCCATGCTGTCACAGTAGTTGTATAGGTCGGATTGTTTTGGTTAACACCAACAACGCCTAAATTAGAGTATGCTACAGCAGCTTTAAGCCAGGGATAAACAAAATACCCGGCATCAACAGCGTAGTTACTCAATCTCAACACTTTACCCTTGCTATAAGCTACGCCGCCCGTAAAACTACCATAGTTCCCGGTAGCATCAACGCCATAAACCGTCTCCTCACCCAGAAAAGTACTGTATCCTGGTTTTGTATCAACAATACCCACCCCAATTCCAAGGTGATTATCCATGCCCAGATATCCATTACCCAGAGTTCCACCAGCTCCACTCAGCACACCGGCACCACCAATTTTATATTCTGCACGAATATATCTGATATCATCAAGATGAGTTGGCACAGAAGTGTTGTTTATTGCAGTGGCTGAATTACCTGCGTTTAATGCGGTTACTGAGCCTATTTTTGTTCCATCGGAAGAGAGCTGCGATGCGTTTGTTCCTTTACCTGCAACACCTGCATAAATATTGACACCTCCGCTCTTTTCACCTGCTACATAAGTGAATTCAAGGCCTGTTCCATTTGTTGAGGGAAATACTCTTGAATAAGTAGAAATATCTTCTCCGCTTGAAAAGAAGTTGAAAGAATTCCCCACGCCCAGCATAACTCCTGGAGAAAATGACCATGTTGCTCTAAAATTTGATGAGACTTGAGAATTTGTTGCTGTAGGGGCAAGTCCCTGAATAGCACCAAAAAAGCCGACATTTTCTCCGATGGTACCGCCAAAGAGAATACGGGCATCAAAAGGACCGTTCCAGTTAAGAAGTTGTGGTGATATCTGTGTGCCATTGGCTTTTTGAACCTTATCCTTGTAGTTGACCAAATTACCGGTCACAAAGATAGCAACAGGTGCATAACCAGGAAGATCTGAGGGCCATGGAGAATCCGGAAACGTATTCTTCCAGCCATCAGCGCCTAATTTTACCTGTTCCTGTTTGGCATGATCGGCATCCTCTCCACCTGGCCAGCGGAAGCCATTTGCCTTGAATGCTTCACCAAAAGAGTTTCTTGTAGGAAACCCTGAGTGACAGGTATAGCACGAGGTGCCATACTTGCGTGACCAATTCGGAATGGCGGAGCTGTCCTGACTCCAGAACAGAGCCGGAAGCATACAGATTGATGCAATCGAGGCATAGGTCGACTTTCTCATGAGCTACTCCATTATTTTATGATAAGGTGAATAATTTTAACTCTGCGAAAAACAAAAAACCAAGAGAAGGCATCAAGGCAACTCGCCAAAATGACAACCCGTTTCAACGCATCGAATCCTTGATGAATCAAAGACCAGTATGCCGAACGCCTGACAGAAAAAACTTGCGAATTCTTAAGTCAACGAGGAATGACAGAATGAGATGGTGTACCTTTCACATATTATAAAAAGGAACTCACACAAAAATCTATCTTCCCCCAAAAAGGCCGATTTTCAAATAAAATTTTCTAACGTAAGACAACAAACCGGTATTGACACTTTGCGGATAATGGTAGAGTATAACCTCTGGACGTATAAGGAATGTAACAATTGCTAATTCTCTTCTCAAAAAAAACAAAAACCGAGCACGGTTTGATTTTTAAAGAAAAATGATCTTGAGTTGGTAATCTTTTGCTCGCGATTTTAACCGCTTTTTAAGCGGCTTTTAAGAATCACTGGATATATATGAAATAAATTACAAAGAGTCAAGAGTTTTATCCAGTAGAGCGCAATATTATTTTTTTGTTCCCGTGTACTTCTCAGGTGTACCGCCATAGAGGTTCAACATCACAGATTGTAAGAAAGAATATTAACGATTGTTTGTTAAACAAAATCCACTCCTGTATATTTTGCTTTATTACAGCAAAACGTTTATTATTACTATCCTTTATAAATAAAAGTAGTTATAGTTATCAAAAGCCTTTTTTGCCGTATTTTTCCTCCTGGTATTCATAAAATCCGAAGTGCAGATCAACGAATAGCCTTTATTTCCTGTATAATGATAGCCGCAACAGATTATGCCCGGGATTGCATACAGGATGTGTACCTCACAGAAGTTTTAATTAATAACAAAGTTCAGGTAGTCACTTATGGTAGTTGTCCGGCGTCGCTGGTTTCAGGAGCCCTGGGAGTTCAGGGAATCTGCTCTTTTTACGGCAGTTGCACTTTTTCTGGGATTTGTCATTGAATTTGCAACCTCAGGAAGCGGTATCACACTGCCCCGCTCGCCAGTCAATGCTATAGCTCTGTCGCTTTTTGCCCTTCTGGTGCTGAGTATCGGCCTTGGTTTCAGAAACACTCCCGGTGTCAAATGGTTTGGCGGAATTCCTCTCGGTCTCTGTCTTATTGTTGGGATTTCCCTTCTTTCCCTCATCGGTGGTATTCTACCGCAGGGAACCGTAGTATCGGCCTCACTGCCTGCTCGTCTGGGAATACACAAAATCTTTTCGGGCTGGCCGTTTGCCCTTGTTGTTCTTCTTTTTCTTGCTAACCTCGGACTGTCACTTTCCTGGAGGCTCGTCCCTTTTAAAGTACAGGACGTGCAGTTTATCCTTTTTCACGCCGGATTCTGGATAGCGCTTTCCTGCGCTGTTTTCGGCAGTTCCGATCTCCAACGACTTATTGTTCCGGTTGAGGAAGGAAAATCGGGCAGCCTTGGCTATCCGATGGAGAGCGATACGCCCCTGCAGCTCCCTTTTTCTGTTTTTCTGCATGATTTTTCACTTGAGGAGTATCCGCCCCAGCTTTTGCTCTATGATCCTCATAGCGACAAGCTCATGATGAACAAGTCAAAAGCGACGCTTGAAGTCCGCAAGGGCACAACGGCATCGTGGAACGGAATCGAGGTGCTTGTACTCGACTATATGCCCAGCGCGCTTCCCGGAGAAGGAGGCATTCCTCAACCAGCGGATCGCTCAGCAGGAATTCCTTTTGCGAAAGTAAGGATCATCACCGGCACAACACAGCGTGA
>JBAXBW010000062.1:0-9132 GCA_037141805.1 Chlorobiaceae bacterium | reverse complement strand
TCATTGCCTGCATGTACATGGCAAAAGAGTCCACTGCCGCCGATAATGTTCTCAACCGTCCGGGGTGGGATTCTATTACTGCCGTGAAAAGCCATCACGTGTACGACCGGTTTGACAATAATCTTTTTCTGCGTCCCGGGCCGAGAGTACTCGAAGGAATTGACCAGTTATACCGAAAGATTTATCCTGATGAGAAGCCTGCGCCCTGATTTTCTATAAAATATATAAGGCTTACTGCTTAGCTCAAAGCACTCTGAGCCATCCCAACCTTTCCCGTCCTGTTTTCAATCGTTTTGGAAAGAACCTAAAATTACCTCTACTCTTTTGCGCCTGTAGTTGAAAACTTCCTCAAGGCGCCGACTGACGATCAAGGTATTGACAAGTTCTCCAAAAAAATCCATTGGAAGTCGGTATTGCAGAAAATCCGTCATTTCAACACCACCCTCAATCTCCCTGAAATAATGCCGATGATGCCAATGCTCATAAGGGCCCGATTTCTGACAATCTTCGAAGTAAAAAGGTTTTTTGACAACAGTAATTTCGGTTTCCCATCTTATCGGCAGCATCATGAAGGGATACAGCGTGTAACAGATGATCATGCCCGGATAGATGTTCTCATCCACTGTGCCACCGGTTATTCGGAACATCATTTCCGGAGGAGTAATACGGGCAAGATTAGCCGGTGACGAAAAAAAGCTCCATGCCGCATCAATTGGAACAGGAATTTTCTGAACCCAGGTAAGTGTATGATACTTGTCCATAAAAAAGTATTTTGACCTTTTTCCGTGATCACCCTATCGCCCGCCTTAACCTGATTTAGGGTCTGCTTATGGTACCTGAGTGATATAGTGAACCCTTAACCATTTTTTTGGTTTTTCTCTAACTTATAAACAATAATGACAATGACTCAACCACAGAAGTTAACAAAACCAGTAGCGTTTTTACTTATCCTTGCCATGACAGGCCTGACGTGGGGTTGCCAGACAACGACTAATGCCGGTCGAGATGCTCAGATCGGAGCAGCCGCTGGCGGCGTGCTTGGCGGTCTTATCGGCAGCCGCTCGGGCAGTTGGGCTAAAGGAGCAATTATCGGCGCCGTTATCGGTGGAGCAACTGGCGCGATTATCGGTAATTACATGGACAAACAAGCCGCTGAAATTGATCGTAATGTTGATGGCGCAAACGTTCAACGTGTTGGCGAAAGCATCAGAGTAATTTTTGACTCAGGTATTCTCTTTTCTACCGGCTCATCAACCATAACTGCAACCAGCAGAAGCAATATTGAACAACTCGCAAGAATTCTGAACCGGTACAATGACACCAATATTGTCATCGAAGGGCATACCGACAATATCGGCAGCGAAGCCACAAATCAGTTGCTCTCCGAAAGACGTGCCGAATCAGTTGCTACACTTCTTAAGGCTTATGGTGTTTCTGGCGGCAGAGTTTCCCCTGTGGGGTACGGTGAAACCCGACCTGTTTCAACCAACGAAACGGAAACCGGCCGCAGGCTCAACCGCCGCGTTGAGGTACTGATCTATGCAAACGAAGCACTCAAACGCCAGGCAGAATCAGGTGAACTGAAACTGTAGCTTATTTTATCACGTTATATTTCTTTCTCTTACAAAGCCTGAACGTATTCAGTTCAGGCTTTGTAATTATTGACCTGAGAAAAAACAAAAATTGTTTACCTTTCCATCCACACATGCTGGCCCTTCAAGGCTTCTTGTGCCGACAGAGTACTACAATGGAAAACAAAACGTAAGTACCATGATGTATTTTAAAACTGCCGAAGAGGTTCTTTTTCAATGGGTCTCAAGAGTCTGCAGCGGAAATGCAGATGACATTACAGCGCTTTACAATGAATCAGCAGTCCTTATCCCCACATTTTCTCCCCATACTGTCATATCTCTTGAGGGCATCAGAAATTACTTCGGGCAGCTTGCAACAAGAGACGGACTTGGTGTGCGCCTGCATAACAAGGCGCTCAGAAAGCATTCTCAATGCGAAACACTCCATACCCTCAGCGGCATCTATTCATTTGAATTTGAGGTCGACCAGGTACTACTCTCTTTCCCTTCACGCTTTACTTTTGTGATGGACATTTCACTTCCAACACCCATTCTGCACCACCACTCATCCCAGGTACCCAGAAACCTTTCATAATCTGTTCGTCCTGTTCCCGGCACATTTACCGAACAATTTCATATACCGTGCCGGGAATTCTCTCTGCACCTATTATTGTTATGATGGATGTCTGGGCTCCGATGCTATACGGCAATGCGATAGAGTCACTGTTGAACCCTGCAGGAAATCGTAAGGAAATAAACAAAATGTCTTGTGTGTTAAACATTTTGATAAAAACGTAATAAACGGAACTTCTCTCGCGAAAGAATTGTTTGATACGCATTGGGTGTATTGTGTCCTTTTACCGGGTGTGTTGTCACGTCATGTTTCATTGTCCAAATAACGGAGTCGAATATGTCACAAATACAGGCAAAAGAGTATATTGACAAGCTTAAATCTGATCAGGAGTGCAGGGATCGGTTGATGGTATTTATCAAAAAGGAAGGTTTTACATGTACCCTGAATGAGATCAGGCTTGTGGAGTGGGACGCAATGATGAAGCACTTTAACATAGAGGGAAATAACCCTTATACTTGCAGGAATTCCGGCTATGAGCACTGGGAGGGGTGATGATATTGACTCTGGATATTTTCTAACCCTTGAAAAAAATCAAACCGCCATGTCAAACAAATCATCCGGAAAGAAAAAAGGGAAGAAAAAAGACCTTTATCTGACAGACGAGGAGCGTGATGAGTCTGTCAGGCTCGCAGCATATTACCTTTGGAAAAAGAAAGGAGAACGGCACGGAGAAAACCGCGACGATTGGTTCGAAGCCGAAGGGTCCGTTGATGACTCCGTTGCTGAGTCATTTGATGACTGAATTGATCCTTTTTTAAAAAAGACCTTTCGATCAACGACCCCGCAACTGCTTCGGGGTACAGGGTTGTGTATAGCAATTCCACTACAAAGCGCAACACCAGAGAACATCTCCGGTGGCTATTATAGAAATCTGACCTTTTTGGACGTGAAACTCCAAAAAGATCGAAAGTACTTCACTTCATCTTCAACTCTTTCAGTTCAGCGTCGAGACGATCAAGCTTCTCTTTCATGGCTCCAAGGTTGCGAAGCATCGCTTCGTGCTTCAGTTGGTCGCGCATCGGCTGTGCAGGAGTTCCCCGCAGGGCAATACCCGGCTGAAGAAAGGATTTCGAGATTCCTGTTTTTGCAGCAACCTGTATGTTGTCAGCAAGCTCAAGATGACCTGCAAACCCGGCTTGCCCCCCTATCAGGCAATGACGGCCAACCGTGACGCTTCCCGAAATGCCAGCCTGCGCGGCAATGACTGTGTCGTCACCAATCGTGCAGTTATGGGCAATCTGTACCAGGTTATCAATCTTCACTCCCCTGCCTATAACAGTGCTCCCTAACGTGGCACGGTCAATAGTCGAATTTGATCCTATTTCCACATCATCGCCGATTTCCACAATACCCATCTGAGGAATTTTCACATAAGAACCATCTTTCTGCGGCGCAAAACCAAAACCATCCGCTCCGATAACACTTCCCGAATGGATGACTGCCCTGTTGCCGACAATAGTACCATTGTAGCAGGTAACTCCAGGAAAAATAACAACATCATCTCCGACAGAAACATCATGCAAGAGAACAGTATGAGCCCCAATAACGACATTTTTCCCAAGTGAACAGCAATCACCGATAACAACATACTCTCCAATCGAAACTCCTTCACCAACTGAAACCCCTTCACCAATCACGGCCGTCGATGCAATACCTTTTGCCGCCATGGAACGGGGCTGCGCAAATTTTTGCAGGAGAAAAACAAACGCAGTATAAGGATCATCAACTTTCAGAAAAGAGGTCGTATGAACAAAGTCATCAACACCAAGTGAGTGATGAACAATAACCAGCGACGCCCCAGTAGATGCAAGAAACCTTGCATATTTGTCATTGGCAACGAAAGTAAACTGCCCCTTTTGCGCCGTTTCAATCTTTGCGGGACCAGAAATCAGCCCATCATCACTCCCCACCAGTTCAACGGCATCAATAAATTGTCCAAGATAGTCCCTGATCTCCTGAATAGTCATATTTTTCAAGCAAATAACCGCACTTTAGAAAGAGGAAAAAATTAGTTAATTTTTCAGCCTTTTTAGTTATATTTGAGTTCGCCTAAATGTAATCATTTTTGGTAAGACGATTTGAAACATAATTTGGGGCGTTAAACGTACTGCCATAATATAATCCCTTTCATTCGATAATGCAGGATACAAAGGCAAAACCCATTAAAATTTTCGCAGGGCGCAGCAATCCGACCCTCTCAGCAAAAATTGCCGAATACCTTGACATGGATCTTTGTAATGCAAAGGTAGAAAATTTCTCCGACGGGGAAATTTCGGTCAACTATTTCGAATCCGTTCGTGGATCGGACCTCTTCATCATCCAGTCCACAAACCCTCCTGGCGACAACCTGATGGAGCTATTGATCATGATTGATGCTGCAAGAAGGTCTTCAGCCGCAAGAATAACGGCAGTCATGCCCTATTATGGCTATGCCCGACAGGACAGAAAGGACAGGCCCCGCGTTGCCATTACAGCGAAGCTTGTTGCTAACCTGCTCACCCAGGCTGGAGCCAACCGTATCCTGACCATGGACCTGCACGCGCCCCAGATTCAGGGATTTTTTGATATTCCGTTCGATCACCTGTATTCCAGTGTTGTACTCATAAACGATATTCGTCACCGGGAATTTCGTGACAACCTTGTTGTAGCCTCTCCTGATGTTGGCGGTGTCAAGCTTGCCAGAAAATTTGCGGAAGAACTCGGTACCGACCTGGTGATTGTCGACAAACGCCGGCCAGCGGCCAATGTTGCCGAAGTCATGAACATTATCGGCGATGTCAGAGGTAAAAACGTTCTGCTCGTTGACGATATGATCGACACGGCCGGAACCATAGTAAATGCCGCAAAAGCCATCCGTGAAGCAGGTGGACTCAAGATTTATGCAGCAGCAACACATCCCATTCTTTCGGGCCCGGCCATTGAGAGAATCAACGCTTCTGTACTGGAAAAATTAATCGTCACCGATTCAGTAATAACGAATCACGCCTACTCATCGAAAATTGAGACCGTATCTGTCAGCAATCTCATCGGTGAGGCTATAAAACGTATTTATGAAGATGATTCTGTCAGTTGCCTGTTCGACAGCAAAAATATCATCGAAAAACTTACGAACCTTCATTAAACACAAGCGATAAAAGAGATAAAGGAAGAGCATGGAAACTATTGTATTAGGGGTAGAGCCTCGTATTATCAAAAAGGGAGACGCTGAAAAACTGCGGAAGAGTGGTGTCGTTCCTGCTGTTGTCTATCATAAAGGCGAAGAAACCGTCGCAATCGGCGTCAATGAATTGGCTTTAAAAAAAATCGTGCATTCGGCTGAATCACATATTATTGATCTTCAGTTCCCAGACGGTAAAATCAAGCGCTCTTTTATCAAAGACGTTCAATTTCACCCGGTGACCGACCGTATCATTCACACCGACTTCCAGCTCTTCTCCGCTGACGAGATCATTGAACTCGAAGTCCCGGTTGCTGTTTCCGGTGACAGTATCGGCGTTGAAAAAGGCGGGAAATTGCAGATTATTCTTCATGCACTCACGATTAAGGGCAAACCGGAAAACATGCCTGATCATATCGTGATCGATGTTACAGCGCTTCAAATCGGCCATTCTCTGCACGTCAGGGAAATCCCGATGGCAGCTTATGCGTCACTCACCATCATGGACGATCCGGATACTCCTGTTATTACCATACTTGCCTCGAAAAAAGAAGCAGAAGCCACTGTTGAAGAGGTTCCATCAACAGAAAGCTGAGAATTTTTCAGCCTCAGTTGACGAACCCGGTTCATTGTTATGCAAAGCTGCTTTTCTTCCGGGAAAAGCAGCTTTTTTTTGTTTCATAAAACAACCACCGACAGCGACACGAGCTTGAACACAGAGAGCAGCATACCATCATCCCTGCTGAACAACAAAACCGGCGTTGACCAGGGCAGAGTAGAGAAAAAAGGAATACCCATTTTTCTGATTATCTCTCTTTTTGTTTTTCTGCTCATTCTGAGCGTCAAGGCAGAACTTGTCTTGATCAGTTTACACTCACTTTTTACAGCAACAGTCCTCTTCCTCTCTGCTCCGACAGCTTTTATGGAAATATTCTCCCCAGAAATTATAGAATTCTGGGCTGGAGCAATCTACCTTGTGGCAATACCGCTCATTATTGGGCTTATTGCACTAAAATCTTTCAGAAAAAGAAGAGACCCGACACACGAAGAACTGAGCCTCGGTAAAATAAGCCTCAGGGCATTCATGCGACATACCATAGCCATCTATGCTTCATGCGTGATTTTTATCCTCTATTCGGCAGCATTCCTCGCTCCGTTCATCGCTCCCTTCAGCCCTTATGACCAACAGGACTTTCTGGTCACCGCCTATCAACCACCGCTCGCTCGATTAGACGCACTCGTGCTCAATCAACCGAAAAACCTGATCATACCCCTGCAAAAAGGCACCGGAACATCCATCGATCTTGCAAACAGTCTGATCGCTGATTTCCAGAGACTGAAAACACGCAACGAACCCAACTCCATAAGGTTTGTCAACGAATATCACCTGGAAGGCGACAAGGTGATCTATCGCCAGGGCATGCGCACCAAAACTATCGCTCTTGACGAACTGGCAAAAACAAAAGAGAATAAAATTGCTGTTACCCGTACCTTTATTCTTGGTACTGACCAATACGGGCGCGACATTCTCAGCCGGGTAATCTACGGCTCGAAAATCTCACTCTCAATAGGCTTTCTGGTTGTCCTGATCTCCGTCAGCCTTGGCACTGTCATTGGTGTCACATCAGGCTATTTCGGCGGCTGGATCGACGCCATCATGATGAGAATAGTTGATGTTCTGATAGCCTTTCCTGCGCTCTTTCTCATCCTCATCATCATAGCAACCTTTGGCAACTCCATCTATCTCATCGTCATCACCCTCTCCTTTACCGGATGGATGGGAGTGGCCAGAATAGTCAGAAGCCAGGTACTCTCGCTCAAGGAGCAGGAGTTTATCCTTGCGGCCAAGTCTCTTGGTCTTTCTAACATGAGAATAATCTTCCGGCACCTTGCCCCCAATACCCTTACACCGGTCATTATAGCGGCAACCCTGAGAATCGGCAGCATTATCCTTACTGAAGCGGGGCTCTCCTTTCTTGGTCTTGGCGTTCAGCCTCCCACCCCAAGCTGGGGAAACATTATCAATGAAGGGCGCGACAGTCTGCTGAACTACTGGTGGATTTCAACGTTCCCCGGCATTGCCATCCTGACCACAGTCGTCTGCTTTAACCTGATCGGCGACGGTGTCCGGGATGCACTTGACCCGCGAATGCGTGGATAAGCCTCAGAACAGGGCGTTTGAAGGTGAACTTTCATGAAAAAAACAGCACAACTCACCCTGCTTGAAACCACCATAAAGGAGCTTGGGTACACCTTGCGTTACGAAAAAGGCAACTTCCTTGGAGGAGATTGCCGTCTGAAAAAGGACAATGTGGTTATCGTCAACAAATTCCTCCCCCTTGAAGGAAAAATATACACCCTCGCCCTTGTTATCAGCAAAATCAATCCTTCCGGCCTCTCTCTCGCCGTACAGAACATCGTCAACTCCCTTGTCAAGAACAACCTGTTCAGCAAGGATAGATCATAGAACCGACAGTGGGTAAATTTTTGAGTACAGTTGACTGTACCCGCCAATCATGGCTGGTTGACACAGATTCAAGCACCATTCGGCGAGTGCCTGGCCGGAATTAGTGCTGTATGTGCAATTCAGCATCACCCATGATCATCTCTGCCAATATACAAAATCCGGCAGGGAGAGTTGGGGTGTATTGCTTCTCCATGCCAAAAACTCACACTGATTTACGCCACCCAACTGCCATCAACATCGCCTTTGACAATGCCGATAAGGTGGAGCTGAGTGTCGGCGTTATGGAGAACATTGATATCGGCAACAGACCAATCCACGGCTGTACGACTCATGGTTGCCGCAAGAGCCTCATCTTCGGAGACAAAAATCCACTTGTCTTCCGGCGCAGTGTCAAGACCAACAGCCATTTTCAGGATGTTGAACGCATCGTTAGCCCGCACTCTTCCGTCTTGATTAATGTCGGCTGCAAGGAACTGGTAGGGTAAAACGCCGCTCCCATCGCTATTTGGATTGATGGCCACCGACATTTTCAGGGCAGCAAGGGCATCGTTTGCGTGTACGGCGCTTGCTTCCCTTGCTCCAGCCAGTTTATCAACAGCAAGGTTGTAGTTGCCATCGTTCAGCGAGTGGTAGATGTACTCATTGCCACTGCCGGTGTTTGAGCTGATACTGCTGATGCCAAAACCTTCGATATCGTTATCTCCAAGCTGACCACCGACAAGCAACAACTCAAGGTTATCAGGATTTGTTGGCATGGTAATGGTGAGGGTGCCAAGTTTGACCTGCCCTTCAGCCAGCGGATTGGCGCTCATACCACCAACAAGAAGGTGACCTGAAGTGGCGACGGTGTTGGCTGCAGATGTCCATCCAACGGGTAGATTGGCTGCCGATTGCCATGTTGCGCTGGAGCCTGTTGGCAAGGCAAATTCGAGCTCCATGCTGCCGGTTGTGCTGTTTGGCGTGGTTGCCCATACCTCCACAACATGGCTGCCATCAGCGGCAATATGAATGTTTTTCAGTGCTATGGGGTGTGTGCCACCGGTTGGCACCGAGGTGATGGTTGTAGCAACATCGCTGATAGCCGCGCCGGTTTTCCAGAAGGTGACGTTTTCGGTAAGATCGTGAGCCGGGTTGACAATCGTGGTAAAATCGAGCGTTGTTGCATCGCTGATACCTGTGTATGCATTGCCAGCCACGTCCTTGATAGCGTCGCTTGCTATGGTAACGTGGTAGTGATGTCCCGCATGTAAATCAGCGGTTGGGTTGATGGTGACAATGTTTTTGTTGAACGTCACTTGTGTGG
>JBAXBW010000061.1:0-9205 GCA_037141805.1 Chlorobiaceae bacterium | reverse complement strand
AAAGGCAATATTCGCCCGCAAGAGGAGGTATTCAGCGAACTTGAACGTCTGTTGAAAGAGCAGGCCTCATGAGTGCGAGCTACAGTGTTTTATGGACTGAAGTTGCGGAACGGGATCTCAGGGAGATTATCACCTTTATTGCTGGCGATAAGGTGCAGAATGCTTTGCCTGTTCTGGAAAACATCAGGGATAAAGCTTCCGGGTTATATACTTTTCCCGAGCGAGGCAGGGTTGTTCCGGAGCTTCAGTCTAACGGCGTTTTTATCTATCGGGAGCTGATTATTTCTCCATGGAGGTTGTTGTATCGGATCGCAGACAGCAATGTTTATATAACAGCGGTACTCGACAGCCGACGCAATGTTGAAGAGATTCTGCTGCAACGTCTTATTCAATCGTAACAACTTTTTGCCTGAAAAAAAGCCTGAGATTTGAACGTGCCAGATGAAAACATTTCCGCCGAAAAAAATCAACGATTGAACGGGTTGCTGGTCTGCTTGTCACCGTAGACGAAGCGTTTATCGAAAAGGATTGGTCTGTGGTACAATGCGATGCGATTCGCTCATGTTGTGTTCAAGAAGTAATGTTTAATTTGCTGTACAACCGGTGTAAAAGATAAATTGCGCGGAAGCCGTTTTTTCCCAGTAATCAGTAACCAGCAAAAAGGAGGGAGATGATGAAGAGTATGACCATGCGGTGCAGAGCTTCGCTGATGGGAGGAGATGCTGTACTCAGGGAGAGGTTTTTGTTGCTGCTGCAGCGACAGTGGAAAATATGCATCACTGTTTCGGCACTCTGGCTTTCGGCATTACTCTGTTTGACTACAACCTCGACTGCTGGTGTGTAAAAGGTCGTGCCTTCGAACTTTGTTTTTATCCGTGGCGGCGAGTTTATGATGGGGAGTTCAGATGGTGAAGTTGGCAGAAAGAACGATGAAGTTCAGCATCAGGTGCGGTTGAGCGATTTTTATATGAGCAAATACGCAGTGACTGTTGCTGATTTTAAGAGTTTTGTGGAAGCAACAGGATATCGGACAGGTAGGGAACAAGTACAGTTGCTCGTCTTTTCTTTTGGTGAGAATTTGAACTGGCGGCAGGGCGTGTTTGGCAGTGTTCTTCCTCAGAGTGAAGAGAACCATACTGTGCTACGGGTCGATTGGATTGATGCGGTAGCGTATTGAGAATACATGTCTAAAAAAACGGGAAAAACATATCGTTTGCCAACGGAAGCGGAGTGGGAGTATGCTTGCCGGGCAGGTACCACAACGCACCCGCAAAAGTTCCACAATGCGCTTACGCTCCCATTGGCGTTCATACAGCAAGCGTATCAACCGGAGTTTGGCGTGATAGCGCTTTTCATTTTTCCTGCGGGTGTGCTGGGTGAGTAAATGTGTCGCCGTTATCAATCCAAACGCATTATCCAATGTGAGAAGCTCATCAATTTCTGGTTCATAATCAATCAGCTTGACGACTGAAAATTCCAATGTATGTTTGCTGCCTGCAAATGCAAAGCCCCAGGAATTTGGTCGCCATTGACGGTACCTGTCGGCAAGAATCGCAAAGCTTGCTACTGGCTTATCGTACTTGTCAAAAATACGGTAGTTATAATGGAGGGCAAGGAGGGTGAGATTACATCAAATTCAGTGACTCCTGTACGCTTTTGACAAGTTGTTTACTGCTAAATGGTTTCTGGATAAAGTTCACTCCATTTTCAACCACACCGTGGCTGGCAATAATGTCGGCAGTGTATCCGGACATAAAGAGTGTTTTTACTGTCGGGTAAATTGATTGTATTTTGTCGGCAAGTTGGCTGCCGTTCATCTCCGGCATGACAACATCGGTAAGGAGCAGGTCTACAACTCCTTTGTGTTTGGATGCAATACGGATCGCTTCTTGAGGAATTGCAGCAGGGATTACCATGTAGCCCTGTTGCTCAAGAATCCACTGACACACGTTCCGAATATCGGGTTGGTCCTCACAGAGAAGCACTGTTTTTTTGTTCAGTAGAGTTATCGGCTGTGATGGTTCATATTCTGTTTTATCCGTATTTGCTCTGTGCAAGGGCAGGTTGATTGTAATCGTGGTACCTTTACCCCAAACACTCTCCAGTGCAATACTGCCGTTATTCTGTTTCACGATACCGTAGACGATCGAGAGTCCGAGCCCAGTACCTTTGCCTATTTCCTTGGTGGTAAAAAATGGTTCGAAAATATGTGAATAATGCTTTTTTTCGATACCCAATCCGTTATCGGTGACAGCAAGGGCGATGTATTCGCCAGGGGTTATATTGGGATGTCCGGATTGGCAATCTTCGCTATTGAGATAGAGTCGGCTTGTCTGGATTGTGATCCTGCCATCTCCAGTTATGGCATCACGGGAGTTGATACAGAGGTTGGCAAGGATTTGGTCGAGCTGCGATGGGTCTATTTTTACCAGGGTTCGTTCTGCTGTTGGTATCCAATCCAGTGAAATATTCTCACCGATCAACCGTCTCAGCATTGAGAGCATCCCCTCAACCGTCGAATTCAGATCAAGAATTATTGGCATTGCTATCTGCTTTCGAGCAAAGGCGAGAAGCTGCCGGGTAAGATCAGCGGAGCGTGCAGCCGCCCGTTGGATGGCATCAAGGTCGGCATGGATTGGTTGTGACAGGTTTTTTTCTGAAAGGGCCATTTCGGTATGTCCAAGGATGACCCCGAGCATGTTGTTGAAGTCATGGGCGATACCACCGGCAAGCTGACCGACCATCTCCATTTTCTGGGAATGCAGCAATTGTGCTTGAAGCTTTTCACGCTCTTCCTCCAATTGAACTTGAGCCTTATGGAGACGCAGCATAGTGATACCATTGGCAAGATTGTCAGCCAGTGATTTGAGCAATGTTGTCTCCTCTTCATCGAAGGCATCCGGTTTTGCTGAATAGATAGCCAGGAGACCAAAGACTTCATTCTCAGCTTTCAGTGGCAAAGCCAGAAGTGAAGCATAACCATGTCTTATTGCCTCCTTACGCCATATTTCAAAGAGCGGGTCATCAAGAATATTTTTAACAACACTTGACCGTCCAGATCGGATTGCTGTTCCCACCGGACCTCTCCCTTCGGGCACATCCGACCAGGAGAGCTGAAGATTTTCAATATAGTTGCCGACGAAACCAGCCTCAGCAACAACAGATATGCTTTTTGCCCTGTCGTTTTCGGGATAACCAACCCATGTCATCCTGTAACCACCAGTTTCGACAATGATGTTGCAGACTTTTTGCAAAAGCTCCATTTCATCATTAGAGTGAATAAGCGCTTCGTTGCATTTGTTGGTCGCCTGGAGTGCACGTGTCAGTCTCCGCAGCTCTTCCTCATCACGCAGACGGTCAGTAATATCAGTAATGATAACATGAATGACCGTCTTGCCATCAAGCTCAAGTTTATTACGGAAAATCTCGACATCACGAATGGAACCATCGGCCCTCCTGTGGCAACCTGTAAATTTATTTTGCTGCCGTGCCGGAACTGTTTTCAGGTTACTTATTATGGCTTCAGGAGTCAGAGTATTAATATCCCTCGTGTACATCTGCTTGAGTTCTTCAACTGACCACCCATACCAGTCTGATGCCTTTTGATTAACATCAAGAATCTTTCCTGTATCAGGATCAAGTATAGCCTGGATTGCTGAATGACTATTAAAAAGTGTCTTGAACCGTTCCTCACTTTTCCTGAGTTCCTGTTCAGCCTCCTTGCGCTCGGTGATATCGTCAATTATTACCGTAACAAACCATTTTTGAACACTATAGGCGGAGATATCAAACCATTTATGCAATGGTTCCAGGTAAAATTCAAACCGATCAGGAATCCCGGTCTCTGCTACCATCAAGTGCTTCTCGATAAACTCTGGATGTGAATTCTGTATATCCGGAAATACCTCTGATGCTGTGAGCCCAATAACATTCTGAAGGCCGGTAATCTTCTCATAACCAGCATTGACCTCTTGATGAATAAAATCAACAGCGAGGCCCTTTTCATCGAAAATTACCATGCAATGGACGCAACCATATCGCATGTTTTGAAATAAATAACGAGAGGTGTTAATACAATTGTTACTGTTCGGTTTGCTTTTGTCGCTGTGCATGAGGGTGAAGGCTTGCTACCAAAAAAAGGATACTCGTGAAAATATTTACAAAATCAAGAAATTATTTGAAAGAAATTCTTGAGGAGTGCGTACTATTGAGGGAGAAGTGAATTGCTTCGGTTTATTTAAAGTTGATTTCCATTAAAAATAAAAGTAAATAACTTATGAAAAAGAATCTTATCGCAGGTATTGTTGTTTCTCTTGCAATGACCGGTTTTTTTGGTGGCGTTTCTTTTGCCACAGATGCCGCAGTTCCAGCAGCAGCACCGAAGGTAGAAGCAAAGGCTGATGCAAAGGCAGCTCCAGAGAAGAAGGCTACCAAGAAAAAAGCTGCTAAAAAAGCTGCCAAGAAAGTTGAAGTAAAGAAAGAAGAAGCAAAGCCTGCAGCAGAGAAGAAATAAGCTGTAGACTAAGCTAATTCTTTTTGTTGATGCCGTATTAGACAATGTGTGGTGAATTGGTGGAACAGGTGATGATAAGGTGTTTATACGGTTTTCAGTTGCTTTTCAGAAAAGCCCTTTTTAAAGGGCTTTTCTGGTTATAAGTCGTTTTTATTGTTGAATTTACAACACTCTTATATAACCGGGAGGGACTGCCATGTTTGGATTGGGTGGACAAGAGTTGCTGCTGATTCTGTTTGTTGTCCTGTTGTTTTTCGGTCCTTCAAAACTTCCTGAACTTGCCAGAGGGCTGGGTAAAGGGATGAGGGAGTTTAAAAAGGCACAGGCCGATCTGGAAAATGAATTCAACAAAGTTACAGAGAGCTCCGAGGCTGAAGAGAAGCTCGTTGAGCCTGAGGCATCCAAGGAGGCAAAAAGTGATGCGGAGAGTAAAAAATCGTGATCGCTAAACAACCGTTCTCCTTATATTGAGCATACAGTTATAGAAAAGGTTTATGCCAAACTTCCTGTTAACTGATTCTTTGCGTATGTTTACCTTCCTGCATGCTGCCGATATTCATCTCGACAGTCCATTAAAAGGACTTGAAGAGTATCCGGATGCTCCGCTTGAGCAGATCCGCCTGGCTGCTCGCCGTGCTTTTAACAATCTTGTCCAGTTGGCGATCGATGAAAATGTTGCATTTGTGTTGCTTGCAGGCGATCTTTACGATGGCGACTGGAAAGACTATAACACTGGCATCTATTTTGTGAGTCGTATGGGTCGCCTCCGTGACGCAGGTATTCCGGTGATCATGGTTTCAGGCAACCACGATGCTGCGAGCCAGATTACCCGGTCGTTGAAACTTCCGGACAATGTCGTGCTTTTCCCCCATCGGAAGGCAGCAACCCATCTCCTTGATCGATACGAAGTCGCCATACACGGTCAAAGTTTTTCTGCCCGTTCAGTAATGGATGATCTTGTCTGTGATTTCCCTCAAGCCGATCCGGCGCTCTTCAATATCGGATTGCTGCACACCAGCCTGAACGGGAGAGCGGGTCACGCATCTTACGCTCCCTGTACCCTTGATGCGCTCAAGTCAAAAGGTTATCACTATTGGGCGCTTGGCCATATTCATCAACGAGAAGAGATTTGCCGTGATCCCTGGATTGTTTTTTCTGGCAATACTCAGGGGCGCCATATCCGTGAGACTGGTCCGAAGGGGTGTACGTTGGTCTCGGTAGAGGATCGGCACGTCATGAAGGTGGAACAGCGGGAGTTGGATGTTCTTCGCTGGGCAGTCTGCAGGGTCGATCCTGCTGGTTGCGACAGCATCGACTCCCTCTCGGATCTTGTTCGCGATCGTTTTGAAGAGGAGAGGTCAAAGACCGATGGACGTCCGCTTGCGGTACGTCTGATTGTGGAGGGGATAACCCCCCTGCATGGTCAACTGCATGAAAATGCCCGTCAATGGAGTGAGGAGATTCGAGCTGTTGCGGCCACTCTTGGTGATGTCTGGATTGAAAAAGTGGTAATAAAGAGCCGTAAAAGGGATGAACCCCTGGAGAATTTTACTGATGAATCACCACTCCACTCCTTGCTGGAAGCGGTTGAATCCTGTCAGTTTGAAGAGTCAAGCCTTGACGCGCTTGTTCCTGAATTTGAAAAACTTCGCAGCAAACTTCCCTCAGACCTGCTTGCCGATGGCGACCCGTTTCGGCTTAATGCCGACGAGCTTTCAGCCATGCGTGATGAAGTGAAGGAACTACTGACGGGCAAGATTGAGCGAGGAGCATCATGAAGATCAATCGTCTCGAACTCAAAGCTTTTGGCCATTTTACCAATCAGGTGCTCGATTTTTCTTCACCTCTTCCCGCTCTACATATTGTGTACGGTCCCAATGAGGCTGGCAAGAGCAGTGCGATGAGGGCGCTTCATGCCTGGTTTTTCGGTTTTCCCGTGCGCACCGGTGATAATTTTCTTCATCAGAACCCGCAGCTTCTTGTTGGTGGTAGTTTGCAGGACAGTGACGGGCACGAGTTGACCTTTTACCGCAGGAAAAGAAACCTTAAAGATCTTTTCGATCAGCATGATAACCCGCTTGAGCCATCAGCGCTGTCGCCATGGCTGCATGGTTTTGACAAGGAGCTTTTTACAGCGCTGTACGGTATTAATCATGAAACACTGATTCAGGGCGGGCAAGGTATTCTTGACCAGGAGGGGGAGGCGGGCAAGGCACTTTTTGCCGCCGGTGCCGGGATTGCCTCTCTGAAACCCATCATGGATGAGCTTGAAGAGGAGAGCGATCAGCTTTTTAGGCCACAGGGCTCAAGCAGATTGATTAATGAGGCGATTGCCCGCCATAAAGAGCTGCATATACAATGTAAACAGGCTACACTTTCTGGCCGAGAGTGGGCGGAGCATCGGCAGGCCCTGGATGAGGCGCTCAAAAGGCTGGCGGAGAATCAGTTCATCAGGCAGGAGCGGGAGAAGGAAAAGCATCGGCTTGAACGCCTTACGCAAGCATTGCCGGATCTGTCGGATCGCAGAAATCTGCTCGAAAAACTCGCAGAGCTTGGAGAGGTTATGCTTCTTCCTCCAGACTTTACCGAGCGTCGAATGAGCCTTGAACAAAAAGAGAGTGCCGTCTGTCTCCAGAAAGAGCAGATCAAAACGCGTCTTCATGCGTTGCATGAAAAAATGCAGGCGCACTCTCTCAATCAGGGCTTGCTTGATGAGGCTGACGCTATAGAGGAGCTGCATCAGCGTTTTGGAGAGTACCGTAAAGGCAAAAGTGACCGCCCGTTGCGTGAGGGGCAGCGTATCAGCGCCCGTCAGGCAGCCGCGGAGCTGCTCCGGCAGATAAAGCCAGGATTATCGCTCAACGATATTGAAACCCTGCGTCCTGGCCTTTCAAAGCGAAAGACGGTTCATTTTCTTGGTTCACGCTATGAAGCCATTGTTCAAGGGGGGCGCAATGCTCGGCAACAATTACAGGATGCTGAAAAATTGCTCGAGAATGCTGGTTGCGAATCAAGCAAACTTTCGCCTGTTTCTGATTCAACCCAACTGGCCCGCACACTGCTTGCTGCTGAACGTGCGGCGGATCTTGACCAGGAGATCATGACTCTGGAACAGGAATGCGAAAGGGGAGAGCATGAGTGTCGTGCAGCGCTGAACCGTCTTGGTCTTTGGAGTGGCCCACTCGAACAAGTGCTTCATCTGGCACTTCCTTTGCCGGAGACTGTCAACCGTTTTGATGAAGAGTTTCGAGCAATGGTTGATGAAGAGCGACAGCTTCAGGCAGAACGAGATGCCTTGGCGCAGGATCACGCACAGGTTGTCGAGCGCTTGCATCACCTTGATTTTGCAAGTGATGTACCATCCGAAGAGGAGCTGGCGAAGTGTCGCAGTCGACGTGACCAGGGATGGCACCTTCTGCGCCGACAATGGATACAGCAAGAGGATGTAGCCGGCGAGAGCTGCAATTACGATGTCGAGCGTCCGTTGTCGGAGGCCTATGAGAAGATGGTCACTATTTCCGACCTGATTGCTGATCGCCTCTACCGGGAGGCTGATCGTGTCCAGCAATATTCGTCATTGAAAGCCGAAGCTGAAAAGATAGAAAAGAGGCTGGTCGTGCTTCATGATAAAGAGTTGAGTATCAACGGAGCTAAAGCAGAGATCACCCGACACTGGCAGGAACAGTGGAGATCCTGCGGTTTTATACCCCTCTCTCCACGAGAAATGCGCGTATGGCTGCTATTGTTTGATCATCTCCGCCTCCTGGTCAAAGAGTCCGAAAAGAGAGCAGGAGAACTGGCTGAAAAGCTGGTACGGCGTAGCACGTTGAGAGGGAGCCTTCTGAAAGAGATTGTCGCTATCGGAAGAGAGAGCGTTTTTCCGGGAGAAACGCTGGAACCGGTTCTTGACGATGCACGATTGCTGCTCAACACCATGCAGACACTTCAGAAGGCCCACGAATCGATGGATATCAAAATTCGAAATCTCTCCATCGCCCTGGATACCGCACGCAGCAACATGCTCAAAGCTGAAGATGAGCTTCAACAATGGCGGGCTGACTGGCGTGATGCGGTTACGCCGCTTGGTCTTGACGGCACTATTCTTCCCCCTGAGGCACTCGATATTCTTGATACCCTTCAGGCCTGTTTTGAGCGTCTGAAAGAGGCTGATGATTTTCGGAAAAGGATCGAGGGCATTGATAGGGATATCAAGGTTTTTGAGGAAGATGTCGAGCGTCTGATACAGAAGATTACCCCTGATCTCGCTGGCCTTGAGGCTCATCCAGCCGTTACGGAGCTCAAACTTCTACTTGGTCGAGCCATCCAGGAGCAGGCCATTGTACAGCGAGAGAGTGAAGAGCTTGAGAGTCTTGAAAAAGAGCTTCTCACTACAGAAACCGATCTGCGGAGCAGCGAAGAGCAACTGCTGGCCATGCGTTACTCTGCACGTTGCGACACACGGGAGGAGCTGCTTGAGGCTGAACAGCGCTCAACTTGCAGTACGATGCTCAAGAATCGGTTGCTCGAACTTGAAACCCGCCTTGCCCGCATAGCAGGAGGAATGTCGATTGCTACTCTCGAAGCACAGTCTGAAGAGGTTGATCCCGATGATCTTCCCGGTCGTATCGATATTTTGAACAAGGAGATAACCAATCTGCTTGATCCAGAAATACAGCAGTTGTCTGAAAGCAT
>JBAXBW010000060.1:0-9211 GCA_037141805.1 Chlorobiaceae bacterium | reverse complement strand
AGATGTTGTAGTCGTTCTTCTTCAGCTCGGCGTGATCGACGATGCGGCTGAGTTTCTCCTCCTCCTTCCAGCCCGTGAGGGTCTCGGCAATGTGCTGGATGCCTTCGTCAGGGATAAAGTTTTTGGGGTCGCCCTTTGCGAAAATCTGGCTGGCGTTGACGAGCAGCACGCGGCGCGCTCTCTCTTTTGCCTTTGCCTTGTTCAGAAACAACACAATGCCCGGGGCGGTGGTGTTGTAGAAGAGGTTTTCGGGCAGATAGAGCACAGCCTCAATGAGATCGTGATCGACAAACCACTGGCGAACGCTCTTCTCCTTGTTGGTTCCGGCATTGCCCGATCCGCGTGAGGCGGCGCCGGTATCGAGCACGACGGCAGCGCGACCTGTGGCATTGAGGCTGGCATGGATGTGCTGCACCCACCCCCAGTCGGCGGAGGATTTGCCGGGGAAACCGGCCCCTGCGGGAAAGCGGTCGAGTTCGTCGTTGTCGTAGTCTGCCTCGGTGAACCAGTCCTGGTTCCACATGGGATTGGCGACGACGCAGTCGAAGGTGCGGAGTTTGCCCTGCCTGTTGCGGAATTTGGGGTTCTTGAAGGTGTCGCCGATCTCGATCTGCCCCTCCATGTCGTGGATGATCATGTTCATGTTGGCCATGGCCCAGGTCTCGGGGGTGAACTCCTGGCCGAAGAGTTTCAGTGGAGCGACGGCACTTTGTGTACTCCTGGTAATCTCCTCCATGGCGATCTCGCATTTGACGAGGAGGCCGCCGGATCCGCAGGTGGGGTCGTAGATTTCCATGCCGGGCTCGGGCTGGAGCACTTGCGACATGATGGTGCCGACCTCGGGCGGGGTGTAAAACTCACCGGCACTCTGGCCGCCCCCTTCGGCGAACTTGCGGATCAGGTATTCGTAGCTTTTGCCGATGATGTCGGCCTCAACGTCGTCGAGCCCGAGTCGCTTGGTGCTGATGGCTTCGATGAGGTTGGAGAGGCGGTCGTCATCAAGGTCACGCTGGCCATGGGTGGTGGCGTTAAAGTCGACGCGGTCGATGATACCCTGCAGGAGCGGATTCTCTTTGGCGATAGCCCTCATGCTGGTGGTGACGCCTTCGCCTATCTTGTCGGAAAGCTTGCGGATAACCGACCAGACAGGCTGCTTGGGATCGTCCGGCAAGAGGGGGAGATAGAATCGGACCAGTTTGTGGTCGGCCCTGGCGAGTTGGAAGGCCTTCTGGCGCGAGCCTACCTCGGCGGCAATACGGTTCAGCTCGTCATCGAAGACATCGCAAAGACGCTTGGTGAAGATGAGCGGGAGAATGTAGTCCTTGTATTTCGGAGCATCTTTGGCTCCACGGATGGAACATGCCGCATCCCAGATCCAGGATTCGAGGGATTTTCCGTTACCGTTCTTGCTTGCCATCAGCGTTATGCCCTTTATTTTCTATGCAAATAACAATTTTTTTAATGTAGTGAATCGCATAGATTTTTCAGTATTTCTCTGCATAAAATCACACCTGGACAACAATCAGTCGAAACCGGCAGGGGTTGCTCATAACAAAATGAGCATACACCACTCTCCCCTGCCCACATTGTCTGCTTTTCGCTATATTCTCCCTTTATCTATTCACTTAAAACCCAAACAACCACCGCCATGGCCATGACAGTTGAAATCAAGAACGGAAAGCTCTGTATCGAGATTGATTTAGAAACGCCGACTCCCTCTTCATCAGGCAAAACGCTTGTTGTGGCAAGCACTCACGGCAATAGTGTCACCTCAGTGATGATTGACGGCAAGCCGGTAACGATCGGGCTTAATGCTTATATCAAGAAGTAACAGGAGGTTTCACTGGTAGCAGTGTACCGGGTTATGCCGGTATCTAACCAATATGCCATGCCTGCGGCATTGAAAAATATGTTTGTTGTTTTCAAGCCCCGGAGGTGCCGCATGTTGGCAGCAAAGAAAAGGCCTCCATCCTGCTTTTCTTGTGCTAACGGAGGCAGATATGGAGTATCAAAAGGAGTTTCTCATGCAGGAATCGATAGTTACTCCTCTTATAAAACAGGTGATTCAACAGAGGTGTTTTCCTCGTTTGTATTGATTTTAGAGGTCATGTACAGTATGACCGTTTTAACATCTTCGTCGGTCAGAGATGTATTGCCACCTCTTGGAGGCATCATGCCGATCTTGCCATCGATTCCTTCAATTGCTTTTTTTATCATGATATTTTTTCCTTCTGCCATACGACCACTCCAGGCCGCCTTATTGCCAAGTTTCGGAGCTCCAGATGACCCTGAATCATGGCAAGAGGCGCAATTGGATTCATAGAGTGTTTTGCCGGCAGCAAGCTTCAGGTTGAGAGCAGATTCTTTTACGGTTTTTGAAGCAGTCTCATTTTCAGACTGACTTTCAGTGCTGCAGGCTCCGAGAAATAAGAGCCCTGCTACAATGAGGTAAATATTTTTTCGGGATATGGAAATGTTGTGTTGAATCATAGATAAAAATGAAATGAATAATAACCGCAGCACTCCTACCCGAAAAATACTTTGTAACTATCAGGATTTTATAAAAAAGAGTATCTCAGTATCAGGATTTTAGGAATTAGGCAAAAGTCCGGTCAGCGCGAGTAAAACTCTAATGCAGGCAATCAGATTCTTTTTCACCTGTAAAGAGCTTGAGTTTGTAACAATTAATGGAAAAATACTTTTCCGCTCTTCTCTTTAATTAATACGCAGTTTTTTTTGGTTTCTTTCAAAAAAATAAAGAGTTAACTGAATATGAAAGGTAAAGTTGCATTGGTCACAGGCGCAAGTCGGGGCATAGGCCGGGCTACGGCCAAACTTCTCGCCGCTGAAGGGGCTGCTGTTGCGGTGAACTATTTTCAGAGCGAAAGCGCGGCGATCGCTGTAGTCGAGGAAATCATGAACGCTGGGGGTAGGGCATATCCCGTCAGGGCTGATGTTCGCAACGAGGATCAGGTGCTGTTGATGGTCGGAGAAGTGGAAAAAAACCTCGGTCCGGTCGACCTTCTGGTTAGCAACGCTGCAATTGGGTTTCCGGTAAAACCTTTCACACAATTTTCCTGGAATGAATTCGAAGCAAAGCTTTGCGGAGAGCTCAAGTCGATATTTTTCAGTTGTCAGGCAGTGCTGCCAGGCATGATCGAGAGGAAGTCGGGATGCATCATTGCCATTTCAAGCACACTTTCGCGTCACTCATCGCCGGGTTTCATTGCCCACTGCTCGGCGAAATCGGGCCTTGATGCCTTTGTCCGCTCTCTTGCGGAAGAGGTTGGGCCCTTCGGCATACGCGTCAATGTGATTGCCCCTGGCCTTACGTTGACCGACGCTACCTCCTGGTTGCCCGAAGAACAGAAAGCGATGATGGCAGACATGGCCCCCCTGAAGAGAGTTGCCCTCCCGGAAGATGTAGCCGGCGCCGTGCTTGCAATGGCTTCCGACCACAACCGGTTCGTGACAGGCTGCTATGTCCCGGTTTCAGGAGGACTGCTGATGCTGTGACCCTGCGTATGCGACTCGGGCATGGTTGGCCCGAGTACGTTTCCTGAACGTCGGAGTTTTCTTAAGAGCAAACCGGGTAGAGAGGCTCGGTCATACCTTGATCGGTAAAATGACAAAGGGAATGCCATGAACATAAAGGTTCTGCTGTATGGCAAACACCGTGTAGTTGTGCAGCCAGCGATCCATCAAGGACTCTTTGGAAAAGACAAGCTGACCGCCGAAAAAGACGATATCCGGAAACTTTTCGGTAATAGCCGGAACAAGTTTGTTGACTTCATCAACGACATCGGTACCTATAGAAAAGTATGCTTCTGCATAGTATCCATGCTCCTTCATGTAGTCCGTGTATTTAGACGTCTCGCTGCTAACAAAGCTGCCAAGATTGTCAATTTCATCAGCTCCCTTGAAATTTCCGGCATCAATTGAGCCAATTTCAACAAAAACATAATTTTTGTAGCTATTTCCAAAAAGACGGAACACACTGAACAGTGTATGCAAGCCTAATCCGTTAAAACCGTTTACCAGTATAGCCGCGGTTTTGCTTTTTGGGTCATACACGGGGGCCGGACTGGATTGATCACTCTCCGGGTCATAAACATCCGAACCGCTCAAAACTGCTGCTTCAACAATAACATCAAGTCGTTTCAGGATACGTTCGGTCTTGTCATAATGATTCTTGATATAAAAAGCTCCCATGACCAGGATACCCGTAATCAGGATGGTCACCCACCCGCCCTCATTGAACTTGAGAATCAGCACTGAAATCAAAATAAAGGTCGTCAGTGTCAATCCGATTCCATTGATCATCAGCTTGCGCAGCCACCTCTTTTCCGAATTCCTTTTCTCCCACCAGTGCTTGACCATGCCGAGCTGTGAAAGCGTAAAGGTGATAAACACATTGATACTGTAGAGGACAATCAGAAAATCAACAGATCCGTGCGAAGCGAGCATCATGATGAGGGAGGCGAAACCCATCACCAAAATCCCTTTTTCTGTCACCAGCCGGTCACTCAGCATGGCAAATCGTGTGGGCAGCCATTTGTCAAGCGCCATATTCGCCAGTACCCTCGGTCCATCAAGAAAGCCGGTCTGTGCAGCAATAAAGAGCAGTACCGCTTCGGAAAAAAGAGTGATCCAGACAAAGGCAACACCGCTATAACCACCCCATGAAGAGGTTATACCCTCAAACAAAATGGCATTCATGGTCTTGCCGGGTGTATCCTGAACATCAAAGAGAATGTATGCGAGCATCAGACCCATAACCGTAACAGAGAGAGAGATCGCCATGTATTTCATGGTTTTTTTTGCCGTCTCAACTTTCGGGTCACGCAAAACAGGAAGACCGTTACTGACCGCTTCAATACCCGTAAAGGTACCAGCGCCCAGACTGTAGGCTTTCAGAACCAGAAAAAGCACCCCGAAAACTCCAAGGGTATTAAATGAACTGGTAAGCTCCCGACCGGTCTCATGATAAATTATGCCAAAATTTGCAAAATGGGTGATGACCGCATAAACAATAACAATGAGGTGCGTCACCACGAAAAGCAGGAAGACAGGAACAAGAGGCATAACCGCCTCCTTGATTCCCCGAAGATTCAAAAGAAGCAGCCCGGCAACCCCAAACACGGCAAACCAGATTTTATAACCGATAAGACTGATGGGAAGAAAGCTGAAAATAGCATCCGCACCACTGGCAATTGAGATAGTAATGGTCAGGATGTAATCGATGAGCAAAGCGCTACCTGAAATAACTCCCATTTCAGGAGAAAGGAGTTTGCTGGCCACGAGATAACCCCCGCCGCCATGAGGAAAGAGCTCGATAATATGAGAATAACTTGCCGCAATAATCAGAATCGTGATTCCTGTTCCTATGGCCACAAAAATCCCGAGTGTTGGATGTCCCTGAAGCGCCTTGAAGGCTTCAGCAGGTCCATAACAGGATGATGAAAGGCCATCTGAACCGAGTCCCACCCATGCGAGAAAAGCAGAGAGTGCGAGTTGGTGGAAAATGTTGCGCTCCCGAAAATCTCTGGCACCGCCAAGAAAAAATGTTTTAACCGGCCTGAACGCCTTATTGACAGCCATAATGAACAAAACAAATGAGAGCCGGGGATATGATGTGATTCTCTACTCAACGGTATCATAATCCTGCAAAAAAACGGGACACGAGGGCGTCTGACACCGCCTTCGACTTTACAAATACGAATCAACGAAAAAGAACAACTTGCAAAAACAAGGGTATAGTAGAAAAAGTATTGAATTTTGCAAAAAAGCGTTGTTGTTCCGAGGCGATATTGCCTCCTGATGTTTCGAAGATATTATAGACAGAACCAGACCGCAGGATAATCTTTGTTGTTGCGAAAAACCGGAAAAAAGCTTATAATGGACAAAATTAATCCAGTTAAGTATCATTACATTTTTTAAACGTATAACAGGAAAATACCATGAGTGTACTTGTAGGGCGCAAGGCGCCGGATTTCGATGTTGCCGCCGTTGTTAACGGTTCGCAATTTGTTGATTCATGCAAGCTTTCTGATTTCAGTGGAAAGTATGTGGTTCTGTTTTTTTATCCGCTTGATTTCACTTTTGTCTGCCCGACAGAGCTTCATGCGTTTCAGGAAAAGCTTGAGGAGTTCAACAACAGAAATGTTGAGCTAATTGGATGCTCGGTTGACTCAAAGTTTTCACATTATGCATGGCTTAACACTCCGAAGAATCAGGGAGGCATTCAGGGAGTCACCTACACTCTGCTTTCAGATCTCAACAAAACTGTTTCTTCCGATTATGATGTGTTGATTGAGGATGCAGGAATTGCGCTGAGAGGGTTGTTCCTTATAGATAAAGAGGGTGTAGTACAGCACCAGGTGGTCAACAACCTTCCCCTTGGACGTAATGTAGAGGAGGCACTCCGACTGGTTGATGCTCTTCAGTTTACCGAGGAGTGTGGTGAGGTCTGCCCGGCCAACTGGCACAAGGGCGATAAATCGATGAAGCCGGATGAAGAGGGGTTGAAAGAATTTTTCAAAGAGACCTGATCGGCCAGCATGTCGCTTCTCTGGAACTCAAAGTCGCGGGCGATGTTGTTCAGCCAGAGACAAGCTCCCGATCATGTTGTAGATAGGAATGGTATCGAGAAGGCCCCCCCTTTCAGCGAATGGGGGGATCTTGCGGTCAGTATGCTTTGGCAAACACCACTTTGCGGACAGCCGGTTTTCCTGAATAGATACAGGTGCCCGGCTCATCCATCCTATACTGTGCGATATATTCCGCCTCTTCAGGGATAACCCTTATTGTGGCTTTCGTCTCCTCCTTGATTTTTGCTTCCGTTTCTGGTGTGCCATCCCAGTGGGCGATCACAAATCCCTTTTCAACAACCTTTTTGAACTCCTCATAACTTTGAACTTCATAAGTGTTGTCATTGCGGAACTGCAACGCCTTGTCGAACATGCTCTGCTGAATATCATTAAGAATTTCACTGATATTCACCGACAGCAAGTCGTCAAGCGCTACTTCCGTTTTCTCAAGCGTATCCCGGCGTGCCGCTATACAGATATTTTTCTCAATATCTCTTGGCCCGAGTTCGATACGGATCGGAATGCCCTGCAGTTCGTATTCGGCAAACTTCCATCCTGGAGAGTTCTGTTCGCTGCTGTCGACAAAGGCCGAAATGCCACTTTTGTTCAGCATATCAGCAAGCGCATTGGAGCGTTCAATAACGGCCGCTTTGTCACCCTTGAGAATCGGTATAATTACCACCTGACGAGTGGCAAGTTTCGGAGGCAGCACCAGACCACGATCATCCGAGTGAGCCATGATGAGCGCTCCAATCAATCTTGTTGAAACGCCCCAGCTCGTGGCCCAGACGTAATCAAGCGTGCTCTCCTTTGTCTGGAACTGGCAATCAAAAGCCTTGGCGAAATTCTGTCCGAGGTTGTGTGAAGTGCCTGCCTGGAGCGCTTTGGTATCCTGCATCATCGCCTCAATACAGTAAGTTTCAACAGCTCCGGCAAATTTTTCACTGTCGCTCTTCTTGCCCATAATGACCGGCATTGCCATATACTCTTCGGCAAAGGTCTTGTAGACATTGATCATGCGAAGTACCTCCTCCTGCGACTCTTCGGGAGTGGCATGAGCGGTATGGCCCTCCTGCCAGAGAAATTCCGTGGTTCTCAGAAAGAGACGGGTTCTCATTTCCCAGCGCACCACATTTGCCCACTGGTTGATCAGTATCGGAAGGTCACGATAGGACTGAATCCACTTTTTATAGGAAGACCAGATAATGGTCTCCGACGTCGGGCGAACATAGAGCTTTTCAGTAAGTTCCTGACCGCCGCCGTGGGTAACCACAGCGCACTCAGGTGCAAACCCTTCAATATGTTCTGCCTCTTTGGCGATAAAACTTTCGGGAATAAAGAGCGGAAAGTAGGCGTTAACATGGCCGGTTTCCTTGAACATGCGGTCGAGGGCGGCCTGCATCTTTTCCCATATTGCATAGCCGTTTGGACGAATGACCATACAGCCCTTGACGTCAGCGTAATCGGCCAGCTTTGCAGATCGCACCAGGTCAATATACCATTGGGAATAATCCTCGCTTCGTGAAGTGATCTTGTCTGCCACGTTACTTGTAAGTTTGATGGTGTTGGGAGAAAGGCAATAATTTATAATGGGTTACGGATTATCTGCCGGAGACGGATCTCAAAAAAGCAGAAACCCCTTTCACTGAACATACAAAAAAGTCGATTCATGGACGCAATAAAAGCCGGGATCGCTTTACATCCCTGAATGTTGGCACATCAAGACTATTCAAACTTCTTCATCTTTTCCATAAGACTTTTCAGATGCTCTTTCTGTTTGCTTCCAAGAGGTTTCTGAGTATCCGCAATTTTCTGATAGCCTGCAGGTACAGTGAAAAGTGTTGGGGAGACTGCTTTCGCTGAAATGCGGGTAAGCTCCATGATGTAAGGGCCATTATCGTTATGCTGCACAATCTTGACGGGGAACCCCTCAATACCGGCTGCGCTGAGGGTTTTAGAAAGTTTGGTGTTGGAGATGCGCGGATTCTGTGTCTGCAAAATTCTGAAAGTCGAGAAATCGCCAAGGCTGCGCGTTACCCAGAGTTCCAGTTTTTCTGTGGTGCTGGTCAGGATGATGTGTTCGCAGTTGTAGCCTTTAATGGTTTGTTGGCCTGCCCTGGCAAGGGTATAGTTGCTGTCGAAATCAAGCAATAAGGCATTTTCAGCAGCGGTTCGGAGGTTGACAATACTGTAATTTCTTGTCTGGTAGTTGATGATGTAAGCGACATCGGGCTGGGACGCCTTCGTGATGACCGTTGTCTTGAGCTGGTCAGGTATTTTGTCCATCTGCATGACCATATCCATCCGTTGCATGTTCTGTCCAAAAAGATAGGTGACTGTGGCAGTACCATTTGGCATGGTGAGAGCCATATCCATGGTACCGATAAATTTTGAGGCGCCTGAAGCACTGTTGCTGTGGATGAAAGCAAGAAGAAGGAGAAGAAATGTGAGCAGAACTTTTTTCATGGTAAAGTTGTGTCGGTTAAATCGGCCACTTATTTTCGCGCGATAAAGAATAGCGCCTACCAATACAATGTACTATTTGCAAAGTTACTCACCCATCATCTTTTTAAAACGGTTCATCGGGTGTATATTCGTGCTTATTGTTTTGCTCAATCAGA
>JBAXBW010000059.1:0-9789 GCA_037141805.1 Chlorobiaceae bacterium | reverse complement strand
GTTATGAACGCTGAAAAAATGTCGATCAAGGAGACGATGCGAGCGCTGACTTACCTGAATCTCTATGGTTTCAAGGTGGATATGGTGCTTGTTAACCGCTTGCTTGATACCAATGAGAACAGTGGATACCTGGAAAAGTGGAAAACCATTCAGCAAAAATACCTTGGTGAGATTGAGGAAGGTTTCTCTCCGCTTCCTGTTAAAAAGCTCCGGATGTACGAGCAGGAAATAGTCGGCCTCAAGGCGCTTGAGCGGTTTGCAAAGGATATGTATGGTGATACAGATCCTTCCGACATGATGTATGATGAACCACCCATCAAGTTCGTCAGAAACAAGGATGTCTACGAGGTGCAGTTGAAGCTTATGTTTGCCAATCCTGTCGATATCGACGTTTGGGTAACCGGTGATGAATTGTTTGTCCACATCGGCAATCAACGTAAAATCATCACACTACCGATCAGTCTGACCGGTCTGGAACCGGGGGATGCCGTTTTCAAGGATAAATGGCTTCACATTCCTTTTGATCTCCACCAACATCAGCAAAGCCGAATGCAAAAAGAGTATAACAAAACTCTTAACTGATTGGTAGTATAGACCCTCGATACAACAGCATAAATAAAAGAACTCGAGTATGAGCCATCCTGAACCTCAAAAAATAAAGCCACTCAAGATTCTCCTTATCGCCCCAAAAGGAAAAAAAGATTCAAAAACAAACCAGAAGCCATTGTTTAACATGGCAATAGGTGTTCTTGTAAGCCTCACTCCTGAACAGCACCATATCGAGATAGTCGATGAACATTTCGGCGATGTTGTCAATTACGTCGGTGATTACGATATCGTAGGTATAACATCAAGAACAATCGATGCAACAAGGGCTTATGAAATTGCCGACAGGTTTCGTGAAAAAGAACAAAAAGTTATTCTCGGCGGGCTGCATATCTCGTTCAATACCGATGAAGCCAGAGCACATGCGGATTGTATTGTTTGCGGTGAAGCAGAGAACCTCTGGCTGACCGTTCTTGAAGATGTTGCACTCAACCGTTTAAAGCCACTCTACGATTCCAAGGAGTTTCCGCCAGTCAAGGAGATTATCCCGCTTGATTACGAACGAATTGCAAAAGCCTCAAAACGAGAAAAAGTTGATGGGACAAAATCAATTCCTCTTTACATCACCCGAGGCTGTCCCTACGAATGCTCATTCTGCGTTACCCCTAATTTTACAGGCAAGCTTTATCGTGCACAAAAACCTGAAGAGCTGAAAAAACAGATTGAAACTGCCAAGCGAGTTTTTTTTAAAGCCAACGGGAAATCATCAAAGCCATGGTTCATGCTTTGTGACGAGAACCTCGGTGTCAGTAAAAAAAAGTTATGGGAGTCGCTTGAACTGATTAAAGAGTGCAATATCAACTTCAGCGTTTTTTTCAGTATCAATTTTCTTGAAGACAAAGAAACGGTAAGAAGGCTCGTTGAAGCAGGGTGCATCATGGTGCTTGTCGGCTTTGAATCCATAAAACAGAGTACCCTTGAAGCCTACAATAAAGGTCATGTCAATTCCGCAGACCAGTTTTCCCGTCTTATTGAGGAGTGTCGTCAGGCGGGTCTGAATGTTCAGGGAAATTTTCTGGTAAACCCGGCTCTCGACAGTTACGAAGATCTTGATGACCTTGTACAATTTGTCAGCAAGAACAATATTTTCATGCCGATTTTCCAGATTATCACCCCATATCCCGGAACAACAATGTACTGGGAATACAAAGAGAAAGGGTGGATCACCGATGAAAACTGGGAGAAATACAACGCCATGAATCTTGTCATTCGTTCGGACGTCTACGACTCGGTAAAGTTTCAGCATAAATTCATGACTACCTATTACAAGGCCTATTCATGGAAAAACATTGCCAACAGAGTAAGGGCGAATCCTTATAAACTTCTTAATCTTGTCACCAGTCTGGCATTCAGAAAAAATCTTCGCGAACAACTGGATACTTTTGAGCAGGATAATTTCATCAAAAAATAAACGCCGCATGATTACAGCATCTGCGGATCGGACGTTCAACGCTCTGAACAGGATTTTCTCTTTCAGTACAACAATTTAATTTTCAATAACTATTCAGCACTACTACACTATGAACGCCAACGAGTTACTGAAACATAACCACAGAGCCAACGAACTTATTTTTAAAAGTCTTGTGGAGTGTGGATGCTTTAAGGCTGCTCTTGAACTTGATCTTTTTTCACACCTTGCTGATGAAGCAAAGGATACAGAGACACTGGCCGCCCTGGCTGGCGCAGTTCCCAGCAGACTTCTCATGCTGCTTGAGACCTTGAAGCAAATGGAGATTACTGCTGAAGAAAATGGCAAGTGGAGCCTCACCCCTTTTTCAAAAGCCATGTTTTTACAAAATTCTGAGCAACCAAACCTTTATATGATCCCGGTTGCAAAAGCGATGGCGCATCTTTCAGAAAATTTCTACATGAAAATTGCTGATGCTGTCAGGGGCAAGATGAACTTCAGGGCAGAAGTCCCTTACCCGCCGATAACACGGGAAGACAACTGGTATTTTGAAGAAATTCACCGCAGTAATGCCCATTTTGCTATCATGCTGCTCCTCGAAGAGGCAAATCTTTCATCGGCAAAAACCCTTGTGGATGTCGGTGGTGGTATCGGTGATATCTCTGCAGCCCTTCTGAAAAAATTTCCCCAGCTTGATTCCACTATTCTGAATCTGCCCGGAGCTGTTGAACTGGTCAATGAAAATGCGGTTGAAAAAGGGGTAGGTGACCGCCTGAGAGGCACAGCCGTCGATATCTATAAAGAGGCCTACCCAAAGGCAGATGTCGTCATGTTTTGCAGAATTCTCTACTCGGCCAACGAGCAATTGACCACTATGCTGTGCAAAAAAGCCTGGGAAGCTCTTGCCCCTGGCGGCAAGATACTTATTCTCGACATGATTATCGATGATCCTGAAGAGCCTAATTTCGACTATCTCAGCCACTATATTCTTGGCGCAGGATTGCCATTTTCAGTACTTGGCTTCAAGCAGCAGGGGCGCTACAAGGAAATTCTTGAACCACTCGGTTTCAGCGATGTTCGAACAGTCAAAAAATACGGCCATCTCTTGTGTGAAGCCATTAAAGTAGCGTAAATATTGACTCTGCGGTCTCTCTCCAACGGGAGACCGCTCTTTTGGGCGCACCCGGTTCTGCGGATAAGGCATAGAAAAAACGTCTGTAATGCGTATCTTCAGCTTTTATTTCGCCAGTCATCTACGTCAAAGTTCGGAATTTCATGGCATACTTCAAGCACCTCTGTCTCGTTGAGGCACCTCAGACCATCATAGCACCTTTTCCCCGCTTCATCACCGACTGTATCGGTGTCTGTTATCTTGCAGCAGCCGTCGAGCATGATGTCGAAAGCCTCGTTATGCCAGACAATTTCTACAATGACGGGATTTTCGAGAGCATGCGCTCACTTCTGAAAAAACGCCCCGTAGATCTTGTCGCCATCTCCTCAATGACCGGAGCTTTCCACCAGGCTGAACGACTTGCCCGCATTGCCAAAGAATCCGGCGCGTTTGTCGTCATGGGAGGCTTTCATCCTACGGCACTTCCCGACAAAGTCCTGAAACTCTCCTGTGTTGACGTCGTTGTCATCGGAGAGGGCGAAGAGACCTTCCGTGAGCTTGTGCTCAAAGGCCCCTCCCGTGACGTTAAGGGCATCGCCTACCGAGAGGGTGGCGGCATTGTTCACACCGAGCCGAGGCCGGTTATCGCCGACATCGACTCTATCCGATTTCCACTTCGCAGTTTGCGACCCGATCGTTACGGTGAAAAAGGAAACGCCTACTCCATCGATACGATTTACACTTCAAGGGGATGCCCGTGGAGCTGCTCTTTTTGTGCCAATGACCAGATGCATAAAGGCTGGAGAGGGCGAAGCGCCGAAAATGTTGTTGAAGAGATCGCTATGCTGCACGATCCAAAAAACAAAAAACTCCTGAAAATCTGGGATGCAAACTTTCTCACCAACATTGGACGTGCGGAAAAAATCTGCGACATGATGATCGAAAGAGGACTGACCAATTTCAGGATCATGACGGAGAGCAGGGCGAAAGACCTTGTAAGAGCTGAACGAATTCTCGACAAGCTTCGCAAAATAGGGTTAAGCAAAGTAGGACTCGGCATTGAAAGCCCGAACGAAGCGACTCTTGCGCTCATGAACAAAAAAAACAGCCTCACCGATGTAGCCAAAGCTATTACGCTCTGCCAGAAAAACAGGGTCGGCGCAGAAGGGTATTTTATCATCGGACACTATACAGAAAACATACCTGACACCCTTGTCTATCCTGAGTTTGCACGATCACTCGGCCTCCGGCAGGCTCTTTTCATGATCATGACACCATATCCCGGCACCGGAATTTTTAAAGAGTACAAGGACGAGGGTAAAATCCGCTCATTTGACTGGGACCTCTACAATAACTACTGCCCGGTTATTGCAACCCGTACGATGGACACCGATACTCTCGTCGCGATGCTGGCCTATTGCAACGTCGCCTTCAATGGCTATCGCTCAGTAATGAAACGCAACAGCACCAAAGCTGTGCACCTCAGCTTTATGATCGACCTTTTTCAACTCTGTTTTCTTCTGCGCATCAATAAAAACAATTCGAATGAGCAGATAAGAGATCTTTTATTTAACGCCCTTCAACTTTTTCTTGAACAGAAGAATGGCGAGGTCGAACAACCCGCTGCCGCTTCATGCAAACCACTTGCAGAGCCTCTACACGTCCGTATCCTACATTCACCAGCGAAATGTATTGATTTTACCCTTTCCGAACGTAACGGCAACAGGGTGCTCACCATGACACTGCACCAGAACGGTTCTTCCCTGCCACCCGTTACCGGCCCGGAAATCAGACTTGACAAACTGGTCGCCTCGGCCTGTGCCGTCTCAATGGACAAACTCATGAGTGTGCTCTACCGGAACGAGTGGTTGAGAAACAACCCCGGGCGAATAACAGGTCAGATACTCTCAATACTTGCTGATCGCGAAGTTCTGCACTTTGGCGGAAAACTGGCATCTCTTTTTCTCAGCGCTTACCGCAAAAGCGACTGAACACTGATGGCGCACTTACTCCTCCGGCGGACGGGAGTGACGGGTTGAACGGATTACTTCTGAAGCTTTATGGAGGGACTGCCTGGACTCTTCGATGTCAGGGCGACTATCAGCGAATTTGACAAGATCTGCTTGCTTCAGAAGGTTCATGATGTTTTCAAAACCTGCGATGCCAAGCTTTTTCAAATCGCGTTCTATCTCTTGAGTAACGGCTTCAAGCGCTCTGATACGGTAGTGGTTTTCGAGAAAAGAGCGCATGATATTGCTCAGTTCTTCATAGCATTCGTGGGGAGGCATTCCAGCCGAAAGACTTGAACCGAGTTTGCGGAGCTTTCGCTGGGCTACCTGACTGGAGTCTACCTTTTCAGCACCTCTTCGCACAATGCGTTTGATCAGAAAAATGAGCAGAAGCAGAACCAGGGCGATACCTGATGCTCCAAGAATAACCGGCATGATCAGAAGAAAGGGGATCTGCGGCTTCAATGGAGGCTTGAGAGGAGTAAGATCGCGCATTGAAGAGTCGGTGAGCGCACGGACAAACACCGATGCTGCGGGTGAATAAACTACTTTATTCGTCAGTCTGCCCGTGCTGTCGCGAAGCACCACCGTCACAGGCGGAAGTGGTTGTAGACCAGCGCCAAAAACGGCAAATTCAAGCTCAAACCTCTCCCGACTGCTACCGGGAAAAGGAGTGGACGAGAGGTGTTTGCTGCTGATCAGCTCAAACGATTGGGACGAAATGGGGTTGTTCGCGTCATGCCATTCAAGTGCGGCGACCTCTCTGTCGGAGTGACGGATGTTGATCGTGCAGTGAACACGGTCGCCGACAAGAGCGCTGTCGGGGGTAACCATCACCGATATCGTGGGCGGCTCCGTTTCTCCTGCTACTGCTGAAAATGCAGTCATGAAGCTGATCGGAAACGTCAACAACAGCAAGAAAAGAAGCTGTATGAGAAACCCGGTTGTATGCCGTTCAGACCTTGCGTTCACGATACCGAAAAAAAGAGTTCAAGTCGCCGATGAAGGAACGATCAGTATCAAGAAATACCGAGTCAATGCGCATGCGCCGCAGCCGTAGCCTCAGCTCTTCGTGCTGACGTGACTGCTCATGGCGATAACGCGCAATTTCCTGGCGACCTGCCGCATCAACTGTCATGCGCAAACCAGTTTCCGGATCTTCCAGATCAAGCAGTCCACTGAGAGGAAGAGCTTTGTCGAGCGGGTCGCTGATGTGCACCAGAATAAAATCGTGACGGGTATTCAGTTGCTTCATCCCTTTTTCATAGTCACTGTCGACAAGGTCAGTCAAAAGAAAAATAATCTCCTGCCGCCTTCGGGTATAGCGAATAAAGGAGAGTGCGGCGTTGATATTCGTTGTTCGGCTTTTTGGCTTCAGCCTAAAAAGCTCTTCAAGAATAATGAGCACATGATGCCTCCCTTTTCGGGGCGGAATATAGGTTTCAACCCGATCGGTAAAGACCAGAAGCCCAACCTTGTCGTTATTCTGAAGAGCACTGAAAGCAAGCACGGCACTGACTTCAAGGGCAAGCTCCTTTTTGCTGTGCTCCCGACTGCCGAAAAGCATGGAGGCTGATGCATCCACGACAAGCAACAGGCTCCGCTCCCGCTCTTCGGTAAAGATCTTGACATACAACTCATGCTTGCGGGCAGAGGTATTCCAGTCAATAGAACGGACATCATCACCGTACTGGTATTCACGGACATTGCTGAACTCAATGCCTTTCCCCTTGAACGAAGAGTGGTATTCGCCGCTGAACAGCTCACTGGCCATGCGCTTGGAACGGATTTCAACCCGCCTGATGGTACGCTGAAGCTCTTTCAGATACTCTTCACTCTTTCCCATTGCTCTCTCCTTGCTCTTTTTCCTGCCAAACTCATGGCACCTGCACATGCTGCAGGATCAGCCTGATAATATCGGCAGGTTTCATATTGTCAGCTTCAGCTTCGTATCCGGGCCTTACGCGGTGGCGGAGGGTATCGTAGACAATCGCCTTGACATCCTCCGGGGTGATATATGGTCGATGTTGCAGGAACGCATGCGCCTTGGCCGCCAGAAGAAGAAATATCGAGGCTCTCGGCGAAGCACCGTATTCAATCATGCTTTCAAGCTGAGCCAAACCATACTGTGCCGGCTTCCTTGTCGCCACAACAAGATCAACAATGTAGCGCTGGACTCTGGGATCAACGTAAATCCGGTCGATCAGGGATCTGGCCCGAAAAATATCGTCAGACTGCACAACCGGTTTAACCGGTACCTTACTGGCGTTCGTTGCCGATCGAAGCATGATTTCCAGCTCTTCGTCATAGGAGGGGTAATCCACAATAACTTTCATCATAAACCGGTCAACCTGGGCTTCAGGAAGCAGGTAGGTGCCTTCATGCTCGATAGGATTCTGGGTAGCAAGCACAATAAAGGGTTCCTGCAGGGGAAAGGTCTGATTGCCGATGGTAACCTGACGTTCCTGCATGGCTTCAAGCAGAGCAGACTGCACTTTTGCCGGGGAACGGTTGATTTCGTCAGCAAGGATCACGTTGGCAAAAACCGGTCCCTTGCGGGGATAAAACTCCATCTCTTTCGGATTATAGATCATCGTTCCCACAAGATCTGCCGGAAGCATGTCGGGGGTAAACTGGATACGCTGAAACTTCAGGCTCATTGCCGCAGCAAAGGTGCTGACAATCAGTGTTTTGGCAAGTCCAGGCACTCCTTCAAGTAAAATATGACCGTTGACCAGCATCGCGATAAAGACCCGCCTGATTACATCGCGCTGACCAATAATCCGCTGAGAAAGCTCTTTTTCTGCACGTTCAAGGAAGCTCGATGCCTCAATGATCTGCGTTCCCAGTTCCTCCAGTTCTACGGCAAGCTGCATAGTGCATCCTTCTTCTACTTTTTGCCTGGATATTTTCTTTATTGTTTGTAAAGACCGTTGAAACCAAAAATCAGCAGCGCAATTCCGACGACAGACGCCGGCCACGTATAGAGATCAGGAATATAAAGAAAGCTGTTGAGCATCCCGACATTCGGGGCGAACAGCATTATACAATTCGCTCCGGCCAGAATCAAAATGAGGTGAAGAATGCTTACTTTGACTTTGGGCTTGCTCTTGTTGCCCGGATTGTTAGTTTTGCCCATAGATTTTCTGAAATAAGGGATACCATGAATATTTTAGGCATAGAAACCAGTTGTGACGAAACATCGGGAGCCGTGCTTTGTAACGGAAATGTACGCTCAAACGTCGTCAGTTCACAGCTTTGTCACACCTCTTTTGGCGGCGTAGTGCCCGAGCTGGCTTCAAGAGAACATGAACGGCTTATTGTTTCAATTGTTGATGCTGCCGTAACTGAAGCCAATATAACAAAAAATGATCTTGATGTCATAGCCGCGACCGCAGGTCCCGGCCTGATCGGCGCTGTTATGGTGGGGCTTTGTTTTGCCCAGGGCATGGCTTATGCGCTCGGAGTACCTTTTGTGCCGATCAACCACATCGAGGCTCATATCTTTTCTCCTTTTATTAACGAAGGTTACGGGAACAACGCCCCTCAAGGCGCCTATATCTCCTTGACCGTCTCCGGCGGACATACCCTGCTTTCGGTTGTGGAGCCTGATCTCTCCTATACGGTTATTGGCCGGACGCTTGATGATGCCGCAGGAGAGGCATTCGATAAAACCGGCAAGATGCTCGGTCTCCCCTACCCTGCAGGCCCGGTCATAGACAAACTGTCCGAGAAAGGCGACCCGACCTTTCACCTGTTTCCACGGGCGCTCACCTCCCGATCGCAGAGCAGTAAAAGCTGGCAAGGGAATTCTGATTTCAGCTTTTCGGGCCTGAAAACCTCCGTTCTCACCTGGCTGCAGAAACAGAGTCCGGAGTTCATCAAGCACCATAAAGCAGATATTGCTGCTTCAATTCAGGCGGCCATTGTTGGTGTACTGGTCGAAAAAAGCATTGCTGCAGCACGCAGCAGGAACGTCATGGCCATCTCAATTGCTGGCGGAGTGAGCGCCAACTCTGCGCTGCGAAAAGCCATGAAAGAGGCCTGCGATAAAGAAGGCATTGCACTGCATCTGCCCGCCGTCACCTACTCTACCGACAACGCAGCAATGATTGCCACGCTTGCCGGGCTGAAACTTTCGCGCGGAATGAAGGCGGAATACCGCTACAATGTGGCACCTTACGCAAGCTTTCACTTGCGTAAGGTGCCACTATGATTAATTATCTCACTGAACGTCTGTATGCCTACTGGCAGCTTTTTCATAATCAACTTCACCTAATACGTTAGCCCCTGACGTTTATCATCAACAGAAACGGGATAGACGCATCGCTTGCATCTATAGTAAAAAGCATTACAAATGCAATTCATAAACGGCAACGACTACACTGTAGGTATACAAAAATACGGACGAAACAACAGGAGCATATTGCTTGTCGAATCCAAAACCCTGCACTCACTCACGCCACCCAGCTCCCGTCAACGTCACCCTTGACAATGCCAATCAAATGCAACTCTTGATCCACGTCCAGCGTAATCGGTATCGGATTATCCGGCCAGATGACATGGGTTCGTGACATGCTCTCGCTGCCAACACTCCCCGGCACAAACAGCCACTCATTTGCTGGAGCGGTGTCGAGCTTGACTGCCATCTTGAG
>JBAXBW010000058.1:0-9825 GCA_037141805.1 Chlorobiaceae bacterium | reverse complement strand
ACGTTTTTGTAAACTTTTTTAACTCAATGTAGTGCAGCTCAAAAACGTCGTGCAGCCCGTCATCTTTGCCCGTCGCGGTATTGATGATTTTGAAACAATTGTGAACTTCCTCTGAATCAGGTATAAAGTTGTAATCGAGAATGTTGATGCTGATGGTTTTCTTCAGCTCCTTGTACATCGTCTTTTCAGTGAGCTGTTCGGTGACCTGTTTTGCACAGTATAAAAGAGCTCTTTTGTCGAAGTGATTGTCTTTCGCGATCTGTATTTCGACGTTGAACCAGCGACCATTTTCAGCCTTGGCCTTGATATCAAGCATAGAGATTTTATCAGCCCGGTAATCGGCCAGGTTAAAGGGATTTTTCAACTCCACCTCCACCACCTGATCCTTTTCCGAAACAATGGCGTTAATCAACGAGATCAGTAAATCTTTGTTCTCTTCGCTACCAAAGAGCTTTTTAAAGGCGAAATCAACACGCGGATTTATTTTGCACATGGTTGTCTCCGGTTCATGATCAATAAAAACGGGAAAGAATTTTGGCCACCTGACAAACTGTCGCAAATTTCTGACTGCTCATTTTAACGTATAATTGAGAGAAGTATAAGAATTTTTCTTCTATAACTGGTTATGGAGAGAACATCAAACAGAAGCGCTGTGCCCAGTTGACAACCGTCTGCGGAACAAGTGGGAATAAACCTGGAACAGGGGAAATTCAAAAACGCAAAAAGGCGCTTGACCAACGTGTCAAGCGCCCTCAAGCTGTTGTCATACCTGCTCAGGAAAGCTGGTGCTTATCTGGCATTCCTGTAATGTCTCTTATGGTGACGCTCTGCTCTTTTAGAAAATCCCCTTCTGCTGACTTTTTTCCTTAAACCTCTTTTTCTGAACGATCTTTCCCCCGGAGCACGAAATCCAGCTTTTGCTGAAATTTCTACAGATGGCTTTGGGCCTGCTGGTCTGTCAGCAGCCAAGGAAAGACCGCCGAAAACTCCGGTCGTGGCGAATGAAATAAGAAGACCGATAATCAGATTTTTTTTCATGTTTTCTACCGTTATGGTTCGTTAATAAATTGGAGCGATTCGATATACTTCCCGATTGTTAGTACGAGCAGAATCCGCAATTCTTTCAAAAGAAATCACATAACGAGAAAAAGGCAACCACGGAACATGCCATGATCGCCTTTTCTGTCGGGGTGGCGGGACTCGAACCCACGACCTCTGCGTCCCGAACGCAGCACTCTACCAACTGAGCCACACCCCGAAATATCATTTTTTCTGTGCCCTTGGGCAGACTTGAACTGCCGGCCTTTAGTTTCGGAAACTACTGCTCTATCCACTGAGCTACAAGGGCTTGCTGTGCCTAAAATAATAATTTCCGTCTCTTTTCTCAATTTTTTCTGGCTTCATTCACCAGCGCATCGACTGCAAGATTTGCACTCATGACCGCCCCGCCCATGGAATCGTAATACAACTGCTGCGAAAAACCGCCTGCGAGAAAAAGGTTGCGGACAGGAGTCTTCTGGGTAGGCCGATACTGCTCCATGTAAGGCAGCGGAGCATAGACTGAATGAGGGATTTTCACCAGCGTTGATTTCAGAATCTGCGCACCTTTCGACGTTTCGGGATAACAGTTTCGTACGCTCTTGTCAACCAGACTGATAATCTCCTCCTTTGAAAGCCCCATGAGATTTTTTGCCGGAGCGACGCAGAATTCGAAACGGCTCTTGCCGCTGAAGGGTTCCCCCCTGAGCGTGCGATACTCTGGTGTGGTGCGGGCAAGGTTGGCATAGACCGGAATAACTCCGTCGGGTGAGAAAAGGACGTTATCTGCAGAGGTAATTTCCCGATCGTACCATATCTGGACTGAAATCACCGGAACACCTTCAAGATTTTCAAGTCTGCCAAAAAACGGGTCATGCTGTTTCAGTGTATCAGGCAGCACCTTGTTCAGGTCATGAATCGGCAGTGCACAGAAATAGTAGTCAGCCGTCAATATCTCGCCATTACGAAGCTGAACCCCTTTTATTTCATTACCATCGAAAAGCAGCTCTTCAACAACAACGTTTGTTTTGAACTGTGCACCTCTTGATGCTGAGTAGTCGATAAGCGGTTGATGGAGATATTCTTGTGGAGCGCCTTTCAGAAAACCCATACATGAGGCGTTGGGAATGCGGTAAAAAGTCTCGGTGACATCAAGAATAATTTTTGCTGATATCTCTTCGGGCGGAATAAACTTGAGGGCAAGCGCCATGGGACGGAACATGGTATCCATGAGTCGTTTGCCGAACTTTTTCTCTGCGGCCCACTCTGCGAAGGTCAGATGATCCTGCGTTGGTGGATATTTATCCTTTTTTAGAGCGAGAGGAATAAGAGATTTTGCAAAAGCTGCCATTTCGCCAAAGGTAAAGTAACCGTTTTTAATGATGGCAGGCAACAAGTGAAGCGGACTGGGCAGCTCCCAGGTATTGAAGGTAAAGTTTCCGCCTCCGGCAAGGGTATAGGTCAACTGGTGATCTTTCCACAACACGGCATGATCGGTCTTGATCTCTTTCATGAGATCATAAAGTACACTGTACGCTCCAAAAAAACAGTGTGTTCCGGATTCTATCCAGTCTCCCTCTTCATCCTTCCATGACGAAACCTTTCCGCCGAATATCTCTCTTTTTTCGAGCACTTTAACCTGAAACCCTTTATCTGTCAACCGTTTGGCTGCGGTCAGACCGGCAAGGCCTCCACCAAAGATCAATACTGACTTTTTTTCTGAACTCATTATTGGAATTAAAACGGAATTTGTATGAAACACTACACCGCAGTACGCCCTTCCATCGCTCGTGAGAGGGTTGCGTCGTCAATAAATTCAAGCTCTGCCCCGACAGGAATACCTCGAGCTATTTTGGTAACATGAATACCGAGAGGTTTGAGAAGTTTGGTGAGATAGAGTGCTGTTGTTTCGCCTTCAATGGTAGGGTTCAGGGCAAGCACAACCTCTCTGACCTCCATGGGATCCCGCCCGGAGAGCCTGACAAGCAGTTCACGAACTTTGATATCATCAGGCCCTACACCGTCAAGAGGGGAAATGACGCCATGAAGAACATGGTAAAGTCCTTTGTAATAGCCTGTTTTCTCGAAAGCGAGCATATCGACGGGCGATTCAACCACGCAGATAATGGAGCGATCACGCAACTTGCTTGTGCAGACAATACAAGGATCGGTACCAATATCGGTGATATTCTGGCAAACCGAGCAGCGGATAACCTTGTCTTTTACCTCGAGCAGCGCTTCAGCAAGCTTTTCGGCCTCAACCCTCGGCTCATGAAGGATATACATGGAAAGGCGCTGGGCCGTCTTGCGCCCAATACCAGGAAGTTTGGCAAATTCATCAATCAGGGCATCAAGAGCGGCCGAAGTATAACGCATGGAGTTTTATTGACCGAGATTCAGGTTTTTAAGGATATCCGCAGGATTGACCATTCCGCTGGTTACTTTGGATATTTCCTCCTGTGCAAGTCGGGCTGATTCGTCAAGTGCATTGTTCACTGCGGCCAACACAAGATCCTGAACCATTTCAGGGTCGTCCATGATGTCGGGATCAATCGTGAGGGAGAGCAGTTTCTGTTTGCCGCTGACACTCACTTTCACCATCCCCCCTCCAGCTTCACCGAAAGCAACGATCTTTTCAAGTTGTTTCTGTACATCCTGCATCTTTTCGCCAGCCTGCTGGATCTGTTTCATCATGTCACCCAAGTTCGGCATTGCCATTAGTTATCTCCTGAACGTTATAAAATTTGCTACCAATATTTCGCCCTTATGGGGCTTGCACTCAAGACAGCTCAACACTTTCTGCGAAGGGCAAGATAAATTTTTTCAAGAATGTCAGCCGTTGTGAGCTTGTATTTTTCAAGGAGATCATCTGCCTTTCCTGACTCGCCGAACTGGTCTTCAACGCCAACCATCTCAATCGGTACAGGAATATTGAGAGCACAGACATGGGAGACCGCATCACCAAGACCGTTATAGATCTGGTGTTCTTCAGCCGTAACAATGGCTCCGGTATCATTGGCGGCACGAACAATAGCGAGCGTATCAATCGGCTTGATGGTGTGCATGTTGATTACCCGGACACCAACACCCTCTTTTTCAAGAATACGGGCCGCCTCGAGAGCTTTCCAGACCATGATACCACAGGCAATGACCGTGACATCCTTGCCGGGATGCAGTTCAATCGACTTGCCAATTTCAAAACCGTCTTCATCAAGCGAAAAATCGGGAATATTCGGCCTTCCGAAACGGAGATAGACAGGACCCTCATGTTTTATGATGGCTTTGGTGGCACGAATGGTTTCACTGTAATCGGATGGCACAACAACAGTCATTCTCGGAAGTCCCCGCATCAGACCGATATCCTCAAGAATCTGGTGAGTGGCACCATCTTCGCCCAGCGTCAATCCTGCGTGTGAAGCACAAATTTTAACATTGAGGTTCGAGTAGCAGACCGACTGGCGGATCTGGTCATAAACCCTGCCAGTAGCAAAAACGGCAAAACTTGCTGCAACGGGGATTTTGCCTGTTGTGGCAAGACCGGCTGCCATTGAAATCATGTTGGCTTCGGCTATCCCTGTCTGGATAAAACGGTCAGGAAAAGCATCGCGGAACAAATTCATGTTTAAAGAGCCGGTCAAATCAGCGCACAGAGCGACAACAGAGCTGTTCTCCCTGGCGATTTCAAGCAAAGCTTCGCCAAACCCGGTACGGGTAGCCTTGTTTCCCCTCGAAACGTATTGCGCAGCCGCAGCCACGATGTTATTATCTTCCATTACTTCCAGAATAACTTAAATTATAAAAGGCACTTTCAGCAGGCTATGGTACTGAAATAATTCCAGCTCTTATGACAAAGGTTGAATATAAGGATACTGAAATCGCGGTGAAAAAAAAATTAGGTCAAAACTTTCTGACCGACCGCAATATCACAAGAAAAATAGTCATTGCCTCAGGAGCAGGAGCCCAGGACAACATTCTTGAAATTGGCCCTGGTTTCGGCGCCCTTACAAAAGAGATCATAGCATGCAATCCGATATTCACGGTTGTCGAAAAAGATCCGAAGCTTGCTGAATTCATACGAACGGAGTACCCGCAACTTAACCTTCTGGAAGAAGATTTTCTCGACACCGACCTTGAATCACTTGCAACAGAACAGCCGCTGAGAATACTTGGCAATATTCCCTACTCTATCACCACCCCCATTCTCTTCAAACTTCTTGAACACCGCAGCTCATTTTTATCGGCGACCCTGATGATGCAGCATGAAGTGGCCATGAGAATCGTCGCAAAACCAAGCACAAAAGAGTATGGCATTCTCGCTGTCCAGATGCAGGCCTTCTGTGATGTGGATTACCTTTTCAAGGTTGGGCGCAAGGTCTTTCGCCCTCAGCCGGGTGTAGACAGCGCAGTTATAAGAATGACCCCAAAACAAAATGACCCGGTCGAGGATGCCACGGGGTTCCGCCGATTTGTCCGTACCGCTTTTCGCCAGCGCCGAAAAACCCTGCTGAACAATCTCAAGGAAAACTATAACCTTGAGTCGGTAGAAAGCCATACCCTGAAACTGCGGGCCGAAGCGCTCTCGATTGAAGAATTATTTCAACTTTTCCTTCGGCTGAAACCGCTTACTTGATAAATGTTCATTGCTCTACTGCGTATTTTTTATTAACATTCGCTTTCAGTTCTTTGGTTTTTTTTATTCGTCCTCCCTTACTTTTTTTATTAACATTTTTTTCAGGGGGTCACTCGTATGCCGCAGTCCTTTAACACTGTTTATCAACACTCAATTGAGAACCCGGAAGCATTCTGGGGAGAAGCCGCTGAAAAGCTTCACTGGTACAAAAAATGGAACAAGGTGCTGGATACCAGCAACCCGCCTTTTTACCGATGGTTTGCCGGAGGGATTACCAATACCTGCTACAATGCTCTTGACCGTCATGTTGATGAAGGACGCGGCAACCAGTTGGCCGTCATATACGACAGTCCGGTAACCGGCACCAAGCAACGCTATACCTACCGTGAGTTTCGGGATATCGTTGCACTTTTCGCTGGCGCTCTTCAGTCAAGAGGTGTCCGCAAGGGTGATCGGGTCATTATCTATATGCCGATGATTCCTGAGGCTATGGTTGCCATGCTTGCCTGTGCAAGAATCGGAGCTATCCATTCGGTGGTATTCGGAGGATTTGCCTCTCACGAACTTGCCATAAGAATTGACGACTGTAAACCGAAGGTGATTATCTCCGCCTCCTGCGGCATTGAACATACCAAAATTATTGATTACAAGCGGCTGCTTGATTTTGCTATTGAACTGGCCCACTTCAAGCCTGAAATCTGTATCATCAAACAGCGCGACCAGTTAAAGGCGGAGCTCAATGAGGAGCGTGACCTCACCTGGAACCAGTCTCTTCTCGGCGCCGAACCAGCACAATGTGTCCCTGTCGAATCCTCCGATCCCCTCTATATCCTCTACACCTCAGGAACCACCGGCCAGCCCAAAGGCATTGTTCGCGATCACGGTGGCCACATGGTGGCGCTGCAATGGTCGATGAAAAACGTTTACAATGTCGAGCCTGGAGAGGTGTTCTGGGCGGCAAGTGATGTTGGCTGGGTTGTCGGACACTCCTATATTGTGTATGCTCCTCTTCTTCAGGGCTGCACAACCCTGATTTTTGAAGGCAAACCAGTCGGCACTCCCGATCCAGGCACCTTCTGGAGAATAATCAGCGAGCACAACGTCTCGGTACTCTTTACGGCCCCGACAGCATTCAGGGCCATCAAAAAAGAGGATCCAAACGGCAACTACATCAAGAACTATAATCTTTCAAATTTCCGAACGCTCTTTCTTGCCGGTGAGCGGGCTGACCCTGATACCGTAAAATGGGCTGAAAAAAATCTCAAGGTACCAGTCATCGACCATTGGTGGCAGACTGAGACCGGGTGGGCTATCGCAGCAAACTGTCAGGGCATTGAACCTGGCCCGGTCAAGTATGGCTCCTCTTCACGGGCAGTTCCCGGCTACAACGTGCAGGTCGTCAATGCTGAGCTCGAACAGCTTCCGGCAGGTCAGATGGGCGATATCGTCATCAAACAGCCTCTTCCTCCCGGCACCATGCTGACACTCTGGAAAGCTGACAACCGTTTTGTGGAAACCTACATGAAACAGTTCCCCGGTTACTACCAGACCAGTGATGCCGGATTTATCGACGAAGACGGCTACATCAACATCATGTCGCGTACTGATGATGTCATCAATGTTGCGGGTCATCGCCTTTCGACCGGTGCTATTGAGGGCGCCCTCTGTGAGCATCCTGACGTTGCAGAAAGCGCAGTCGTGGGCGCTCATGACGATTTGAAAGGACAGGTGCCGCTTGCCTTCATCGTTCTCAAGAACAATGTCGATACTCCACACAGTCAGATCATCAAGCACGTCATCGAGTACGTGCGTGAGAATATCGGACCAGTTGCCTCGTTCAAAAATGCTGTTATCGTTGACCGTCTGCCGAAAACCCGCTCAGGCAAGATTCTCCGTGGAACCATGAGAAAAATTGCCAACAGCGAAGAGTATACCTTGCCGGCAACAATTGACGATCCGGCTATCCTCGATGAAATCAGGGTGGCACTTCAAACAATCGGTTATGCTGCCAAAAGCAAACCAGTTACCATGGACGAATGATCAAAAAAATTGACCACATAGCGATTGCCGTCCAGAACCTTGAAAGCGCACTTGAGACGTTTCGGAACGTTCTCGGGTGCGCCCCCGGGGCAATCAGAATCGAAGAAGTTGCATCTGAAAAAGTACGGGTTGCATTCATTTCTCTTGGAGACAGCAAAATCGAACTGCTCGAACCATTGGACGATGAGAGTCCAATTGCAAAATTTCTTGCAAAGAACGGTGAAGGAATGCACCATATCGCACTTGAAACGGATGATATCGAAAAAGAAACGGAACGCCTTGCATCCGTCAATATTAATCCACTCGGCTTGCCAAAAGAAGGTGCAGGCGGGAAAAAAATCATGTTTCTTCATCCGAAAGAGACGAACAGGGTACTTCTTGAATTTGCTCAAAAACAGCATCAACCAATCGAAGACAAAGCCGCTTGTAACCAGTGAAACATTTTTATCTGCCTTTCGAGAAAAAAGAGAGTTTCAGCTACTCCCATGAGAGTATTGAAAAACTCACCGAATACGAAAAATATCAACTCTCCTTTCACCCCGAACGCCCCAAGTACCTCGACTATCTGACCGTCTTTGATGAAACCGAAGAGTGCCTGCAGAACGATCTGCACGGCAGTTGCATCATCCAGACCCACCGGGCAGTACTGCGCAATGGGGAAAACTCCTGGTGGCCAGTCATGCTCATTGGCCAGCAATCGGGACCAACCTCCGATTTTGAGCTCATGCTCGAACTGATGCGAGATCCCGATGAAATAGCGAAATGGAACCAGGGGATGCCGACACCTGCGGCATTTGAAAAGGCAATCAAAGCCATTGAAATTGCCGAGCAGGAAAACCGCGTCATCATTACCGTTATTGACACAGCAGGTGCGGACCCGACTGAACAGTCAGAAGGCGGCGGCATTGCCTGGAAAATTGGGCGATGTATGCAGGCTCTTGCTGAAGCAACGGTACCAACCATATCGGTCATCATCAACCGTGGATGCAGCGGTGGTGCTATTGCCCTGACAGGATGCGATGCCGTACTCGCCATGGAATTTTCCACCTACATGGTTATTTCACCTGAAGCGTGCTCATCAATTCTCTTCCGAACAAGGGAGAAGGCTGGCATGGCAGCAGAGATCTCACAGATAACGGCAAAGAAGGGGGTAAAAAACGGCATTATTGATGACATCATCGTTGAGCATGACGGGCCAGCCCACCATTTTCCAGAATCTGCCCTTCAATCTTTCAAGGGTGCCATGGTAAGATGGGTAGATAAACTCAGCAAAATACCCGCCGAAGAGATTTTTTCAAGCAGAATGGAGCACTGGGAAAAGATAGGCCAGTGGGCTACGATTACCGAAGAGGAAATCATGGCCTTTGAAAAGCCGGTCTCCTACTTCATCCCCAAGCCTGAAAAAATCCTCTTTGTTGGCCGCCATAGAAATTGTATTGACAATGCCGGGAAAAAAGTGCTCGATCCCGTACTCTATTCAAAACTGTTTGCCGACAATTTTCTTTGTGAAACCTGCGGGCACCGCTATCTTAGGCTGTCAGCGCACGACTACATTGATCTCATTCTTGACGAAGGATCGTTCAGCGAACACCAGAACACCCGCTACATTGTTGACAAGGATATTCTTGATTTCCCTGACTACAGCAAGAAAATTGGTGAAGCACAACACAAAACCGGCGCCGCATCATCGTTTATCACCGGTGATGCAACGATTGAGGGAAAGCCGATTGTCTTTTGCGTAACCAACTTCAATTTCCTCGGCGGTTCATTCTGTATGTCAACTGCTGAAAAAATCTGGAGAGCCAGCAAAACAGCCATTGAACGGGGTGTCCCCCTTGTGGTTCAGGCTACAGGAGGTGGTGCAAGAATGCACGAAGGGTGTTCTTCAATGGTCGGTCTGCCAAAGCTGCATGTTGCACTGTCGAGCGTTGAAAAAGCCGGACTCCCTGTCATTACCATTATTACCGACCCGACACTTGGTGGTGTCGCTATAGGCGTCGGATCAAGGGGAATCAAAATCTTTGAACATAATGCCGGCAATATCGGCTTCTCCGGCAAACGGGTCATTGAGCAGTACACCGGCAAACCAACAACCAAAGATTTCCAGACAACCTGGT
>JBAXBW010000057.1:0-9860 GCA_037141805.1 Chlorobiaceae bacterium | reverse complement strand
TACATAACTTCCGAGTGCACGAGTTCTTTGATAAGCCTGCCCCGATACCACCGTTTTGATCCTTGAAACCTTGACTGCCTGGCAAGAGGCCGAATACCGGTTTTTTTGCTGGTAAGCTCAAGCGCCCCATAATCCATCAAGGCATTATGCCAGTCTCGACTCTGCCCGGGAGGAAGCACTGCGTCAGCAATCTGTTGCAATTCAAAAGCCGAAATATCTTCAGGCAGCCCGAATTCATGGATAAGGATTCTGCGAATATTGGTATCAACCGCAGCCATATCGAGATTATCGGCAAAAACAGGTATGGAACGACAGGTGTATTCCCCTATACCGGGAAGCTTTTTCAAGAGTTCAGGCCGGGATGGCACGACTCCTCCATAAGACTCTGTGATGATGGCAGCACACCGATGCAGCCGTACAGCCCTGGAGTTGTAACCCAGCCCGCTCCAAAACGAGAGCACCTCTTTGAGTGGTGCTGATGCCAGATGAACTGCATCGGGAAAATGTTGCAGCCATTGATGAAACCTTGGAACCACCCTTTCAGCTTGCGTTTGCTGTAACATGATTTCGCTGATCATGACAGCATATCGGTCGGTCGTCTCGCGCCAGGGAAAACTTCTTCCGTTCTGCCGGTAAAAATCAAAAATCTTCTGATGGAAACGTTCCATCTCATCAGTTTTCACAGCTCTTGTACCCCGTGTAACGAGCTTCATAGTACTGGACGATAACAACCTGTCGGAGATGGGCCTTTTCCGTTACCATGAGGTAACGTTGGGGGATCCACACATGGAGGGAAAACCCGGCAGCATTTATGCAAGCCGGGATCACCAAAAAACAATCAGACCTTCTCAACTATCTTGCGTTCCTTCACTTTTAACGCAGCCTTGCCGGTACGTTTGCGCAAGTAGAAGAGTTTTGCCCTTCTGGCCTTGCCGTGTTTCACAACGGTGACACTTTCGATATTGGGTGAGTTGACCGGGATGATCCGCTCAACACCAACGCCATGAGAAATTTTGCGAACCGTGATGGTCTTGTTCCCACCGGCTCCTCTGTCGCTGATAACAACACCTTCAAAAGCCTGAAGCCTCTCCTTTTCACCCTCAATAACCTTCAACTGAATCTTGACGGTATCACCTGGCCGGATTTCGGGGAAATCGGTAACCGCCTGGGTGGCTTCAACTAACTTGATTAACTGATCCATGACAACAACTTATTTACGTTATTTTTTTCTTATATCCTTCTAATTCAACTCGATCAAGCAGATCCGGCCTCCGTTGCCTCGTTCGCTCAAGAACATTCTCGTGACGCCACTGCTCAATCTTTCCATGATGACCATTCAAGAGCACTTCAGGAACCTTCATTCCCCTGAATTCTGCTGGCCGGGTGTAATAAGCAGAGTCAAGAAGCCCGGCCTGAAAAGAATCAGTCAAAGCCGATTCACTATCACCCAGAACACCCGGTATAACCCTGACAAGCGCATCCATAAGAAGAAGTGCCGGTATCTCCCCCCCTGAAACAACAACATCACCGATGGAGATCTCCATGGTAATCAGATTCTGCCTGATCCGTTCATCAATGGCTTTATAATGACCACAGAGAATAATCAGATGACGCATCATTGAAAGCTTGTTCGCCATAGACTGCTCAAGCAATATGCCATCAGGCGAAAGAAAAATCACTTCGTCGTACTCTCTTTCAGCCTGCAACGTCTCTACACAGTTGAAAACCGGTTCAGGTCGGAGCACCATACCGGCCCCCCCACCATAAGGCGAATCATCAACCTGCTTATACCTGCCCAGTCCGTAGTCATGCAGGTTGTGAATGTAAATTTCCGCATGGTTTTTTTTTTGTGCAATGCCCAACAATCCATTGTCGAGCGGAGAATCAAAAAAACCGGGAATGACGGAAATAACATCAATCCTTATTGCATCCATGGGCTGAGGCACAACCATTTACAAAAATTCATCAACTCTTGGTATGACAATATACCTTTCACCAAGATTGAACTCTTCAACAAACTCATCTATGGCGGGCAGCAGAATCTTTTTACCATCGACCAGAACCTCGTAGACTTCATGCGCAGGCATCCTGATCACGTTGGTAACAATGCCAACCTCACGTCGATGACAATCCAAAACCTTCATTCCAATAATCTCATGAAGATAGGCGCGGTTGTCCGGCTGCGGCAAAAGCTGATCTTCTTCAACAAACAGTTGCCAGCCTGTAAATGCTTCAGCTTTTTCCATGTTATCAACACCTTCAAAGAACAGCCATGCGAATCCTCCGGCAAGAGCCGCTTTTTTTACCTTTATGCGCTCAACCGAATCGACAGACTTTCCTGCATAATACTCTTGGCGCAAAAGAAAACTTTCAGGGAAATCGGTAATAACCTCCACTTTCACCTCACCCTTCAACCCTTTCGGCTTGAGAATGATACCTGTCAAATAGAGTTCCACCCTGACCTCACCATAAAAAGATGATTACGCCTCTCCACCTGTAGCAGCTTTCGCCTCTGCCTCTTTTTTAGCACTGCGGCGATGGGACTTCAGAGCAAGTCTTTTCTGACGCCTTGCATTCTGATGCTCCTGCCACTTTTCCATCTCTGCTGAAATTTCTTCCTCGCTGCGCCCCATGCTCTTGAGTCGTAGTTCGTACAACAATCCAGTTGTACGGATGAGGCTGTTCACTGTTGCTGTTGGCTGTGCGCCGGTCTGCATCCAGTAAACAATACGGTCTTTTTTAATCGTGACAGCATGCGGTTTGACCGTAGGCTGATAATGGCCAACAACTTCAAGAAATTTGCCGTCCCTTGGGGAGCGTGCATCAGCCACAACAATCTGGTATACCGGCAATTTTTTTCTTCCTGCTCTTTTAAGTCTGATCTTTACCAAGGCTAGAATATTTTAGTTAATGTTTACTGGTAACAGTGAATACAATCTATCGTTTTAAAAACTTTTCAAGCGCAAGATTCTGTGACGTAATTTTTCTGCCAGACTGCGACAGTTTTGTTACCGAACGCATCATCTTTTTCATTTCTCCAAACTGTTTGAGAAGAAGATTAACCTCCTGTACTTTCGTGCCACTACCCCTTGCAATTCGCTGACGTCGGCTCCCATTAATGATATCAGGATTCGTTTTTTCCTGCTTTGTCATGGAATTGATCATCGCCTCAATCGGCTTGAAGTCAAGATTTTCAAGATCCTGCTTTGGCACCATCTTGTTCAGACCCGGCACCATCTCAATCAATCCCTGAATGGAGCCCATCTTCTTGAGCTGTTGTAACTGGTCGAAAAAGTCGTTGAGATCAAACTCATTTTTCATCAACTTTTTCTGCATCTCGACAGCTTTCTCAAGATCGAGATTTTCCTGGGCTTTTTCAACAAAACTTACAATATCACCCATTCCCAGAATTCTCTGGGCCATACGATCGGGATAAAAGATATCAAGATCATCAACCTTTTCACCGATGCTGATAAATTTTATCGGCTTCTCGACAACCTGCCGGATGGAAAGCGCTGCGCCGCCCCTTGAGTCACCATCAAGCTTGGTGAGCACAACGCCATCAAAATCAAGCTGATCATTAAAGGCTTTAGCAGTATTAACCGCCTCCTGACCCATCATGGAGTCAACAACAAAAAGAAGCTCGTCAGGCTTGAGTGCATTTTTCAGCGCTTCAGCCTCAGCCATCATCTTGTGATCAATCTGCAAACGACCCGCTGTATCAAGAATCAGAACATCTCTGGCGGAAGAGCGAGCGGCCTCCAATCCCTGCAACGCCGCTTGCATGGCATCCTGAGCCTCAATGGCAAAAACAGGAACATCTATTTGCGCACCAAGAGCTTTAAGCTGATCGATGGCCGCTGGTCGATAAACGTCTGCCGCAACAAGCATCGGATTTTTTCCGTTCTTTTTAAGGCGCAAGGCCAGCTTTGCACAGAATGTCGTCTTTCCGGAACCCTGCAAACCAGCAACCATGATAATTGCAGGCAGTTTCTTTGGAGACAGGTTCAGGGGCTTCTGCTCTCCACCCATCAGATCGGTCAGCTCGTCATAAACGATTTTGACGATCATCTGCGCAGGAGAGACACTTTTGATAACCTGCTCACCAAGAGATTTCTCTCTTATATCTTCAATTAATTTCTTTGCTACCTTGTAGTTAACATCAGCACCAAGAAGAGCTCGCTTGATATCGCGCATCGCGAGACCAATATTAATCTCATTGATGGTCGCCTGGCCTGCCAGTTTTTTAAAGGTGGCCTCTAATTTGTCGCTTAGACTATCGAACATTGCTTTTGGCTATTTTCAGATAAAGCTTAAAAATGCTTAGCTTTAATTATAACAAAAAATAGCAAAAAATAAAATGATACTATCCTGTCTTAATTGCCGAGCATGATTTTTGTTGATATTTTTTAACTTGGGTACAACACTACCTTACAACAAAACCGGATATTATGACCTCCAGCAGCATAAAAACCATTCTGGACTCTTTTCGCAGCAAACGAATTGCCGTAATCGGGGACATCATGCTCGACAAGTATATTTTTGGACATGTTTCACGCATATCGCCAGAATATCCCGTTCCAGTCGTTGATGTCACCCATGAAGATTATCGGCTTGGTGGAGCTGCCAATGTTGCTCTCAATACCCTGTCACTCGGAGCGGAAACCGTCCTGATCGGTGTTACCGGCAACGATAGTAACCGTGATATCCTTCTTGAACTCTTTCGCAGCCGAGGACTTGCAACCGAAGGACTGATAGCTGATCCTTCAAGACCGACAACATGTAAAACAAGAATCCTCTCTCAAAACCATCATATCACGAGGGTTGATTTTGAAAGCAGAAAAGATGTGAGTACAGAAATTGAACAAGCGGTTTTTGACTCTTTTATTGCTGTTATCGACTCCATCGATGCCATCGTGCTTGAAGACTACAACAAGGGGTTGCTCAGTACACAGCTTATCAAGCGCATTATTGCTTCAGCAAAGCGGCAGAAAATCCCGGTGCTTGTCGACCCAAAACTTCATAATTTTTTTGCCTATAAAGGGTGCTCGGTGTTCAAACCAAATCTTTCCGAGATGGCCGCATCACTGGGCATCATCTTGCAAAACAACGATCAGGATGTTGAAAAGGCCTGTCGTTTGCTTAAAGAAAAACTTGAGGCAGAAACCATTATCGTGACCAGAAGTGACAAGGGTATGACCATTTATAACGGCGCATTTACTCATATTGGAGCAACCTCACTGGACGTTGCCGATGTTTCCGGAGCCGGGGACACCGTTATTGGTCTACTCGCACTCGGCGCAGCGGCAGGGATTGATATTATTACCAATGCAATTATAGCCAATCTTGCTGCAGCAACAGTCTGTCAGGAGGTGGGAGCAGTTCCTGTCCGGCCAGAAAAACTTCTCAAGGCATATCAGGCTCATCTTCAATAATCGAAAGATACTCTTCAAGTTCTTTCGGCCATGGCGGATTATATGAAGTATCCGCCAGAAGAGAGTTCAAATTGTTCAATGAGTAAAATGGAACCTCGAACAACCCGGCATTACTCATAGGAGCTGGCACATCCTTGCCTGGATCAAGATGCATCACAAAGACGACACTAACCACGCCATGACCGTTTGGAGTAAAGACCCACATTCCCGTTGCATGCTGAACCCTGTGATACTTCGGATTGTCTGGAAGATATTCCGGTTCTTGCTTCATGGTTAGCGCTATGGCATTATCCCCCGCCGAAACCAGTCTGGATCGCATTATCACCTCCCTCTGCTTTAGAGGCCAGGGGGTATTGATTACCTGGCGCACAACATACTCTGCATGTTCACTTTTTTCAAGAACATCCATTTCGGCAAGCTGATGAACCCACCGATTAAAGTTTGCCATGTCGTAAAAAAGACTGAGCAACTTCTTTAAAGAGACCTTCAACTCTATTTCTCCTTTGAAGCCCAATATTTCAGAACCGCTTACCCTGGAAGAAAATATTTTGATCCCTTTATGTTCGACACGAAACTCCCACTTCCCATTCAGGATTGATGCTACATCCATACTCTCATTGTTTGGTAGTTATTGAGAGAAAACCAGAAAATCACTTTGTAATGAACTTTTCATAATGTTGTATAACATCAGAAGCTGATTGTTTAAACGGCGCATCAACCGGAGTCCGATACTTTTCCTTCTTGACCATTTCCCGCAAATTGACCATAGTATGATAGGGTGTATCGATAACCGCAATGTTGGCAAGCCAGGAAGGAATCTCTCCGCCTGGCTCTATATGAAGGCGAAATACAACCCTGCACTGGTTCACTGAAAGAGGAATGATGTTCCATGCTCCCTCAAGTTGGGGAACACGAACATATTTGTCGTTTCCGGGAAGATAGTCGGCCAAACACTCAAGTTTGATAAAAATTTCAGATGTTTCAGGATCCATATACCCCTGTGAACATGTTATGATTTCACGGTCTGAAACAGGCCAGGGAGCACTGACAAGCTGATAGACAATTCGCCCCTCATCATCCGACAACTCCTTCAGCAACCGCATCTCTTTGGTTTTCCAGACCCATTCAGTAGCAACATCAATATCATATAACAGACTCAAAACGGCATGCTGTGGAGAATCAATAGTCGCCACAGCAACAAAGGAGAGAAAATCGGAAGATGGAACAGGACAGGTAAATATTTTCAGCCAGTCATTATTAAACCGTAATGTACAGGCTGCATTATTGATTTTTTCAAGTATAGACATAACAAGAACGTTTTAAGGGTTGACAATAACAGACAGTATATACCTTACCTCCCGGCCCTCATGGCTGACTGACCGGAACCTTTTCCGCTATCCTGACTACAGGATCAACACTCCGCACAAAAAACCTTATCTGGCCTTCAGCGCCAAAAAGCTGATGAGCAATCCTCAATTTTACAGCTTGTACAATGTATTTCCTTTCACGAATAAAATCAGTCCGATCAAAAACTATCTTTTTTCCCTTGCATGTTTTCATGACAAGAGCTTCAAAACTGCGATCTTCAGAATAATCGACAACAAAACGATCAATTGAACCCTTGTAAGCCTGAATCAGGCTACGAGGATCATCAAGAAGCTTCCTTGCTATCTCATCAAAAACACCTGACTGATAGAGCTCCTGATAAAAATCAGAGCGGGTTCCACCATTCACCCAATAATCGGGAATAATACCACCAGCATCCTTTAGTGCCATTAACTTTTCCTCCGCTTTCATTTTACCTTTGAGTGACATTAACAACACAGGAAGAGAAGAAGTCTTGTAGACGGAAACTTCGCTGTTTCTCAGGTACAGTAAACTATCAGAATTTGTAAAGAGTTTCTGGGGAAGAATATTTGTCATCGCATCTTTATAATAATGTTCACGACCAGCAACGCCCTTACGATAGACTCTCTGGATCTGACGGCCAGATGGAGTGTAATAACGGGAAACTGTCAGTCGAAGGGCTGAACCGTCTGAAAACGGAAACTGCCGCTGCACCAGACCTTTTCCAAAAGAGAGTTCACCGACAACAACGGCCCTCTTGTTGTCCTGCAAAGCTCCGGCAAGAATTTCAGATGCCGACGCGCTTCCTTTATCAATAAGCACGATAACCTCCCCGTGTTCATAACCATCACCTGATTTAGCAATATAACGCTCATTCTCTGTGCCACCCTTACGGCTTTTTGTATAAACGATCAACTGGCCTTTGGTCAGGAATTCGTCAGCAACCTCAACGGCCTGCTCAAGAAAACCTCCAGGATTTCCACGCAGATCAATCACAAGCCGCGCCATTCCCTGTTGTTTCAAAAAAGCGAGCGACCGGCGAAACTCAATAGCTGTTGTCGCAATGAAACGACTCAGTCGAATATATCCTGTACGATCATCCAGCATAAAAGCAGCATCAATACTTGATGTGGATATTTTTCCTCTTGTTACCGTAAAATCTAAAATCTTGCCGCTGAGAGGCCTGAATATTTTCAATCGTACTGTTGTTCCCTGCTTTCCTCTGAGTTTTCCAAGTACCTCCTGCTGAGTAATCCCTACAGAGGAAACAGCATCAATCGAAATGATACGATCACCTGAAGCGATCCCAACCGCAGCGCTCGGTCCACCTGAAAGAGGTGTAACAACAAGTAGTGAATCATTTACGACATCAAACTCTATCCCTATACCATCAAAATTGCCATCGAACTCCGCCTGCGAATAGGATACCTTTTCCGGTTCGAGGTATACGGTATGAGGATCCAGATACTCTGCCATTCCCTGAATACCAGCACCAGAAAGACTGTCGCGATTAACATCATCGACATAAAACTCTTTCATCAAGCTGAAAGCTTCAAGGATTTTTTTCTGATCATCAAACTTGCCATCCCTGCTTCCATTAAGTCTGGTTCCGAGAAAAAAACCAAAAGCAAGCACAACAAGCATCATGACTATGGTCAGTATTCGGGACATGAACGAGTGGGTTAATTACCAGTATAAGAGATTAAGTGATTATGTCGAAGAACCACAGTTTACCTATCGCAGATCAAAATCACAAAAAACATTGTACTAACCACCGATACACTCTTTTTCCCCGAACAAATAATAACTCAAATAGCCACAAGCAAGGACTCAATAAAACAACAAATAACTAATAAATAAACCAAAAAAATAAAAGGTAAAATTATTATAAGTAGTTATTAATAAACAATATAAATATTGATATTATTATAATTTATCGATTAATAAACAAGATATAAGACAATATTATATTGAAAATAAATGAATAATAACAAATAGATTATATCTCCAATAATAAAGATTATAATTAAATTTAATAACCTAAAAAATAAAATATAAACCCAGCTCAATAATCACTCTTATTAAATAAAAGACATCAATAACAATTACAACAAAATCAATAAAAAAAACATTAGTTAAAATATTTTAATTTATTTAAAAAAAAGAACTTAATAAGTTTGGTTTAAACAAAAATTTTAGTAATAAAAGCAATTTTTATTAAGAAAAAATAACCAGATTATTCATATCATAATTTACTATTAACATGATGAATTATTTATCTATAATAGAAATATTGAAATCTATAAAAGGAAATAAATAAATAACCTTATAGACATATCATCTTTACTTTGATAAGTCTATAAGGTTATTAGTTTTAATTATATTAAAGGATATAATTTTATTATAACGCTTAGTTTATAAAAAAACAGATGGAGTAGATTTAATTTTAATCTATTGAAGGATCGGGAATTTACATTGAACTATCAGTTCAAGCTCAACACTTGCATCAAGAGGTAATTCCGCAACGCCGACAGCACTTCTTGCATGAGCCCCCTGCTCTCCGAAAATATCATGCAGCAAAGATGACGCACCGTTGGCAACAAGATGCTGGCTGGAAAAGAGGTACTCGCTGGCAACATAGAGGGTGAGCTTGACAACTTTTTCAATACTGTCAAGCGTTCCTGTCACTGATTTGATTGCGGCAAGTGCATTGAGAAGCGCGACTTTGGAAGCTTGGACTGCGTCCTGCATGTTGGAATCATTAACCTTTCCGTTTCCGCCGGGCTCGACCAGCTTGCCATTCCGAAGAGGAAGCTGACCCGAGGTATAGACAAGGTTGCCGGTACGCATAGCCGGAGAATAGAGACCTGCAACGGCGGTTAGCTGTGGCAGGGTCAAACCTGCCTTAATGATTTGTTCTTCGATACTGCCCATAATAAAAAAAGAGTAACCCAGGTTAAGAGGAGTGTTTAATAGCAGAAAAGCCAGACCGTTGCGGTGTTTGTTGCAATTACCGCTATAATTATTTATAGTCCCAGAGAAATTAAAGCATTTTAGTCATAATGGAGCATAATAAAA
>JBAXBW010000056.1:0-9934 GCA_037141805.1 Chlorobiaceae bacterium | reverse complement strand
CACCCTTCGATATTCCTGAAGCAGAATCCGAGCTGGTCGCCGGTTACTTTACCGAGTATTCCGGTATGAAGTTTGCCGTCATTTTCCTTGCTGAATACGGCAGCATGTTCATGGTCTCCGCCATCATCTCCATCGTCTTTCTCGGTGGATGGAACTCGCCACTGCCCAACATCGGATCAGTTGCCCTGAACGAATGGACAAACGGCCCGGTATGGGGAGCCTTCTGGATCATAACAAAAGGGTTCTTCTTTATTTTTGTACAGATGTGGCTTCGCTGGACGCTTCCCCGTTTAAGGGTAGACCAGTTGATGTACCTCTGCTGGAAAGTCTTGACCCCGTTTGCCTTTATCAGTTTTGTACTGACAGCAGTATGGGAAATCTATAGACCATAAAAAAGTTCAACATGAGTGAGTATTTCGGCAATATAAAAACCGGCGCAGTCACCATTGCAACCGGCATGGGAATCACCCTGAAGCATTTTTTCAATGCCATCCATCGCAAAGGCGATGCCGGTCTTGATGATGTTGACTATTTCCGCCAGGTGGACGGGCTCTGCACCCTGCAGTACCCCCGTGAGGTTATCCCCACACCTGCGAACGCTCGCTATCGCCTCTATAACAAGATTGACGATTGTATCGGCTGTGGTCAATGCGTCAGGGCCTGCCCGATCTCCTGTATAGAGATGGAGACCATCAAGGTCGCTCCCGATGATTTGGCCGTGTGCGGAAAAACATCCGACGGTCAGCAGAAAAAATTCTGGGTACCTCTTTTTGATATTGACGTTGCGAAGTGTATGACCTGCGGAATATGCACCACCGTCTGCCCGACAGAGTGCCTCTACCATACGCCAGTCGCCGACTTTTCAGAGTTCGACCGCAGCAATATGCTCTATCATTTTGGAAATCTGACCAGACTCGAAGCCGAGGCAAAGCGGCGCAAGCTTGCTGAAATACAGGCCAAAGCTCTGGCTGAAAAGGAAAAGAAAGCGGCGGAAGCCAAACAGGAAACGAAGGACGGAGAATAAGCGAACCAATTAATGTGCTCCAACGACTATGAGTAACACAACGTATACGGTCATATTTTATCTCTTTGCAGCCATTACGGTCTGCTCGGCGGCCTTTGTGGTCTTTACCCGGAACGTTATCTATTCCGCCTTTTCACTGCTCTTTACCTTTTTTGGCGCAGCAGCGCTCTATGTCTTCCTCAGCGCAGACTTCATTGCGGTGACCCAGGTGGTCGTCTATGTCGGAGGTATCCTTGTCCTCCTGCTCTTTGGCGTCATGTTTACCAACAGCATCATGCAGGCCGGCCAGAAAAGTGAAGTGCTTCATATCATTCCCGGCATCCTTCTGCTTTTCGGTATGATCGGTGCCATGCTCTATACCTTTTATACAACACACGGCTGGATGCCCTCCGAAACACCACTTCAGGGAAGCATCGTCGAACGGATCGGATTTGAAACCATGTCGCGCTACGTCCTGCCCTTTGAAATGGTCTCCATCCTGCTGCTTGCAGCCCTGATAGGAGCCGCATTTCTGGCGCGTTTCGACAAGAGCGGGAAATAACGTAAAAAAGTCTATCACCATAATGGAACAGTTGACAACCATAGGACTCAATCACTATCTCACCATATCAGCCTTTCTTCTGGGCTTCGGGCTCTTTGCCGTCATGACCCGGAAAAACGCGATTGTTGTGTTGATGGGAGTTGAACTCATCCTGAATGCCGCAAACATCAATTTTCTGGCATTTTCAAAATACAACGGCGGCATGGAAGGGGTGATGTTTGCTCTTTTCGTCATCGTTATTGCCGCTGCCGAAGCGGCGATCGCTCTGGCCATCGTGATTAATATATACAAGATATTCAAGAGTGTGGATGTGTCGAGTATTGACACCCTGAAAGAGTAATTTTAATTTATTCCTGAAAACATCACCTGGAACATGCACAGTTTAATTCAGTTATCAATAGTCGTACTGCTGCTGCCGCTGCTCTCGTTTGTCATTCTTATCTTTTTCAATCGCCGTCTTCCGCGCAGAGGCGATTTTATAGGAGTGGGCATACTTGGCACCGCATTCGGCATATCGGCTTATATATTCTGGTCAGTTATTGTGCAGACCTACGATCCGGCATTCAGGATAGCATGGGACTTTACCTGGATTGATCTCGGCAACGTTCCCGGCGTCGGGCCGCTCCAGATCAAGATGGGAGTAGTGATCGACAACCTCACCGCCATCATGCTGGCGATGGTAACCCTTATCAGTCTTCTGGTTCACCTCTACTCTACCGGGTATATGGCCGGAGACAAGAATTACGGACGATATTTTGCCTTTCTGGGGATCTTCACCTTCTCCATGCTCGGTATTGTCCTCTCCGACAACCTCTTTGCCATCTATATCTTTTGGGAACTTGTCGGACTCTCATCCTACCTGCTCATCGGCTTCTTCTTCGAAAAACAGAGCGCAGCCGATGCACAGAAAAAAGCCTTTCTTGCCAACCGTGTCGGCGACATCGGCATGTGGCTCGGCATCCTGATTCTCTATTCACAGTTCCATACCTTCAGCTTTGAGCAGATCTACGCCAACCTCGCCGCAGGGAAGTTCGGTCTCTCCCATGGATGGCTTACCGCCGCAGGGATCCTTCTCTTCATGGGCTGCGTCGGTAAATCAGCACAGTTTCCGCTTCATGTCTGGCTGCCGGATGCCATGGAAGGCCCCACACCGGTATCAGCTCTGATTCATGCAGCAACCATGGTTGCCGCAGGTGTCTACTTTGTTGCCCGCATCTTTGTGCTCCTGACACCCGATGCACTGCATGTCATCGCCTTTACCGGTGCATGCACTGCCTTCATGGCAGCCACTATCGCCATTACCCAGAATGATATCAAAAGAGTTCTGGCCTACTCAACTGTTTCGCAGCTTGGCTACATGGTGCTCGGTCTTGGTGTCGGCGCCTATTCAGCAGCGCTCTTCCATCTCGTCACGCACGCCTTCTTCAAAGCATGTCTCTTCCTCGGGTCAGGCGCCATCATCCACGCCATGCACCACGAGCAGGATATGCGCTGGATGGGAGCCCTTCGCAAAAAGATGCCATGGACCTTCGCAACCTTTACCCTTGCCACGCTCGCCCTTGCCGGACTTCCCCTGACCAGCGGCTTTTTGAGCAAGGATGCCATTCTTGCTGGCGCCATTGGTTTCGCAAACGTTGAAGGCGGAGGGATCTACTATCTTATTCCCGTTCTCGGCTTCTTTTCCGCCATGCTCACCGCCTTCTATATGGGGCGTCAGATATGGCTGGTGTTCTTTGGCGAGAGTCGCACGCACCTGAAGCCTGCTGATGATCACCATCAGGATCATCATGCACACGACGCACATGATGCGCATACGGACGATCACCATGAGGAGCATGGAGTTCACGAAGTTGCATGGAACATGAGGGCGCCTCTGGTGATACTTGCAGCGCTCTCTGTCTTCTTTGTCTATTCACCCGATCCGCTTGATGGCGGCAAAGGATGGTTTATGAAGATGATCCCGACACCTGCAACAGTCGTGGGTGAAGCCAACCACCAGATCGGAGATCTTCGTGCCTCTCAGGCCGCACCAGCCCTTGCTGCAGTTGTTCCTGCCCTCGAAGCCCCGGCTGCCGCAGCAGGCGAACATGGCGCAGCAGAGAAAGGTGCCCATACTTATGCAGACATGCGTCAGGCAGAGATCGTCCATGCCGGTCACGGCGCGCACTATACCGCAATCTATATTTCAAGCATCATGGTGCTGCTTGGCATCACTCTTGCCTTTGTCGTCTACGTCTTCAACATTATCGATCCAGCAAAGACAGCGATTGCCATCAGGCCTCTCTATCTCTTCTCCCTCAACAAGTGGTACTGGGACGAGATATACGATGCAACCTTCATCAGGGGCTCAATGCTCATTGCGAACATTCTCTCCTGGTTCGACACCCACATTGTTGACGGTATCGTCAACGGCGTTGCAACGATGGTGAGGAACTTCGCCTATCTCAATGACGGATTCGACCGGAACGTTGTTGACGGCATGGTAAACTTTACCGCATTTACCGTCAACACCACTGGAGCCATGCTGAGAAAACTGCAGACAGGAAAAGTTCAGACCTACGTCGTTATGCTGCTTCTTGCTGTTTTTGGTTACTTTGTTTTTTATTTAACACGACTGATCTACTAAGAGAGATATACTTTTAATCAGAAAACTTACAGATACGGAACATGCTGAGTTTAATTGTTTTTCTGCCTATCATCGCCGGTCTGATTATTCTTGCCGTGCCTTCATCGCAAAAGCAGATAATCAGAATTGTTTCACTGCTTGCGGCGCTTGCCCAGGGAGTGCTGGCGGTTCTGATCTGGAGAGGTTATGACCCTGCACTGCCAGGAATCACTGCAGGACCCGGCGGCAGCCCGCTCGGCTCCTTCCAGTTTATCGAAAAGATTCCGTGGATCAGTCTTAATCTCGGCGGATTCGGCTCCCTGAACATCGAGTACTTCCTCGGTGTCGATGGTATCTCAATTACCATGGTGATCCTTACCGCACTGATTTCAGCAATCGGCGTGCTGTCGAGCTGGACAATCCAGAAACAGGTGAAAGGATATTTTATCCTCTACAACCTCCTTGCATCAGCCATGATGGGTTGTTTCGTAGCCCTTGATTTCTTCCTCTTTTATGTGTTCTGGGAAATCATGCTGCTGCCGATGTACTTCCTTATCGGCATCTGGGGTGGACCAAACCGCGAATATGCGGCCATCAAGTTCTTCCTCTACACCCTGTTCGGCTCCGTCTTCATGCTTCTGGTTATGATCGGCCTCTATTTCAGCGTACTCGACCCGGTCACCGGCAACCACACCTTCAGCCTTGTTGCCATGGCTACCCAGAGCAACTATATTAAAGATGCCATCCTCGGTCCCGATAATGTCTTCTGGCGTTACGTAGCCTTTATCGTTCTTTTTATCGGCTTCGCCATCAAAGTGCCGATGTTCCCCTTCCACACCTGGTTGCCGGACGCCCACGTTGAAGCGCCGACTCCTATTTCAGTTATTCTTGCAGGCGTCCTGCTGAAACTCGGCACCTACGGCATGATTCGTATCAACTTCCCCCTTTTCCCGGAAGTGTTCCAGGCAGGCATGTACGTGATAGGAATTTTCGGCGCTATCAATATCATCTACGGCGCTTTCTGCGCTCTGGCCCAGAAAGATCTTAAAAAGATGGTCGCCTACTCATCCATCAGCCACATGGGATACGTACTGCTTGGCCTCTCCGCCGGAAACAGCGAAGGAATGGTTGGAGCGCTCTACCAGATGTTCAACCACGGGACCATCACCGCCATGCTCTTCCTTCTCGTCGGTGTCATTTATGACCGTGCCCACACCCGCCAGATCGAGAAATTCGGCGGACTTGCCTCCTATATGCCGGTCTATGCCGCAGTGGTCACCGTCGCATGGTTTGCCTCACTTGGACTTCCCGGCCTCAGCGGCTTTATCTCCGAGGCTCTTGTCTTTGTCGGCGCCTTCAGTTCCATAACAACCCGGCCTATTGCCATGGTCTCCGTTCTCGGCATCGTTTTCGGCGCAGCCTACCTGCTCTGGTCGCTGCAGAGAATGTTCCTTGGTCAGAGAAGGCAAGATGCCGCTTATGATCTTGTTGTCGGCGAGGATGGACACGAACACATTCACTTCCACGACTGGAATGGAAAGCTTGACCTTGACGGACGAGAACTTGCCATGCTTGTACCACTTGTGGTGATTACCATTTTCCTTGGTGTCTACCCAATGCCGGTACTCGGAATGCTTACAGCAAGCATTAACAAACTTGTTCAGGTGTTGTCACCCGTTGTGCTGTCGCAGATGTGATTTACTTAAATTGACTGAAAGAATAAACGAAGAGAATTATGTTCGAGCTGCCATCAGGTGCTGAAATTCAAGGTATCATTGCCAGTCTAAAAGCAAGCGTTGGATTTTTTATACCTGAAATTTATCTCTCCCTGCTTTTTATGCTCCTCATCGTTATCGATCTGGTGGCAAAAGGCAGGAAAAACAATCTGCTTTCGATAACGACCCTTCTCGGGCTTGCGGGCAGCCTTTTTTTTATCTACCAGCAGCACTCCATGCCTGCGGGAGAGTTCTTTTTCGGAATGTATGTTCTCGACGAGTTTGCGCTCTTCTTCAAATACTTTTTTGTTCTCTCAGGAATGCTCGCCGTCATCGTTACCATGTCTGACGAGCAGTTCGATACAGAGGTAAAAAGTATCGGTGAATACTATGCACTGATTGTCTCCATGGTCATCGGCATGATCATGATGGCATCGTCGGCTGACCTATTGATGATCTTCCTCTCGATGGAGCTGGTGAGCTTCACCGCCTACATCCTGACAGGCTATTTCAAACGCAACGCACGATCCTCAGAAGCAGCACTGAAATATCTTGTCTACGGCGCTGTTTCCTCGGGTCTCATGGTTTACGGATTTTCTCTTATTTACGGCCTTACCGCACAGACCAACCTGCTGAAAATCAGCGCCGAGCTGGCCACCCACGGCTACGATCCACTGGTGATGATCTTTTCAACCCTGCTCATTCTTGCCGGTTTTGGCTACAAGATAGGTGCCGTACCCTTTCACTTCTGGTCACCCGATGTCTACGAAGGAGCACCGACACCAATCACCGCCTACCTCTCCGTAGCGTCAAAGGCGGCGGGTGTTGCACTGCTCATGCGCTTTTTCTACATTGCAGTTCCCCATGGCGGGCATCCTTACGAAGACATTATGGGTGTTGACTGGCTCTCACTCCTTATTCTTGTTTCGGTTGCCTCCATGATTTATGGCAACGTCGTAGCGCTTTGGCAAAAAAACGTCAAACGACTGCTTGCCTATTCATCCATTGCCCACGCAGGATATATTCTCCTCGGCATTATTGTCATGGACAAACTGGGTACCCAGGCAACCCTCTTTTACCTGCTCTCCTATTTTCTGATGAATTTTGGAGCCTTCTATGTCGTTATTCTTATCGCTAACAAAACCGGGAGTGAAAATCTTGACGATTACCGTGGTCTTGGCAGAAGAATGCCCCTTGCCGGTGCGGCGTTAACCGTTTTTCTCATCTCACTTGTCGGCCTTCCTCCGACTTTTGGCTTTATCGGCAAACTGCTGATCTTTTCAGCACTGCTGGCCAAAGGCTCCATCTATATCTGGCTGGCACTCATCGGAATCATGACCAGTGTTATCTCGCTCTACTATTACATGCTGATCCCTCTCAACATGTACCTTCGTGAATCAACCCAGCATGATGAAAAGGAGATGTCTACAGGAATGCTTGCACAGCTTCTTATGGCGGTACTGATGATCCTGACCATCTATTTCGGACTCTTTTTCGCGCCTCTCTCCGATTTTGCACAATATTCATCAGCCATGTTCGGAATTACGCTTCATTGACTATTCTGTCAGCAGCCGGCAAATCATGCAAGCCTGTTTAGCCGCAAGGATAAACAGGCTTTTATTTGTATTTCAAAACATAATAGAGTATAATTGAGAAGAAGATGTTTATAACCTCAAAGCCATATAAAAATGAAGCTCTCTAAAGCATCCATTATTCCGGCTCTCTTTGGTTTTCTTTCCTTGCATTCACCGGATGCGGGGGCAGCGCAAACCAGCGTAACCACCTATATGCCCAATAATCATGGTAAATCCATAACGACACCTGTTGCATGGGGCGCTTACAACAATGTTGTCTTTCTGGGTGCGGGTGGAACAGTTCCTTCACCTTATACAACGAAAAATGACGGCGCCGCTGTTCTGGGTGTGGGCCTCGGTGATCCTGTAGAGAACATTGGAGTACAGGCATCATTAATATCAATTGATATTTCTGAATGGAAAGAATACTCCTCAGCCTTTCATCTGTTCAGGGAACTTGGCAACGCTGATGCCATAGGTGTTGGTGTCGAAAACGTCATGCTCACCAGTGGCGGGGATGCCGATAAAAGCTTTTATGTTGTCTACAGCCGGGGATTACAGTACGAATCCGTGCTCAATAAAGACATTAAAACTACAAAGCTCCATTACAGCGTTGGTGCAGGTACCGGCCGATTTGGAGACAAAAGCCCCCAGGACATTGCAGATGGTAAAGGCAGGCATGGAACATACATTTTTGGTAACCTCGCTTACGAAGTAGCCGATTCCTTCAATATCGTTACCGACTGGAACGGATTGAACCTCAACGCGGGTGTATCAAAATCGTTCACCATAAGCAATGTGCCATTTGCTGTAACCGCTGGTCTTGCTGATCTTACCCGTAACTCCGGTGATGGTGTCCGCTTTGTCTTTGCAGGTGGTTTTGGCTTTAAACTGTAAAACCCTATCAGGAACAAAATCATGAATAAAACTATTGTACGCGCAAGTATAGTTGCTGTCGCTCTTTTCAGTTCAACAGCCTCACCGCTCATCGCGGCTGTTTCAGGAAATGCCTCTGATGTCTCTGCCACAGCTTCACTTGGAGCGCTCAGTTCTACGATCGGAAGCAGTGTAGGTGGCTCTGTAGGCGGTTCTGTAGGCGGTTCTGTAGGCGGCACAACTGGAGGCACAGTCGGAGGTAGTACTGGAGGCACAGTCGGAGGCAGTACTGGAGGCACCACTGGGGGCGCTGTTGGTGGTAGCACTGGAGGCAGCGCACAGCAAGGAGGTGGCGCTTCTCAGCAGGGAGGCAGCGCACAGCAGGGAGGCAGCGCACAGCAGGGAGGCGGCAGCACAGAACAGGGAGGAGGTGCCTCTCAGCAGGGTGGTGGCAGCACAGAACAGGGTGGTGGCAATGATCAAGGTCAAGGTGGTCAGAGCGATCAGCAAAATGACAAGAGATAAGGATGCATCACTACGTTCAGGCCAGATCTCTTTTTTGTGAGCTCTGGCCTGAACGTTTCTATGACTACAAAAACCAGAAAACAGATTATTTTGTCCCTGCTCGACTTTTTTCATGATGGCCTTGTTATTTCTGGACTTACCTCTTTATGTTTGACCGGCATTGTGGTTATGACGCAGCAATTGCATGGCAAGCACTCGCATGACACTTTCGACGGACCACAAAAGTTCCATATTGATCCCACACCGAGGGTGGGTGGTTTGCCGGTGTTTCTTGCCCTTGTTGTAGCATGTTTTGCCTCTCCTCAGTCAATATCCACTCTTCTTTGCCCGATGGTTATTGCCAGTCTGCCAGCATTTGCTGCTGGTCTGGTTGAGGACCTTACCAAACGTGTCAGCGCTCTCAATCGCCTCCTTGCAACAATGCTCAGTGGCATCGCTGCCTGGTGGTTTACGGGCTATAGCATAACACATCTTGAGATTATCGGTGTGGACGCTCTTCTTGCTTATCTTCCTTTGTCTGTAGCCTTCACCGTCTTTGCCGTGGCTGGTGTTGCTCACGCTATCAACATGATTGATGGTTTCAACGGTTTGGCTTCTGGCACCATAATGCTCCTTTTTGTTGCCCTTGGGTTGATTGCTCTTGAAGTCGGTGACCGTGAGCTGGCACAGTTGTGTTTGACGATTGTCGTCATCCTGACAGGTTTTATTGTTTTTAATTATCCGTTCGGAAAAATATTCCTTGGTGATGGCGGAGCTTATGTACTCGGATTTCTTCTTGCCTGGGTGGCTGTGATGCTGCCGATGCGTAACCGCCAAGTCTCCGTGTGGGCTCCGCTGCTGGTGTGTGCCTACCCTATTAATGAAGCGCTCTTCACCATGGGTCGCCGTTACGTCCAAAAAGCCTCACTTGGCATGCCCGACAGCGCGCACCTCCACAGTCTCATTAAAATAAAGATTATTCGTCTTTATTTTGGGCACTTGCCACAAAAAATACGGAACAGTCTTGTGGCTCCATTTTGCTGGACTTATGCAGCCCTTGTATCAGGTATAGCTGTTTGGCAATACAGTCATACC
>JBAXBW010000055.1:0-9963 GCA_037141805.1 Chlorobiaceae bacterium | reverse complement strand
GAAACTTCAGGGCAAAAAGAATAATCATCATCAAGGCAAACCAGAACTCCGGCATTGAATAAAAAAAGAGGGCGGTAACCGTAAGAAATCTGTCAAGAAAGGTGTTCTGGCGAATCGCAGAGATTACTCCAATAAAAATACCGAAGGTAAAATTGGCAACAAGAGTCAATAAGGCTATGGTCATGGTTATGGGCAGAGCACTGGCAATCACATCGAAAACCGGCTGTTGGGCCCGGCTGAAACTTCGCCCAAAATCACCTTGCAGCACATTGGCAAGCCATTTCACATACTGGACAGGTACCGGATCGTTAAGACCATACTGGGCCCTGATCTGTTCGGCTACGTTTGGACTGATCCCGGGCTGGATGAAAAACGCAGCAGGATCGCCGGGAGCAAGCCTGATAATAAAAAACGTAAGGGTCAATACTCCGAAAACCAGCGGTACGGCAATCAAAAACCTCTTGAAGATATAACTCAGCATAAAACTCTATAATGCAACATTTGCCGAAGGTCGCAGCCTCCAGTCATCAATATTATAAAAAGTACCGGAAATATTGAGTTCCTCGCCCTCAATCCTTTTGCTGAACCCCTGAGTCTCCTTCATCCAGTAGAGAAAGGTGATCGGCTGATCGCGGTGAAGAATCTCCTGATACTCAAGCCAGTAGGACCGTGCACCAGTGGGATCCATTTTCTGTTTAGCCAGCTCACAGAGCTGATCGAGTCGTGGATTCTGGTAACCCGTGAAATTAAAGCGGCTCTTTTTGAGGTCTGAACCCCAAACATCAAGCGGATCGATCTCCAGCCCTATCGACCAGCCAGCCATCCACGCATCAAGCTTTCTCTGCTGAAGATTCTCAAAAAAGACATTTGATTCCTGAACGTCAAGCTTGCAGTCGATACCGATTGAACGAAGGTTTTGCTGGATAATCACACTTGCATAGTTTCTTCTCGCATTGCCCGAATTGGTATAGAGCACAAAACTGAACTTTCGGCCCTGTTTCTGCAGAATTCCGTCCGGGCCGGGCAGCCAGCCTTCCGCCTTGAGCAAAGCCGTTGCCTTTGAAGGATCAAAGGCATGAGGAGTAATCCGGTCATTATAGGCCCATTTCAGGGAAGGCGAAACATCAGTATTGCAGATAACACCATACTCTTTAAGATAGCCGTCGATGATCGCTTCGCGATCTATGGCCTGGGTAAGGGCAAGACGAACCCGGGCAGAGCCAAAAAGAGGATGCGGCCTGACTCGACCGCTTCTGCGATACTCTTCCTGGTCGATATTCGACCAGCCAACATAGTCGTAGACTCTCAAACCGACTGTTTTAACATCAATCTGCTTATTTGCCCGCAAAAGAGCGGTAAAATCCTCCGGCTTGATATTTTCAACCACATCCACCGCCCCGGTCTGAAGCTGCGCCAAACGTACGGTGTAATCAGGAACGACCCGGAAGGTAATCTGCGGAATGTTACCGCCCTTCGGAAGATTCGACTTTGGACTTGAGGCCAGAACGATTTCCTGCTGCTGCTGCCAGTTTTTCAGGTGATAAGGGCCCGCTCCAAGCGGAGTGAGATTGAGGGGTGAGTGACGGAACTCATCAGGCTTGACATTTTTCCACTGATGAGCCGGAAGAGGGGTAAGCGATGTATGGAAAAGGGCAAGATGTTCAGGTACCGGCTTGTAAAACCTGAAAACCAGTGTGGTATCATCAGGTGTCTCAATAGCCTTGTCAAAATCAACCTGGCCCTTGTCAGCCCCAACCAGCTCCGCAAGATACTGCTGACGGGAGCTGGCGATAACGGGATTACCATACAACTTGTAGGAAAATTTGAAATCTCCCGATACCACTGGTTTTCCGTCATTCCAGAAGGCATCATGCCGGAGAATATAGGTGATGGATTTATGATCTTCCGACATACGCCAGCTTTTTGCAAGGGCACCTTTCGGTGTTTTTTTTCCCTGACCTGGTGTTACTGTTCTCAGTTTTTTTTCAAGGGCCATGTAGTTGAGCAACCCGGTTGTGGTATCAAACTCACTCTGCAGAAGAGAGGGATAAACAAGACCGATAATATTTCCTGAAGTCACCGTGCTTCCAAGCACTGGATTAAGATAATCAGCATCACCGAGCATGGCGATAACAAGGGTTGAATCCATAGCTTTTCCCCCTTTGCCTGCATGTCCGGCACCCCCGCTCTGGTGCCCACAGGAAGAGAGTGCCAACATCAAGACGGCAAAAAACATGCAGACAGCAAACCTGTCTTCAGCGGCGATCCTCTTTCTGCCTTTTTCACTCATTACTATCATCCTCTGTTTTCTCGCTGTTGATCACATTGTTGATCCTTTCGGTCAGTGCTTCGGCTGCAACATAATTCGAATATCGTTTCAAAAGGAAATTAAGGGCAACCACCTCAATAATGACGGTAATGTTTTTACCGGGAAATATAGGTAATTCTACCAGTGGAACTTCAACTCCGAGAATCTTTATAAATTTGGTATCCAATCCGAGCCGTTCATAAGCGATCTCTTTGTTCCATTCAAGCAACTCTACAACAACCTGAACCTCCTTGACATCCCGAATTGCCCGGATACCAAAGTTGGCCCGCACATCAACAACGCCAAGACCACGAATTTCCATAAAATGGTCGATAATATGGTTTCTTTTGGCATTGAGTATCATCGACTCCCCTTTCCGGCGGATAATGACAACATCATCAGCCACAAGCCCATGCCCCCTTTCGACAAGATCAAGCGCAATCTCGGATTTCCCAAGACCGCTATTGCCTGCAAGCAGAACTCCGACACCATAAACATCGACCATTGAGCCGTGATACTGCTGATAAAACGAAAACTGGTCATCAAGAAAACCGGTGACAATGTAAATGGTTTTCGTTGAAGAATATCGGGTAATATAGACCGGAATACCGGCATTGGTGGCCATATCGAGAAGATCCTCCGGCAGTTTGTTATTGCTGGTCAGAATAATACATGGCATCTTGAATCGTACAAGATTTTGAAACACCCGCTTTCTTTCATTCTCCTCGAGATGATTTAAAAATCTTGTCTCCGTATTACCGAAAATCTGAACCCGTTTGTAGGTAAACAAATTGGTAAACCCAGCAAGAGCGAGCCCCGGGCGATGAAGATCACGCTCAAAAATGCGCCGTTTCTGTTCATCAACACTGTTCAGGCGCCGCAATTTAATATCATGCTTCTGGCCGATAGTATTAAAAAAATAGGCGACCGTTATTGATCGCTTCTTTAATCCTTTTTGTTCGAGGTTCATGGTTTCAGCAATCGAAGTGTACATAAAACTACAGAAATCTCCGGGCGCTTCGCTTACGCCCGGCAGACTCTCTGAACTTGCTGTTATTGTGTTTTTTCCTTATGCCTCAAAAGTTGCCGACTCAAAGCTTCGACACAGGTATCGATGGTCTGCTCGTATACCGCACCGGCTTCTTTGGCTACAAAAACATTTTGTGGTACATGCACGGTTATTTCGGCAAGCTTGTTTTTTTCAAAGTCATTTTTCTGATGATCCAGAATGACGTGACAACTGATGATACCCGGAAAAACCCTCGTAAGCATAAGCACTGCGTTACGGGCATACTCTTCTATATCGTTATGATTATTTGAATGGCGCAGAGTAACCTTTACATTGACCGCATCATTGACGACAGCTTTTGTCATAATAACCTCCATTAAAGTATGGTGAACGTAAGAAACAGAACCCCGGAGAAACAATATCCGGATCCCACAGAAGATGCTCTATGCGTTGGGATGCGCTTTCCGGTAAACCTCCTTTAAGCGCTCAAAGGTAACATGAGTATATATTTCGGTTGTTGAGAGATTGCTGTGCCCAAGCATTTCACTGACACTTTCAAGATCTGCACCACTGTTTAGCAGGTGAGTGGCAAAGGTGTGGCGTAATAAATGAGGATTTTTCTTTTTCAGCTCAGTAACTGATACAAGATATTTTGCGGTCAATCTTTGGAGAAGCATGGGATAAAGCTTTTTGCCCCTTTTTGTTACAAAAACATACCGTAACGCTGCCGATTCCCCGCCCTGTCTCATTCTAAAGAAGTTTCTCCTGACTTCAAAATATTTTTTAAGCGCCTCGACTGCTGGCTGCCCCACTGGTACAATTCGCTGCTTTCTGCCTTTTCCTGTCAATTTAACATATCCCCGTTCAAGATCGAGAGATTCCATCGTCAAGCCGATCAGTTCTGAAACACGAAGACCGCTGCCATAGAGCAGTTCAAGAATACTCCGATCGCGTTCAACAGCAAATGATTCTTCAGAACTGGCAGGAAGCACCTCGTTAAAAAGCTTTTCAGTCTGCTGTTCTGTTAAAAAACCGGGCACACGCTGCGGATATTTTGGGGTAAGAAGGGAAGAAAAAAGAAAACTTTTTATATATCCCGTTTCCTGCATGTACCGGTAAAAACTTTTAACCGACACAAGCTTTCTGGCAATTGATCTTTGCTGAACTCCTCGCTCAATCAAGTCAGCCATAAAAAGCCTGACCTCCAAAGCTGTTACCTGCGCCGGATCAAAACCACTCAAATCGGCAACCCCGAGATGCTGCATAATAAAAGAGAAAAACTGAACAAGATCGGTTCTGTAAGCAATAACCGTATTCCACGACAAATTCTTGCGACTCTGAAGATTGTCGAGAAAGTCACTGACAGGAAGGGTTCCTTCCAGGAAGGCAGGCAACAGATGTCGTAATGAATCCTTCATGAAATTGCAACACAGACCAATTCCTCTTTCTCTCTTATGTAATACAGGTTGTCGCTCTGGATCAGGAAATTGTTGAAGCCTGGTGAATCAACATCATTTTCCAGACAATCGACATACACAAGGCGATCTTTATGCCATACATCAAGAAAAGAGTGCCATGTTCCGGAAAACTCAGCCTGTTCATGCCGAACGACAACGGTCAACATACCCTTGACAATACACTCACAGCGACCGGTTTCGGAAATACCTGCTTGCTGCAAAGACAGACGATCCTTTTTCATTCCTTCCGTTACAAACTCAGGAAGAATAACCTTCTGCCGAACCTCTTCCGGCACCACATCTGCCCTGACAGCATTGACTTGAGCACTATCGAGAGCAGACAACGGAATGTCATTTCCGGTAAGAGAATCAACAAGCAAAAATTGCCGCTCTGGGAACCCGCCAAAAACAGAAGATTGACAGACAAGAAACTTTTCATCAAGGTTTGCAACAAAACCAATATCGGGTCGTGACCATGCCACCCTGCCCGTCCTGAAATCAATCGCCCAAATTCCCCTATGCTCCGGACTTTGCGGCTGGCAGGCATAACAGTAAGCAAGATGTTTACTGGTCGTTTCAAGACCTGTGAACCAGCCGTCGCCTGCAGGATCAGTAGAAAAATGCTCCATCAACACATAATCGTTGAGCAACACCGTCCCTGTCAGAGTATCAATACAAAAAAAGAGCGCTTGCCTGTCAGCAGCAAAACGCTTTTGCCCTATAATAAGATTACCAGCTTCCGTAAACATCAATTGCCAGACAAGCGCTCCAGAACCGGCATGATACCTCCAGCGCAAAGAGAGTTGCTCTTTGTTGTTCTTCATTGTCTTGTCATTTGATAGATATTCACCGCAACATCCCTGGCCACTCCGATATATTTTTTCGGAAATGATGTTATTGAAAAATTATTTTCCGCTGCGAGTTCAAGAAACTGCTCTGCGAGTCTCCTCCGGGGATCAGCAATGTATGCCACACCGTCAGGTTTAAGCAGTTTATCGATCGCTGTAACAATTGGCAGCAGATTCACTCTTTCATAAAGCACATCAGCCGCAAACAACAGGTCAAACTCTTCATCGCACTGCACAAGCCGCCAGTCGAGGCGATCACAGGCAAGATGCACCCTGTTTTTCATGCCATTATACCGGGCAAAACGAAGCGCTTCAAGAGAGTAGTCTGTAGCCAGCACACTGGCCCCTTTCCAGGCAGCAACAACCGAAGCCATACCAACACCAGCGCCTATCTCAATCACGCGCTCTCCCTGAAGCGTCAGTTCATCGGCAATAAATGAGGAGAGCGTTATTGCTGAAGGCCATATTTCCGCCCAATAGGGCATCTGCTCATCTTTGACAAATTCTTCGGGCGATATTCGGTCAAGAAGCGCATAACTGTCGAGTACACTTAAAAAACTGAATGAGTGCCCTCCGAAAGTATAGTGCATTTCAGCAAGATCATACTCAGCCTCCAGTGCTTTATAAAGCAGCGGAAGCTCTAAATTCTCCCCTTCACGGGATACCTGCATAATTACCAATTGGTTACGTTCGATAAACGACAACGAAACTCAACGAAATTTACCAAAAATCGTCATGGATTTCTATTTTGCATCGAAAAGAGCATTTTTAGCCTGCTCATAACCGATACAAGAACAACTCAACCCCTACAAACGATGAATAAAGAGATTTTGGAACTTTTCGACAATACCTACCCCCAGAGAAACTACACTATTGAAATCGTCAATCCCGAGTTTACGTCAGTCTGCCCCATAACCGGACTTCCTGATTTTGGTACCATTATTATACGTTATGTACCTGACAAATCCTGCGTAGAGCTGAAATCGCTTAAATATTATTTTCTTGAGTTCCGTAACGCTGGCATCTTTTACGAAAATATAACCAACAGAATTCTTGATGACCTTGTCGCTCTCCTTCAGCCAAGATCACTTACGGTCATAACCGAATGGAAAGCAAGGGGCGGAATAACAGAAACCGTCTCAGTGAGCTATAGTACTCAAGGTTAAGCTGAAGATGAAGTAATAAAAAAGCCTCAGAGGAAAACTCAGAGGCTTATTTATTACCGACTATTGAGAGACAAGGCAATATCAGAAAATCAGAGCTTCTCGTTCATATAAATCATGATACTCTTTGACTCCTCCAGCGTTATACCAGATCCGGGAGTTGCCTGCATCCGATTAACAATAACATCAACCTTTCCTGTCTTTTTGTATTTGGTCTTAAAGGCATCCATCGTAGAACCTTGAGTGTGACAGGTATTGCACTTTGTATCCCAGAGAGTCTTGGCGGCATTAAAGTCAAAACCGGCTGGTGCTGGTGGCACATTAACAGATTTAACCGGTTTTTCCATATACGCAGTCAACTCTGCAATAGAACGGATGTATTTTCCATCCATCGTCGTCGTGCGGCCAGTGGTTGACATCAAGATGCCTGAAGGCCTGAACCATAGAGAGGCAAACATGACAGCAATAATAGCAATGATACTGAGCGGAAAACTTAAAAACCACTTCGTACTGATCCTGGCCGACATTTTGCCAAGTCCCATAATAGTGAGCGAAGCAAAAAGAATCAGCGAAATCCACCCCGCAAAAGAACCTAACGGGCTTAAAAATATGGAGATGTTATCGGCCGGAAGTTTGTATCCGGTTAACAATGACAACCCGAAAAACAATGACCCCATTAAGACAGCCCCGCCTGCTGCTAACGCAAGCAGCTTACCATTTGATTTGTTGTCCATGACAGGTAATGAATTAGGTGTTAGTGGCTTACCCAAAAGATTATGGAGTAAGATAAGCATAAATAGTAAAGACGGCAAACAGAAAGCTTAAAAAAGCTTTTGTTTTATAAAACAGATTTGGCTTAACCGCTAACAATCAAGAAAAAAATCATTGGTAACTCATGGATTTTTTTCGAAACCCCCCAAAAAAGAAATATTTACGTATTACAAATATTTACCTACCTTGCGTATAAATACCGAATTTATCCATTATACACCGCTATGCTCTCAACACTCAACGCTGCGGCACTAATCGGCATCGATGCCATGAAGGTTACAGTCGAAATCAACGTTACGGCCGGCATACCCTCATTTACCGTGGTTGGTCTTCCGGACAATGCCATCAGAGAGAGTCGGGAGAGGATATTGACGGCTATCAGAAATTCAGGGTTTACGATCCCGCCAAAAAAAATCACAGTCAACCTTGCGCCTGCTGACATAAAAAAGGAGGGAACGGCATTTGATCTCCCGATTGCCATCGGCCTGCTTGGTTCGCTTGATCTTGTCAGTAACCGGTTTGAAGAGACCCTGATTATGGGTGAACTTGCTCTTGACGGCTCACTGAGAAGAATAAGCGGAGCGCTCCCTGTCGCAATTATGGCAGGAAAGGAGCGGATAAAACGACTGATTGTCCCTTTGGTAAATGCAGCGGAGGCGGCTGTGGCTGTTTCAGCGTCAAGTTCCTGCATTGAGGTTTTCGGCGTTGAAACGCTCAATGAGACGGTCGCGCTGATAGGGGGAAACCGTAGGCAAGCCCCGGTGCGGATTAATGTTGCAGAGCTGTTTGAGGGAGAGCAGGAGTACCCTGTTGATTTTGCGGATATCAAGGGACAGGGAGCGGCAAAAAAAGCGCTTGAAATTGCAGCGGCGGGCGGGCATAACGTCATTATGATCGGCCCACCCGGCAGCGGAAAAACCATGCTGGCAAAAGGGTTGCCGGGCATTCTCCCCCCTCTCGGATTTGAAGAGTCCCTTGAAACCACAAAAATCTACTCGGTTGCAAGCCTGCTCGAAAAAGATCGGCCACTTATGGTGTCGCGACCGTTCCGCAGTCCTCACCATACTACAAGCAATGTTGCGCTGATTGGTGGAGGCGCAACAGCCAAACCTGGAGAGGTCAGCCTTGCCCATAACGGCATTCTCTTTCTCGACGAACTTCCCGAATTCAGCCGAAATGCACTCGAAGTGCTCCGCCAGCCGCTTGAAGAGAGGGAGGTCACCGTCTCAAGAATTTCGATAACCACAAAGTATCCTGCAGGCTTCATGCTGATTGCCGCCATGAACCCAAGCCCGGCCGGGGCTCTGAAAGACCGTAACGGTAACCTGACTGCCCCGCCCAGGCAAATTCAGCGATATCTTTCAAAGATTTCAGGCCCGCTGCTTGACCGTATCGATATTCATATTGATGTTCCCAAAGTTGAAAATTCCGACCTTTTTGCCTCATCAACTGCCGAAAATTCAACAACAATCCGTCTGAGGGTTATCAAAGCCAGAAACATCCAGCAGACGCGATTTGCCTCCATAGCTTCACCAAAAATTTATACCAATGCCCAGATGAACTCCCGACAAATCAGGTGCTTCTGTCGTCTCGATCGGGAGTGTTCGCAAAAGCTCATGGATGCCATGAATCGCATGAACCTTTCCGCACGGGCACACGACCGAATCATCAAGGTAAGCCGCACCATTGCCGACCTTGACTGCTCGGAGCAAATTGCCATGAAACATCTCATCCAGGGCATTCAGTACCGCAATCTTGACCGTGATTTCTGGAGCTTCTGACTCACTCAGCCACTCCTTACCGGAGGTTTACCCAAAAACAATAACGAATTTGTTTCATGTCTGCCTATATTTCCCATTATTTCAGATTCCGTCACCTCCTTTAACCAAAACACTTCAGGGAGAGTCGTTATGAACGAAAAGGGAAAACTCTGTTACGCCTTGCTGCTTGCCGGCTCACTCTGCACAGCCGCGCCCGGGTTTGCCACAGAAACGGTTGATGCGCGCATAAACCGTCTTGAGCAGGAACTAACCGAGTTAAAAACAGCGGTGAACACCAAAAGCTCCGTCAATTCGGGGCAGCCGGAAACGACCAAAAAAGCCGAATCGCCTTCAGCTCCTCTGATCTCAACCAGCTCGGGAACAAAAATTCAGTTCTACGGCTTTACCCGTTTCGACGCATCCTATGACACCGGGAAAATTAATTCCGGCAACACCGCATTGTGGGTTCGTCCTGAAGGACTAAACAATAATGATGCCGAATGGAACCTTACGGCCGGTGCAACAAGGCTTGGACTGAACCTCAGCGGCCCTGATACAGAGACCATAAAGCTTACTGGCAACATTGAATTTGACTTTCTCACCACCATTTCGGCTGAAAACAATCAGGTGCCCCGCCTGCGTCATGG
>JBAXBW010000054.1:0-10576 GCA_037141805.1 Chlorobiaceae bacterium | reverse complement strand
CCAAGGGTTCAAGCATATTTCGCTGTTAAAGCAAACTCAGACGCCGAAATAGTTAAAACGTTCTACAACGCTGGAGCCAGCTTTGACGTTGCCTCAATGCCGGAGTTTCTTAATGTTTATGACAACATTAAAAGCCTGACACCAGAAGAGCAACAGGATTTTATCTGGGATAAAATCATCTACGCAAATCCGATAAAACCAATACCCACGTTAAAGGAGCTGGACAAATATAAACCGCTTGTCACGTTTGATAATGAAGATGAAATAACGAAAATCGCTACTTATGCACCGAATGCTGGTCTTGTTTTACGACTAAAAGTCCCTAATACTGGAGCGATGGTAGAGCTCTCTTCCAAATTCGGTGCAGATCCTGGAGAAGCTGTTGATCTTATAAAAAAAGCTTTTGAGAGTGGACTGGTGGTTGAAGGTTTAAGCTTTCATGTCGGTAGTCAATGCACAAATTTCCAGAATTATATTCAAGCCCTTAATCTGGCAGCGAATATTTTCAAAGAATCATGGGAAAGAGGGTATAAAGAGGTAAAAATTCTTGATATCGGTGGCGGCTTTCCCGCTCCTTATGACAACAATGTAAAACCTTTTGCTGAGCTTGCCCTTATGCTCAATTCCGAATTTGACCGGCTATTTCCGCCCGACATTGAAATAATAGCCGAACCCGGAAGATTTTTAGTGGCAACTGCCGCCTGTGTCGTGATGGAGATTGTTGGTACAGCGTATCGTGATGGTAAAAGATGTTATTACGTCAATGATGGGGTGTATCATACCTTTTCAGGGATTATTTTTGATCATTGCGAATATCCTTTAAAATCCTTCAAAGATGGCAATGAGAAGATGTGTGCGGTTTATGGTCCTACCTGTGATGCTCTCGATACGATCACTATGGCCAATCTGTTACCCGCAGGCCTTGCGATAGGGGATTTACTCTACAGTGAAAATATTGGTGCATACAGTCATGCGTCATCGACTTGTTTTAACGGGTTTCCACCGGCAAAGGTTTTGCACATAAATAGATAGTATTCGTTGAGCATGTTCTGATTCCATCTTGTTGTCAGGACAAGTGCCTGAATCAATCTCGGCTTAAATCCCGGCAAAGTCAGGGTGGCGAAATTGGTCATCGTAGCGATTTGTCGTGCTCGTTTTACCCCAAAGTTATCACCCGTATCCATTCTCGCAACTTGCAATGGTCGGACGGTTCTGTACTTGCAACCTTGATGCCCATAGTCTGGACGTAGTTATTGGAAAGCCCCCCCTCTATCGTACAGGAAAAACGGTGAAAAAAATACGGAACAAAAAGTTTATTATATCTAACTTGCGGGTTTTTGATTTTCTCTTCACTTATTGACCGCGCTCTCCTTGTTTTGATAAAAAAATGTAATAAAAAACGGAATATGAACTGTGCGGAAGTTTTTTACTCTTTTTTCTAAGTACAACACCTACCTGCTTTTTGTGATATACTGCGGTACAGCATTTTTCTTCATAAAGCTTCAGAATGAGAATGTGCTGACGAGGCTGCGCAACAGCGGCATGGAATTCAGCGCTGTTATTAATGAAAAGCTGTTGAGCATCACCTATCTTTTTACGTTAAATAATGAAAACGAAAGGCTGATGCGGGTAAATACCGATCTGCTTACCAGAGTACTGAACTTTGAAACTGCGGCCTTTGATGAACGAAACCGAAGAAAAATATTGACTGATACAACACTTAACCCGTCCGGGTATATCATCGCAAGGGTTGTTGATCGCAAATTCAGCGATCGTGATAACATGCTGCTGATCAATGCCGGATGGAAAAACGGGATCCAAAAAGACATGACCGTTCTGGTGCCTGAGGGACTGGTGGGAAGGGTAACATCTGTTTCCGAACATTACGCAAAAGTAATGCCTGTTATCAACACTGATTTCAAGGCAAGTGTTGTATCCGACTCATCCAACTGTATGGGCATTCTCAGTTGGAGTGGGGGCAGGGAGTTCATCGCCCAAATTGAACACATACCCATAAGCAGCCACCTCAAACTTAACGAAAGGATGGTCACTTCAGACTTCAGTACATTTTCTGTTCGCGGCATTCCAGTCGGGAGAGTGGTACGCATTAAACCGGATAAACTCTTCTTTAATGTCGATGTTTGGCTTGCTGTAGATTTTTCATCCCTGACCCAGGTACTGATTGCTCCCCTGAAAATAGAGCCGGAAAAAATCAGGATCTCTACCGATAGCACACTTGCTGAGCAGTTCCATTAATATCAAACACTGACTTGTGACAAAAGCTTTTTCGCTCTCTCTCATTATACTCTGCATCGCCTCAGCATTGCTTCAGGAGTTTGGTTTGACTCGCCTGATGCTCTATAACGTCTCTCCAGATGCGATTACTGTTTTTCTTGCTTTTCTTGCAGTCTCTGCCGGTCAGAGGGCCAGCACAAGTTTTGGGTTTGCTGTGGGCATATTTACAGGGATCTTGTCAGGGAATATGGGTTTGAATATGCTTTCAAGGACGGTCGAAGGTTTTATCGCCGGTTATTTTCATATCCCGGAAGACAGCCATGCAACGGCAAAACAAAAAAAAAGAAGATTTTTTAGCGCGGTCGTTTTTGCCGGTTTTATTGGCAACGCTGTCTTCGCCGCAGGATATAATCCTCTTGGCCTTTCGACCGCTTACAGGGTAGTTGTTCTCGGACTTCTCGAATCTTTTATCACCCTTATCCTTGCGGTTATCCTGCACTGGTTATTTTTGAAAAAATCTCTTGTCGACTGAACAATGGATAAACCTCAGCGAAGTTCTACTCTTGTAACACTGGTTGTAATAGCTGTTTTCACCGTGCTGTCTGCCCGACTATTTTACCTGCAAATTCTTAATTTTCAGCAGCTTGGATCAATTTCAACGACAAACAGCATTCGCAGGGTCTGGGTTCAGCCTCCAAGAGGACGAATGATCGACAGAAAGGGAGTTGTCATTGTTGACAATCAACCACTCTATACCGTAAAAGTCATCCCGTCTGAATTCAGAATAACCAAAAGTGGTTACCTTGCATGGCTTATTAAAAAGCCACAAGATGAACTGGTCGAAACTATCAAAAAAGGATATTCGTTCAACCGATTTTCGGCTGTTACTGTCAGCCGCAACCTGAGTGCTGTTGCAATAGCAAGGCTGAGCGAAAATCTCTGGCAACTTCCAGGTGTGCTTATCGATACCGATAACAAAAGAATGTATCCTGATTCTCTCCACGGAGCACATCTTTTTGGCTATTTACGTTCCATACCCAAAGAAAAACTTGAGGAGCTGGCCGATCAGGGGTACGCCCAGGATGATAAAATCGGATTCAGCGGATTGGAAAAATTTTATGAAGAACGGCTGAGAGGACAGAAAGGAGCCCGGTTTGAAATGGTTACTCCCCGAGGCAAATATGCCGGAAAATACGATAAGGGACAAAGCGACATCTCTTCCATAAAGGGCGATGATCTCTATCTCTCCATTGACGGTGGGCTGCAACAGCTTGCCGAACACTTGCTGAAAAAAACCGGAAAATCAGGGGCCGTTGTTGCTATTGACCCTTCAACGGGAGGTGTCCTTGCCCTTGCCAGCGCTCCTGACTACGATCTTGATATTTTCAACGGCTCTACCGACCGCAAAGGATGGAATGATATTCTGACCTCTCCGCAAAAACCACTTTTTAACCGTACAATTCAGGCGGTCTATCCGCCCGGATCAGTCTACAAGATGATTCTGGCTATGGCTGCGCTTGAGGAAAAAAGCATCGATCCGGAAAAAAAAATACTTGATAACGGTGTTTTCATGTACGGTCACAGGAGATTTCTCAGCAATGAAGGTAAGGGGCATGGATGGGTTAATATGAGAACTGCCATTACAGTTTCATCCAATGTCTATTTTTATAACCTTATTTTTAACGTTGGGTTTGAAAACTGGACTAAATACGGGACAATGTTCGGGTTTGGAGAAAAAACCGGTATTGATCTGTTTGGAGAGAGGGCTGGGCTTCTTCCATCAGCCGACTATTATGATGAACGTTATGGTGAGAACAGATGGACAAAAGGATATCTTGTCAGCCTTGCCATCGGTCAGGGTGAACTCGGCACAACGCCTGTACAGCTTGCCGTTTATGCGGCCGCTCTTGCAAACAATGGAATCCTCTTCCAGCCTCATATTGTCAACGGATACCGTGATACGGGAACCGGTAAATATATTCCGTTCACTTATGCCAGGCAGCAGCTTCCGGTTTCACAATCGACCTTCGACCTTATCCACGACGGCATGATAGGTGTCGTACAGCAAGGCACAGGAACGCTTGCAAATGTTTCCGGTGTTACCGTTGCCGGAAAAACCGGAACCGCACAAAACCCGCATGGCAAAGATCATGCCTGGTTTATTGCCTTCGCTCCCGTGGGGAATCCAAAAATTGCTTTGGCGGTACTTGTCGAAAATGCTGGTTTCGGCGGCGCTATTTCAGCGCCGATTGCCCGTGAACTTATAAAGTATTATATAAAAGGAGGAGCAATTCCGGTCTCGTCATCCTCACAAGGAATGAAGCCCGCCGAGGCAACCGGAGAGGAGTCCGACAGTACAGAGACCAGGCTTCCGGACGTTCAGTCTGAAAAATCTGTCAAGAGTGCTGAACCTGCTGCTGAAACAACCATTGAGAACAATACAGGAAAGGCTGTAGAATGATATATAAAGATGATCAGGCCTCTATCAAGGGATTTCTGGAGGATACAAGTAATTTAAAGACAGGCCATACTCCGGGAGTTTTTTTCCCAGAAACAGTTGATGAACTTTCCGAACTGATCAAAGGTGCAGTTACCAGGCATCGTCGCTTCACTATTGCAGGAAACGGAACAGGAACGACTGGAGGAAGAATCCCGTTTGGAGATTATGTCATATCAATGCAGAGGGTTGACCGGATCGGCGAACCGGTGCCATACGCCAGCGAGAAGGCATTCATGACGGTACAGGGTGGCGCTCTCCTTGAGACCATCCAGAAAAAAGCAGAACAGAGTGGATGGTTTTATCCCCCGGACCCAACGGAAAAGCTCTGTTTTATCGGCGCTACTATTGCAAACAACTCTTCAGGAGCAAGGAGTTTCAAGTACGGCGCCACCAGAAAACATATCTCAAGAATCCTTGCTATTCTTCCACAGGGTGATGTGCTTGATCTTTCACGGGGAAGCTGTATGGCCGATAAAAACGGGATATTCCGACTCGGCCTTCCGTTAGCGGGTGAGATTGCCTTCCAGAGAGCGCAGTACTCCATGCCTGAAACATCAAAACATAATGCCGGCTATTTTTCAGAGGAGGGAATGGATCTCATCGACCTCTTTATCGGTTCTGAAGGAACACTCTGTATTATCGCCGAAGCTGATCTCATGCTGATCCCCCTTCCGAAAACCGTTATATCTTCTCTTGTCTACTTCAGAGACCTCGACGATCTGTTCAGGTTTAACCTCCTGCTTAAAGAGCGGGAAAAGGATTCGTTACCACGCGCAATAGAGTTTTTTGACAAAAATTCACTTGCGTTTCTTGCAGAAAAATACCCGGAAGTGCCTGCAGGAAGTGAAGGGGCAATTTTCTTCGAGCAGGAGACAACGTCAGAAACTGAAGAAAATGATCTTGAAAAACTCCTCGAAGAGATGAACGCTTGCAATGCCATGATTGACCAATCCTGGATGGCGCTTGATCGTGGCGATCAGGCAAAATTACGGGAGTTTCGCCACACCTTGCCGCTCCTGGTCAACGAATGGCTCGGCAAGCAACAGGAGAGCAAAATCAGCACCGACATGGCTGTTCCTGAAGGAAGATTCCGTGAACTGTTTGATTTTTACAGGAATGTTTGCGAGAAACAGGGCTTTGTCTATATTATTTTTGGTCATATCGGTAATGGCCATGTGCACCTGAACATCCTGCCCCGGAGCAGGGAGGAGTTTTTACAGGCAAAGAGTCTTTATCGGGTATTTGTCGGCAAGGCTCTTGCCTTGGGAGGAACACTCTCCGCCGAGCATGGTATAGGGAAGCTCAAGGCAGAATATCTTGTCGACATGTATCATGAAAGCGGCATACGGGAGATGGTACGGATAAAAAAATGTCTGGATCCCTTTCTGTTGCTCAATATCGGAAATATTATTCCTGCCGCGTATCTGGAAACTGAAACCAAGTAAAGGTCAACGTGTCGAAAAAGCAGCATCAACAGGAATACGTCAAGGTCATACAGAACAGAAAGGCCAGATACGAGTTTGAAATTCTCGATACCATCGTTACCGGCATCCAGCTTTTTGGAAGCGAGGTAAAATCTGTACGCCTCGGACAAGCCAGTTTGAGTGACAGTTTTGCCATCATCCACCATAATGAGGTGTGGCTGGAAAACATGCAGATCACCCCCTACGAGCTCAACCGAATGGAGATGATTGAAGCAAAACGAAGCCGCAAACTCCTGCTGCATAAAAAGGAGATTCAGAAAATTCAGACAAAGATCAATGAAAAAGGGCTTACTTTGGTGCCCCTGAAGGCGTTTTTCAACGATAAGGGTCTTCTGAAAATTGACCTTGCTATAGCCAAAGGCAAAAAGCTCTACGACAAGCGCGAAACGATCAAGAAACGCGAGAACCAGCGACAGATGGAGCAGATTAAAAAGCAATACTAAAACAAAAAACAGGGAATCGATGGGTTTTCCAGCCGTACAGGAGCAGCTTGACATTATTGTTGGCAATGTCGTAGAAATTATCAGCGGAGACGAACTTGAACAAAAACTCCTTCATAGCCTGAAAACAGGCCAGCAACTCAAGGTAAAGCTTGGTGCCGATCCATCTCGGCCAGACCTGCACCTTGGACATTCTGTCGTCCTTCGAAAACTGCGTGAGTTTCAGGATCTTGGCCATCAGGCAATTCTGATCATCGGCGACTTTACCGCAATGATCGGTGACCCTTCTGGAAAAAGCAAGACGAGACCACAGCTCTCAGCCGAAGAGGCTCGTGAAAACGGGAAAAGTTACTTCGAGCAGGCTTCGAAAATTCTCGATCCGCAAAAAACAACCATCTGTTATAACTCTGACTGGCTTGGTTCAATGGGATTTGCCGATGTAGTAAGACTTTCAAGTCACTACACTGTGGCCCGGATGCTTGAGCGTGACGACTTTGAGCGGAGATATCGTGCACAAGAGTCTATCTCCATTCACGAGTTCCTCTATCCCCTTGCCCAGGGAATGGATTCGGTACACCTGAAAAATGATGTTGAACTTGGTGGAACCGACCAAAAGTTTAATCTCCTTGTAGGACGCGATCTGCAGCGAGAGTATGGAATAACACCACAGGTCTGCATTACAATGCCGCTGCTTGTGGGCACAGCAGGTGGAGAAAAAATGTCGAAATCACTCGGCAATGCGATCTGTTTCAATGACACTCCCGCCGACATGTACGGCAAGGCTCTCTCCATTCCCGATACACTCATTGAAACGTATACAAAACTTCTGCTGTCACAGAAAGAATATGCTGTTATCGAAATTCTCGGTCAAATCAATGATAACCCGAGAACAGCCAAACGAGCGCTTGCAAGGCAAATAGTTGCCTCCTATTTTTCGAAGGAAGAGGCCCAGGGCGCTGAGCACCACTTCGATCAGCTCTTTGTGCACAAAAAAGCACCTGATAACATTGATCTCCTTGAAATTGACGAGCAATCCATTCCAGTCATTGACCTTCTGGTAACCCTTGGAGCGGCCTCGTCAAAAAGTGATGCCCGCCGGATGATCCAGCAAAAGTCAGTGACTGTTGATGAGAGAAAAATAGAAGAGATCAATGAGAAAATTGAACTCTCCGCTGGACCAAAACTAATCAAGGCAGGAAAGAGAAAGTTTTTTAAAGTCGCAGCAAAAAAACATCCTGAAAGTGATTGCTGAGAAACATTCAATAATCACACCTCAATAGGTACCAACATCGATCGGTGATTCAAGTGCAATGTGCCGCAGACGCTCAGAATAGGCAGCCAACTGTTCTGTGCGTTCATTATAGGACATGCGGGCAGGTCCGTACACAATCTGTGGTGCCAGAACGCTGAAACCGACAAATTCCAAAATACCGCGCTGTATCGGGCGCAGAGGTCCAGAAATGTCTCCGTTGAACCCGCCTTGCCGGAAGGCTTCTGCCGGTCCACCTGTCGTCAGGCTTAGCAATGCCCGTTTGCCACGAAAAGCGCCAGTTTCATAGTAATGGCCGTTGCCGTAAACGCGTCCCATAGCAAAAACGCGGTCAACCCATCCTTTTAAAACCGCAGGCAATCCAAACCACCATAGCGGAAATTGCCAGATCATCAGGTCGCACCACTCAATCTTCTCCATCTCGGCTTCAATCTCTTCGGAAAAACCACCTGCAAAGGTGGCGTGCATTTCTTCGATTTGCTGTTTGAAGAAATCCTGGTTTTTGACTGAGGTAAAGTTCTTTCGGCTGGAAACAGGGTCGAAGAGCGTGTCATGCAAATCAGAAGTTCTTACCTCATGGCCAGCATTGGTCAGCACCTCGCAAGCCGTGCGGAACATCGCCCCATTAAAGCTTTGTGGTTCGGGATGCCAATAAACGAGTAATATTTTCATAAAAACGATTTTTATAGCCAATTACTATCCACAGTCAAACGATTGGTGTTGCTTTCGGCTTTTTACCAGGAATCATTTTTCATAATTTTGCGACAAAGGGAAAAAATAGATAATTATAATGATATATCAATTTTGCAAGTTCATTCAGCCCCAATACTTTCCTGTTCTCCTGCAGCTCTGTAGCAGCAGGGCAAGCACGAACGGGACAGCATGGAGTAACTCAGCGTTTGTGTAACAGCTTCACAAATGATAAATTGAGCACCGATTGCTTTGACTTTTCATACAATCCATAACCTACGGCCAAAGATGAAAACAAAGACCATTCTTATTCCTGTAATTTTTCTTGCAGTGTTGATGCTTTGCAGCGGAGCAGCGCTGGCAAAAGCGGTCCCGGCAAAAGCGGCTGCCGCTCTCTTTAATCCAGCAAACTTTGTGCTGATTCGAGGCGGAGAGTTTACGATGGGCAGTCCTGAGGGTGAGGTTGATCGCCGAAGCAATGAGGCACTGCATCAGGTGCGGGTGAGTAACTTTTTAATGAGCAGATATTCGGTGACGGTTGCCGAGTTCAGGAAATTCGTGAAAGCATCGGGGTACCAGACCGATGCTGAAAAAGGTGGTTTCAGCGATATTGGTTCAAATGCCAAGAATAAAAAAGAGGGTGTAATAAACTGGCGTTGTGGCGCATCGGGTAGTGTGCGACCCCTGAGTGAAGAGAACCATCCGGTTGTGCATGTGAGCTGGAATGACGCTGTAGCCTATTGCAGGTGGATATCATCAAAAACGGGGAAACGTTTCCGTTTGCCAACAGAAGCAGAGCGTGAATATGCATGCCGTGCAGACAGCAGAACGTCGTTCAATACCGGAGAGAACGTGACGACGGATCAGGCAAACTATAATGGCAACAATCCCTACAACAACAATCCCAAAGGGATTTACAGAGAAAACACGGTCCCAGTAAACAGTTTTGCTCCCAATGCGTGGGGGTTGTACAACATGCACGGCAATGTCTGGGAGTGGTGCAGTGACTGGTTCAGTGGAACGTATTATGGTGAATGTAAAGCGAGCGGTATGGTGAAAAATCCTGCGGGGCCGGCAACTGGTTCTGGTCGTGTGCTTCGTGGCGGGAGCTGGGGCGGTGATGCCGGGAGTTGTCGGTCGGCTAATCGCAGTGGCGGAATCTCCGACGGCCATGACGATGATGTTGGCTTTCGCATTGTGTTAGTCCCGTAGCCACTTGGCAGCCCTTTCTGCTTTGCTTTTGAGCGTGAGTGCATAATATTCTGAGTTGCTTGAATTAACGGATTTCAAGCGATCACAGAATCTTTGGGAAGTGTGGCTGCCATGTCGCATTGTTTCATTGGCGAATAGGTGTTCGGATGGCGATTGGATTAAAACAGTACAATGAAAGCTGGTCGCAGCTATGTGTGGCAGAACAGAAATTGCGAAGGTTTAATACTCTTCAGAAATATTGGTGGACGGATTCAAAAACGGGCGATGAGACGCTCCTCAAACGGTTATCTTAAACCCTGGTTATCGGTGGTAACTTTTTTTAAACTGTGATATTTTATTGACAGTTAACGGTCTAAAACTCTATGTTGTACTGCTGGCTGATCAGTTGCTCCTGTTTTTCAAGCTTTGAAATTTGCTTCTCGTTTCTTCTTGCCTGCTTTTCAATGGCAAGCTGCTTTTTTCGTTCCAGAGCCTTGCGATAAGCCTCAATGGCATCCCTGTTTCTCTGCGCTTCCAGTTCTCGCTGTTTGCGATAAAACTCTCGTGATCGTTCACGCATCTTCTCAAGCTCTTCAATGCGGGCAAGGGCCTGTTCGCCGCTGACAGAGGGTGATGGCGACCTTATTCCTGCGTTCAAAAAGCATTGCTCAAGCCGGGGTAACGAAGCCTCATAAGCAAACTCGTGAATCAGTGGAAGATTCAATGCCCGAAACAGGGAAATCCATCCCGGTTGGTTGTCGGGATC
>JBAXBW010000053.1:0-10777 GCA_037141805.1 Chlorobiaceae bacterium | reverse complement strand
TCTTCATCATGCAACAGGTTCGCTGTAGTAATAGAATCGTGTTGAATATACAAATATAGTGCGCATCATGAATAGATACGTCTTCACTCCCCCTGCTTCTCCGTTAGATACTTCCAGTACTTCATCGGCATGTTGGATTTCTGGAGGCGGGCGTTTTTGCGGTCAGCAATGGAGATGGTTTTAAAGAAGGTCTGCCACATTGCCTGAACCTGTTTTTCGTCGTCTGAGAGCGCGGGAGTGGTGAACTGCTCAATGGTACCGAACTGGAGAGTACCGTTGCTCCAGTGGGCGGCGGTGCGGCGCTTGACATCGTAAAGAAACCAGTGCTGCGCCTTGAGCCTGGTGCGGAAATGGTATGCGAGAGGATGAATAATATTGTGATCCGGCTCCATTTTTGCAAGGTAGGCTCCATCCCGGAGCTTTTCGAACCGCAGCAGCCCCTTCATGCGGTGCAGTTCTCTTCCTGCTTTTTTGGCAACGGAGACAATATCAAGCACCGCCGAATGGGTGAGGTAGCCGTTGACCTTGTCGCCATACTTGAATGCAAGCGTCATGTAATGAAGAAGGCTGGTTTCCATCCCCTCCTTTTCGGCAAGCATAAAGGAATAGATAGTGTGCGCGGCATCAGGCGCCTGCTTGCGAAGACGAAAAAAAAGTGATTCTGCTTGAGTAGCATCCGTGACAATAAAGAAACCGTCTTCGAAAAGAGTATCCTCTCGCTCCGCAAGAGCAACCTGCAGCGGATCAGGCTCCTCTTCAAGGATCCATGCAATGGCTGACATAAGGCCGTCGGCAGTGCCGTCATACAGGTATCGATTCATGCGTAGAGACCGGGAAAAACAAGCTGTCGGGGAGGTGGCGCCCCGATCCCGTCACCAAGCAGCAGTTGCTGGCGGATAAGAGCAGGCGTCCGATCAGCTCGTTCAAAACCCCGCCCTGCACTGGTAATAAAATATTTGGCCCGTTTCATCACCACCCCGATTTTTTTCATCCCCTCGGGTGTGATGGCTGAAAAACGACGTGCTGCAATGATACGTTTTGCAGAGGTGACTCCAATACCCGGTACGCGTAACAGCGTGAGGTAGTCTGCATGGTTGATCTCTACCGGAAAAAATTCAGGGTGACGCAGGGCCCATGCAGTCTTTGGGTCAAATGTTTCATCGAGATTTGGGAGATCATCCGAAAGAATCTCTTCAGCCGAAAAACCGTAGAAGCGCAGGAGCCAGTCGGCCTGGTAGAGACGGTGTTCACGGAGCAATGGAGGGGCCGCCAGCACAGGAAGTCGGTTATCGGCACTGACTGGCACGTACGCGGAGTAGTAAACGCGCTTGAGATTCATTTTTTTGTAAAGCCCTTGAGAGAGACGCAAAATCTGAAAATCGTTTTCAGGACTGGCGCCAATAATCATCTGGGTACTTTGCCCGGCAGGGGCAAACCGGGGAGCCCTTCGGTCAGCTTTGCGCTCAACAAGACTTGAGGTTATCTCCCGACCAATGAGCGCCATGGGCTCCAGAATTGAGTCTTTATGCTTCTGGGGCGCAAGCCGCTGGAGCGAAACCTGTGAAGGCAGCTCAATATTGACGCTGATACGATCGGCATACAAACCGGCTTTACGCACCAGGTCACTGCTGCAACCGGGAATGATTTTCAGATGAATATAGCCGCCAAAATGCTCTTCGGTACGTAGCGTTTCAACAACCCGTACCATTCGTTCCATGGTGACATCGGGGCTCTGCATGACGGCTGAACTTAAAAAGAGCCCTTCAATGTAATTTCGACGGTAGAAGTCGAGGGTAAGATCGACCACCTCCCGGGCAGTAAAGGATGCACGCTCAACAGCATTGGTTGAACGGTTCACACAGTAGGCACAGTCGTAACGACAATCGTTGGAAAGCAGGATTTTCAGAAGCGAGATGCAACGGCCATCATCCGACCAGGAGTGACAGATTCCACTCTGTGAGGTGTTGCCGGTTCCGCTTGAGGGGGCTTCGCGCTTGCTTCCACTTGAAGCACACGAAGCATCGTAACGAGCCGCGCCCGAAAGAATCTGTAATTTCGCCAAGGTATCCATGCGGGAAATATACGGAACGGAAAGGAGAAAAGAGAGGTAACAGAGTCGGCGTAGCGGGATTCGAACCCACGACCCCTTCCACCCCAAGGAAGTGCGCTACCAGGCTGCGCTATACGCCGAAATGCTTCTTTAGAAGGTAGGGATTATAAAGAAATCCCTGAATTATAAATAATCTTTTTTCAAGGTTTTGCTCTTTTTCTCCTCTCCCGAAAAAGAGATTTGGCTTCATTTTATTTTGAAGACAGAAGTTATCAACATTTGCAGCATCAATCCACAAGTAAAAACAAATTCCTTCGATCAAGAGCAAAAGTGTCGCGTCTGAAAGCAAAAAATAAATAACTCATAGAAATAAAACAGGTTAAACAGAATACTGTTTTATCAAAAAGGACCCATCTCAAAGCGAAAAGAGAACGCATCGACCGATGAATCAACACGTTATCAACAATTCGTAAACATTATGGAGTCTCCTGCCTGCGGCCAAACCGGTGCTTTATGTAACCTAAAAGAGGAGGCGCAAGGGAGACGGCAATAATCGCAAGAAATATCAGCTTTCTGTTCTGCTGCACAAAGGGGAGCTGGCCGATAAAATAGCCGCCATAACAAAATATTCCCACCCAAAACAGCGCTCCAGCAACACAAAAAAGAATAAACCTGCGGTAGGGCATGGCGCCTATCCCGGCAACAAAGGGAGTGAAGGTCCTGATCACAGGAATAAAACGAGCGATGATAATCGTTTTGCCTCCATGTTTTTCAAAAAAATTATTGGTTCGGAGCAGATGTGCCGGATTAAAAAAGCGGGATTTTTGATAACTGAACACTTTTGGCCCAAGTTTGTGGCCAACCAGATAGTTGAGATTATCACCAAGCAGGGCGGCAGAAAAAAAGAGAACAAAAAGGAGGTGAGGATTGAGCGATGAGTCTGGCATGGCAGCCAGAGACCCCGCTGCAAAGAGCAAAGAGTCACCTGGCAGAAACGGAGTAACGACAAGTCCTGTTTCACAGAAAACAATCAGAAAAAGAATGGCATACAACCAAAGACCATACTGCGCAGCAAGAAGCTGAAGATGTGTATCGATATGAATGATAAAGTCGACCAGGAAAGAAAAGATGTCGGTAAAGGAATAGTCCATGATGCTTTTTCTTGGTAAAATAAAACGTTTTCGCCACTGGGCGGAGCAATGTAGCCATTGCATCTCAAAGTCACAAAACCTGGCCAGACTCTGGAGAGAGGGAAAACTGAAGAAAAGGTATTATTGTTTATATTGGCGTTCATGTTTTTAACAAAAAACAAGGCCACATCCAATGAGTTATTTCGCTTCAACCCGCTGCAAGCTCTGTTACGAAGATACGGCAGAGTTTGATCTTTCAGCAAAGAACAAACCCGCAGTACTGTTTGTGAATGGCTGGGCAATCTCCTCCCGATACTGGAAACCACTGGTCAACATACTCTCGGCAAACTTCCGATGCATTACCTATGATCAAAGCGGCACCGGAAAAACGATCATCAAAGGCTATAAGCCAACATTCACCATTCAGGGCTTTACCGATGAAGCCGGGGAACTCATTGAACATCTTGAACTCCAGAAATCAAGAAAACTGCATATTATTGGCCATTCTATGGGAGGCATGGTTGCCACAGAGCTTTGCCTTCGATATCGCAGCGCCCTTTTATCTGCAACCATCATTGCCTGTGGTATTTTTGAAGAGACCCCGTATACCTCTCTGGGACTCTTTTTTCTTGGCGGACTGATTGAGGTGTCCCTGAATTTCAGGAATATTTTTCTGACCGAACCGTTAAAAAGCATATTTATCAAACGTGCTGCATCAAAAGAGATCAGCCAGGAATATCATGAGATTCTTATTGAGGACTTCACGCAATCAGATAAAGACGCAACCATTGCAGTCGGGAAGTTCTCAATCGATCGTGATTCGCTCAGGACTTATACCCGTCACGTCCTTTATATTGCCTCCCCCATGTTATGCTGTGTCGGGATGGCCGATCAAACTATTCCGCCTGAAGGGACTATCTCGCTTTATAAAAAACGCAAAGCAGAATCGGAGGCACCGACACATCTGGCAAAGTTCATGGAGGTTGGTCACCTTCCAATGCTTGAAGAGACTGCTGAATTTGCAAGCGAACTGACAAAGCATTTTGAATTTGCGGAACAATTCTACAAGTCTAAACCTTAATCTCTACAGTGAGTAATAAAATATTTTCCAAGAGCCTTTTTTTCCTTTTTGCATCAATCATAGCCATAACACTGACGACCGCTGCCGCCTACGCGACGAAGTCATTTATGGGCTTGCCGAGCCTGGAGGAGCTTGAAAACCCTAATCCAGAACTCGCCTCTTTGGTGTATTCAGAGGACGGCGTGCTTTTACATAAATTTTTTCTGAAGAACCGAACATTCGTTCCACTCAAATCCATTCCCCGATCAACTCGTTACGCATTGATTGCTACTGAAGATGTGGCCTTTTACAGCCACTGGGGTGTCGATCTAAGACGGCTGGCCATTGCCATGGGTCAAAATATATTCAGGGGGCCCAGCCGCTGGCAGGGGGCCAGTACCATTACCCAGCAGCTTGCCAAAAACCTTTACCTGAGTCAGGAACGCACGGTCACCCGAAAAGTCAAGGAGTTCATTACAGCAATTGAGCTGGAAAAAACTTACACGAAAGATGAAATTCTCGCGCTCTATCTCAACACTGTTTATTTCGGCTCAGGAGCTTATGGCATAGAAGCCGCAGCCTATACCTATTTCGGCAAACCGGCATACCTTCTGACCCTGCCGGAAAGTGCAACACTTATCGCAACACTGAAAAACCCTACGGCCTATAATCCTGCAAAAAATCCGACAGGTGCAATCGGAAGAAGAAACCTTATCCTCTCACTGATGGAAAAGGTACAATTCATAACCCCAAAACAGGCCGTAGCAGCAAAAAAAACTCCCTTGGTACTGAAATACACACCAGTCAGCCATCAAGGCCAGGCACCATATTTTACTGAATATGTTCGACAGACGGTCAGGCCATCAACAATGCTTGGCAATCTCGATCTATATCGCGACGGTCTGACCATCCAGACAACACTCGACAGCCGGATGCAAAACTATGCCCAGCAGGCAGCAGCCGAACATCTTGCCGAGCTGCAAGCAGCCTTCGACCGCTCATGGAGATGGACTGAATCTCTGAAAAACCAGATCATCATGGAGAGCGACCGTTTCAGTGAACTGAAAGATAACGGTCTTTCGGAACAGCAGGCCATGGCAAAACTCAAGGCTGACAAAATTTGGTTGAATGAACTCCTGAAGGACAAAACCCGAATACAGGTTGCGTTGGTTGCAATTGATCCGACGAACGGCCATGTCAAGGCCTGGGTTGGAGGCAACAGATTCTCCCCTGATGAGTATAAATATCAGTTTGACCATGTGTGGCAGGCAAAACGGCAACCTGGCTCAACCTTTAAACCATTCGTCTATACAGCGGCAATCGATCAGGGACTGCCCGCAAATTTCCAGGTGCTTGACCAACCACTGGAACTCAGTAGCGGTAATGGTATCTGGTCACCAAGAAACTCCGACGGCTCATCTGGAGGGATGACAACGCTTCGTACGGCATTGAGCCGATCATTGAACCAGGTGACCGTAAGACTTGCCTACGAGCATCTGAAAACCTCAGAAATAATCAGTTATGCGAGAAGAATGGGCATCACGTCACCAATGGCATCGAACCTCTCTATTGCTCTTGGAACGTCGGAAGTAAGTCCGCTTGAACTTGCCGGAGCCTTTTCAACATTCGCAAACAACGGCATCTGGAACGAGCCGGTGTCAATCCTGAAGGTTGAGGACAAACATAACCGTGCCATATCGGAATACTCTCCAAACCGTCGTTTTGCCATTGACTCCACCACCAACTTTGTTATGGTCTCAATGCTCAAGGATGTGATCAATAAAGGTACTGGTGCGGCAGTCCGTGGCCGTTACGGCTTTAATGTTGAGGCCGCAGGAAAAACCGGAACAACTCAAAGCATGAGAGATGCCTGGTTTGCGGGGTTTACTCCTCAACTTGTTGCTGTTGTCTGGACCGGGTTCGATGACGAACGTATCAAATTCACCTCCATGGAGTATGGTCAGGGTGCCCGGGCAGCCCTTCCTGTATGGGCTGGCTTTATGAAACGCTGCTATAGCGACCCTTCACTGAAACTTGAAAACAAGTATTTTCATATCCCTGAGACAGTAATTGCCGTACCAATGTCCGTGCAGACCAATACACCCTCCGATCTCCTCGGAAGTGATGTCTATATCGAATATTACACTCCAAAAGGCTTTCAATACTATCAGTCTCATACAGTGCAGCCAAAGGATGGCACTGGCACCACTTCAGCAAGAGACAGCAGCAGTGCCATGAGCATCAATGGATTTCCCAAACCACCCGTGCCAACACAGATACCAGTCTCAGCGCAAAAAACCAAGCCGAAACCGGTGCAAGCCCATTAAGCTTCTGAACAGTTAACCTCACAATACTTTTGTTATGCAATCGGTAGTCGTCCTTGATTTTGGTTCGCAATATACCCAGTTGATCGCCCGTCGTATCCGGGAACTGGGTATCTACTCTGAGATTCTTCCCTATAACACTCCGGCGGACAAAATCAGGGAACACAACCCCAAGGCAATCATCCTTTCAGGTGGACCAAACAGCGTTTATGATCAGGACGCCTTTATGCCCGATGCCACAATTTTTTCACTCGGCATTCCCGTCCTCGGCATCTGCTATGGTTTGCAGGCAATCGCCAACCATTTTGGGGGTGAAGTTGCCTGTTCGTCAAAGCATGAGTTCGGCCGCTCAAAAATTATGGTTGACCGCCCTGATGAAAGTGAGAGTATGCTTTTTCATAATATTCCCGATTCCGATGTCTGGATGAGCCATGGCGACAAGGTGGTACGGCTTCCCGAAGGGTTCAGGGCAACCGCCAGCAGCGAAAATTCTGAAATATGCGCCATTGAAAGCTTTGGCAGCAACGGGGCTCTCAAAGTATATGGCCTGCAATTTCACCCCGAAGTGCAGCACACCCTCTACGGCAAACAACTCTTCTCAAACTTTCTGCTCGACATTGCCGGCATCACGCCCGACTGGTCGTCGAAAAGTTTTATCGATCACCAGATTGAAGAGATTCGGCGCAAAGCTGGCGAAGAGACGGTTATCTGCGGCATCAGCGGTGGAGTTGACTCAACCGTTGCGGCTGTTCTGGTGGGCAAGGCAATAGGCAAACAACTGCACTGCATCTTTGTCGATAATGGCCTGCTGCGCAAAAATGAGGCTGAAAAAGTGATGAGCTTTCTCTTGACGCTCGGTCTCAGGGTATCCCTCGTCGACGCTTCCGATCTTTTCCTGAAACGGCTGAAGAATGTTGCCTCACCTGAAAAGAAGCGCAAAATCATAGGGAAAACTTTTATACAGGTTTTTGAAGAGCAAATGGCTCATGAGAAGTTTCTGGTGCAGGGCACTCTCTACCCTGATGTGATTGAGAGTGTGAGCGTCAAAGGCCCATCGGAAACCATCAAGTCGCACCATAATGTTGGCGGGCTACCAAAACGGATGAAGCTCAAACTGATTGAGCCACTTCGTGAACTTTTCAAGGATGAAGTTCGCGCCGTAGGCCGCGAGCTCGGCATTGCCGAGGATATTCTGATGCGCCACCCCTTCCCCGGTCCAGGTCTTGCCGTCAGAGTACTTGGATCAGTCAACAAAGAGAGGCTTGATGTGTTGCGCGAAGCTGACGAAATCTATATCGAAGAGCTGAAATCCAGCGGCCTTTACAGCCAGGTGTGGCAGGCATTTGCAGTGCTGCTTCCTGTTCAGTCTGTTGGCGTCATGGGTGATAAACGGACCTACGAAAACGTGTTAGCACTACGGGCGGTCGAATCAACCGACGGCATGACTGCCGACTGGGCACCCTTGCCACACGACTTTCTTGCCCGGGTTTCAAACCGCATCATCAACGAAGTGCGCGGGATTAACCGGGTGGCTTATGATATTTCATCGAAACCTCCGGCGACGATTGAGTGGGAATGATATCAGATTCAAACGTTTTCTAATTCTTTCAGGAGTAGAGGTGTTAAACAACATTGATAGGAGTGTTGCTGTTTTGGTAAACAGTTGTGACAAATATTCCGATATTTGGCCCGTTTTTTTTCAATTATTTTTCAAATATTGGCCTGATTGTCCCTACCCGGTATTTTTAGGAAGTAACGAAAAGACCTATAACGATCCAAGGGTAACAACTCTTTGTGTTGGACCCGATAAAAGTTGGGCTGATTCAACTCAGGCAATGGTTGCTCTGTTACCGGCAACAAATATTTTATGGTTTCTGGATGACTACCTTCTCTGGGAGACAGTCTCAACATCCAAAGTTACCGATCTTTATGAGAGATTTTTGAAACTTGAGGCTAATTACCTGAGGATGTCACCTGATGGTGGAAGTGATCAGTTGAAGCGTATTATTGATGATACCTTACTTGAGTTACTTCCTGGTGTTGAATATCGTAGTTCATTGGATAATGCTTTCTGGAACCGGGAAATGTTCCTTAACCTCTTAAAAACGGGGGAATCACCTTGGGATATGGAATCAGCAGGTAGTCGTAGATCTGATCAATTTAACGGATTCTACGCTACTCGGAGCAACATATTTCAACGTACTAATGGATTAGAGAGAGGCAAATGGTTGCGCTATAATTTACCACTTTTAGCACATGAAGGTATTGCGATTCCTTTAGGACATCCAGTTATGAGCCGCACCAAGGAGGTGACAAAAACGATGAAACGATATATAAAACTCAGTCTTTCGCCGTTGCGACCCGTTTATCGAGTATTGAAGGGTAAATCAGCTCATGAATAAGTCAAACCGTCGGCAATTTCCGTCTCCGCATTCCTCGTACACTTCAAGCTGATGCAATACTGAGTCGTGATTAAGCATGTGGTACAATTCCCCTTGGGCTACATCCTCTTGCTTGGCACCCTTCCGCAATAAATAACGACATTCCATCTCTCCCCACCAGCCCATATTCTTTGCTGAGAACATCATGTTACTCAAGTTCTTCTTTCCAAATTATTCTATCAGAAATGAGAAGTCAGCAAGAGGGCAAATGTAGTAATGGAAAACAGCCCTGCATGATTTCTGAGAAAGCAAATCTAATTTAAACTTAAAATTTCATAACCTTACTCAGTTAAAGGCATCACGAAAAAGTATCTGAGGGTATAACACTGCAAATGTCAAGAAAGAGATGTCCTATTCTGCAAAGCTCATATCCCCGGAATCAATGGTCGCTGTCCTGGCAATAGATCGGTGAATACCCTTGAACTGATGCTGATGAATCAAAATTGTTAATATCAATTCTCTCTTACAGATGAAAAGAATAGCTGTTATACTGGTTGCCCATGGAGAAGCTGAAACAGACAGCTTTTTTGAGAATTTTTCCATGATCCGCCATACCCTCGCACATGCTGGTGAGGTGATGAAGCTGCCCCGTCCCTTACAGCTCGTGGCATCGCTGGCTGGAGGGGTGAAAAACAAAGTAACGTTTCGTGCACAAAAATACCGCTCACCTCAGAACAGGATCACCAGACAGCAGGCTTCGCTACTCCAGGACAAGCTCAACAGGGTTATGATTCTTCACCAGACAAACGTTGAGGTCTATTCGGCTTTTCATGCAACACCACCATTTGTCAAGGATATCCTCGAACAAACGAGCGGTCACGACCTCCAGCTCCTGGTCTCCATGTCACCCATTGATAATCGGCTGACTTCCGGAAACCTGCAGCAACTCTCTGCCCAATGCTTGCCGATCAACGGTCAGCGACATCCTGTTGTGATACACGGTTTCTGGAAAAATGCGGAACTCAGAAAAGTCTACCTCGACCACCTGTTCTTCCATGGAAAAACCGGCAACGGATCGGCTTTAGTTCTGACGTTTCATGGCACTCTTGTCAAGGATACGAAAGGAGGGATACCGATGTTTCATACTGGCATGAAAGAGATGCAGGAAATGGGCAGTACTCTTCGTAATGCTATCCTTATTGATCCTCGCAACGCTTATAATAATATTGAAATAGCATACCTTAACCATGATGTGGGAGGCACCTGGACAAAGCCATCTCTTGCCGAAGCCTTAAACGCACTATCATCCAGGGGGATCAGAGATGTCGATATTTTCAGTTGCGGTTATTTTTCTGATGGAACGGAGACGATTCTGCATGCACAGAAAGAAGCCGCTGCAAGTTCTGTGAAAACGATCAGGTTTTTGCCTTGTATCAATGATTCGGAGGCCTTCGCCGACTTTCTTGCAGAAAAGGTTGCTGAGGTTGTAGCTGCCGAATATCCATAAGTCTTTCCGGTTTCCAGGAGTCCCGAGTGATAGTGTGCATATCCAGCCAAGTGAGGTAAACACGATTACTCATTGAGATTCCTGAGAGAAAACTTCTGTTGCAATAACTTCGGGATATCTTCACGCCTGACCGTCCACCCCGTTGTTCTGCCTTCCGAAACCGACTTGAAGCGGTCGCCGATAAGCAGATCCTTGCCCGAGGGGTTCTGCATGACAACCATCAGGCTGCGAACAAAAATAGAGTCCGAATGCGTCGAATTGAGATAGTTGGCCGGTTCGAAATCCACCCACTCCTGAGGGGAGAGATTAAACTCGTAGAGATTTG
>JBAXBW010000052.1:0-11055 GCA_037141805.1 Chlorobiaceae bacterium | reverse complement strand
TCGCCAGCCTTGACCTGCATTGCAAGCAGTTGACCGCTATCGGCAATTTTACCTGTTCCTACGGCAACAACTTCACCATACTGCGGCTTTTCCTTCCCGGTATCAGGAATATAAAGACCGCCCTTGGTTTTTTCTTCAGCCGCTGCAGGCTTAACAATAACTCGATCAGCTAAGGGTTTCAAGTTCATTGTCTTCTCTTGTTTGGGTTTTGGATTTAATAGTAAGATACTATGGCACATAATTCATGTTTTTTAGCACTCGAACAGTGAGAGTGCTAAAAAACATTTCAATAATAATAAAAATATTCACCTGTCCAAAATAAATAATGACTCAGGCACTTTATAACAGTATAGGTAAAATCACCCTTGAAAAGTTGACAAGTATCCGCTCGAAAATGCAGGATGACACTGCAACTGCCGAAGACCGACTGCTCGCGGTTCTCCTGCAGGAAATCGAGGCTCTTGCCAAAAACCGGCTCTCGGTAACCGAAAATGAAACCGAGTTCAAAAAAGGAAAATCGGTATGGGTTGAACGCACTGCTCAGACACACTTTCCGCATATCAGGCTTCACGGTGGCACGTTTGAGGAGCACCCCATTACATGACGAAAAAACAGTTCAGCAGTCGAACGAAGGCTTGAGATATCGACCGGTCAGAGAATCCTCCCTGTCCGCAATCTCTTCGGGGGTACCTTCCGCCACAAGATTGCCACCTTTATCTCCTGCGCCTGGTCCGAGATCAATAATCCAGTCAGCCTGCTTGATAATATCAGGGTTGTGTTCAATGATGACAAGGGTGTTCTTCTGTTCAAGAAGTTTTTCAAAACAGAGGATCAGCTTGTTGATATCCTCAAAATGCAAACCGGTAGTCGGCTCGTCGAAAATAAACAGAGTGTGCGCCAGATCGGCATGGGCAATGAAACTTGCCAGCTTGAGGCGCTGGGCTTCACCACCTGAAAGCGTGCTTGACGACTGGCCCAGCCGGATATAACCCAGCCCAACTTCGTCGAGCACCATAAGTTTTCTTGCAATTGCCTTTTCGTTACTGAAAAAAGTGATCGCCTCCTCTACTGTTATGTCGAGCACCTCGGCAATGGACATGCCATGGTACTTCACTTCAAGAGTATCGGGTTTGTATCGCAAGCCACCACAATCTTCACAAACAGCCTCTATGTCAGCAAGAAACTGCATCTCAATATGGACACTTCCCTCCCCGGCACAGGTTTCGCAACGGCCTCCCGGAATGTTGAACGAAAAATAACCGGCCTTCCAGCCCTTTTGCCGGGCATCTTTTGTTTGGGCAAACAGGTTGCGAATGTCGTCAAATATTTTCAGGTAGGTGACGGGATTACTGCGACTTGATTTTCCTATGGGAGACTGGTCAACGTGCTCAACGCGATCAACAAGCCATGTGCCTGAAATCGAGCGGTGGGTACCTGCATTCTCCTTCAATGCACCCTTTTCCTTCATAATACCTTTATTAAGAATATCGTTGACCAGAGTAGACTTGCCTGATCCGCTCACACCGGTAACGCAGGTCATGACGCCGAGAGGAAAGCGCACATCAATATTCTTCAGATTGTTCTGCATGGCACCAGTAATTTCGATGCAGGAGCTGAAATCAGGCGTTCTGCGAAGCTGCGGCACAGGAATGCGTTTCGTACGATTCATATACTGGGCTGTAAGGGATGCGCCGGAAGCCTTCATTTCTGTTACCGAACCATGAAAAACAACGTCGCCGCCAAGTCGCCCTGCATAAGGGCCAAGATCAATAACTTCATCGGCCGCCTCAATGATTTCACGGTCATGCTCGACAACCACAACGGTGTTACCCAAATCGCGCAACTTTCTGAGCAGCATGATCAGTCGCGCCGAATCGCTCTGATGGAGCCCGATGCTTGGCTCATCAAGAATATAGATTGCCCCGACCAGCGGAGAACCCAGTGAGGTTGAGAGGTTGATGCGCTGAAACTCGCCGCCACTCAGGGTATGGGTCAAGCGATCAAGGGAAAGGTAATTCAATCCCACATCAAGCAGATAGCCGAGACGTTTGATAATTTCCTGCAAAATAACTTCCGCCACCTTGCGGTCGAAAGGTGAGATTTCGAGATTTTTGAAAAAATCGGAAGCCTCTGAAATATTCATGCGAGAAACCTCACCGATATGACGACCCGAAACCCTGACAAGCCGCGCATCAGGATTAAGGCGACTTCCTTCACAATCAGGACAAATCGCATAACCACGATAACGACTTAAAAAGACCCGATAGTGCATCTTGTAACCGGCATCCTTCTCTATTTCAGCAAAAAAATGCCGGATACCCGTATAACGTCCATCTGGACTACCCTTCCAGATAAGCTCTTTTTGTGTGTAGGAGAGCTTTTCATAAGGAACATCGACAGGAATGCCCATAGCTTCTGCTTGATCAAGAAGCTCTCGGAGATTCCAGCGGTATTTTTCCGAATTCCAGCACGCAACGGCGCCCTCTTCAAGGGAAAGCGACTTGTTCGGGACAACAATGTTCTCATCAATACCGGCAATACGACCAAAGCCCTGACAGGTTGTGCAGGCACCTATCGGAGAATTAAAGGCAAAAAGCTGGGGAGAAGGCTCCTGATATTCAATGCCATTCAATTCGAGCCGATCGCTGAAGAGCCAGGTTTTACCGCCGACAACCTTCAGCACAGCATAACCGCCCGATTCATTGAAGCAGCTCTCCGCCGCCTGCGAAACCCGGCTGAACACCTTGTCATCATGCCGCGCCACAAAACGGTCAACAAGCACAAGAAGGGTTGATCGCTCGGCTATCGTCATTTCAAGCACTCTATTGCATGCCACATCCTGGTTGAGATCAAGAATCTCATCCCCGGCAACAACCCTGAAAAAACCTTTTTTCAGGAGATTTGCTATTTCATCCTGCACCGAGCAATTGTGATGGCCTGCATCCTGATGGGCGGGAAAAAAGAACCCTGCATAAAATTTTGTGCCCTCCTCAAAAAAACCTGCATGAAGGCTCACATCATCGGGAGTATGCTTCAGCACCAGCTCATTGGTGTCACGAGAATAGATTTTGCCAATTCGGGCATAGAGCAGACGGAGATAGTCATAAATCTCCGATACCGTACCAACTGTGGATCGCGGGTTTTTTGGAATGGGTTTCTGCTCAATAGCAATGGCAGGCGCAATTCCCTCAACACTTTCAATATCAGGTCGGGGCATCCGTTCAAGAAACTGACGCACATAGGCTGAGAGTGATTCAACATAGCGGCGATGACCTTCAGCATAGAGGGTATCGAAAGCAAGACTTGATTTACCCGATCCGCTCACCCCCGTTAAGACAACAAATTTGTTGCGGGGAATACAAACCGAAATATTTCGGAGATTATGAGTATTGATGCCTTTGAGGATAATATCCGGCAGACTCGTTTCAGCAAGGGCTGAATTGCTGAGCCTTTGATTGGTCATAATGAAGTGTCATATAGTTTCGGGTAAAGATCAACGGGAGGTGCTTCAACATGAATACCACCAAACCCGGTGATAATAAACACAGAATGAAGCTCATCATAAAAACTTTTTTGCTGAAAGTAGCTCATGGTGCTATTTGCTGCAAAAGCGAGGAGATGGTGGTCGCCCCCAAAAGATCCTGGATTTTATGCTGCAAAGTACCCATATAACCCCGATGATGGCAAGAAGAAAAAACCTCACAACTCTCCGCCTTCACGCCACAGCGCATCAGATGCGGCTTTCCTTCAATGGCAAGCGCAATATCAGCAACGGTGATTTCAAAAGTCTCCCTGCCAAGGGTATAGCCGCCTTTCACCCCCTGAACCGAGGAGGCGATACCCGCCCGCTTCAGGCTCTGCATCGCCTTGGAAAGAAACTCCTGTGAAAAGCCAATATCATCAGCCATCTCCTTGACGGTAACGACCCTGCCCTGCCCCTTCGTTGCAAGATAGGTAACTGCATGAAGCCCATATTCAAATTTTCGGGAAACCTGAAGCATATTTATTGGAGTATTTATTAAGCGGGACAAACCAGGTCCACCTTCAGATATTAAAGAATATCTTTTAATTATTGTTTGTTTAACGGGTATATTGGCCTATAAGTTTTTACCCCTCCGAATATTTCACTGATTTTCATTATGAGCAACCCGGCGAAAGATCAATATTTTCTATGGCAATTATCTCCTGAAAACGAAGCCAAAATCCGATATCAGGAATTTGGAAAGGAAAATCCTGAAAAGACACCACTTCTTTTTCTCCACGGTTATGGCGGCATGATAGAGCACTGGGATCTGAATATTCCAGTGTTTGCCCGTGAACATAAAATCTATGCCATGGATTTGATAGGGTTTGGCAAATCACAAAAACCCAATGTGCGCTACTGTCTTGAACTGTTTGCCTCACAAATCGAAACGTTTCTCCTGCTGAAAAAACTTGATTCAGTCATTATTGTAGGCCATTCGATGGGAGCAGCAAGCGCAGTCTACTTTGCCCACCATCAGCCCGAAAAAGTTAAGGCACTCGTGCTCGTCAATCCCTCCGGCCTTTTTGGAGACACGATGGATGGCATGAGCAATCTGTTTTTCGGTCTCGTCGCCTCACCTCTCATTGGCGAGATGCTTCTGGCCGCTTTTGCAAATCCTGTTGCCGTGGGTCAGAGCCTCATGCCAACATATTTTAATCAAAGTAAAGTTGATGACAAGCTGATCAACCAGTTCACCATGCCACTCCAGGACAGAGGAGCGCAGTTCTCCTATCTCTCTCCCTCCAAACGACCACTCGATTTCAGGCTCGATCACCTTCCAAAACCCTGCAATTACAAAGGACCTGCCTTTCTGGTCTGGGGAGCAGAAGATGTAGCACTACCGCCTCACAAGATTATCCCTGAATTTCAGCAGCTTCTTCCGCAGGCAGGAGCATATATTATCCCCAAAGCATCACACTGTATCCACCATGATGCCCACGAAGAGTTTAACAACCGGCTCTCGCTGATACTTGGGCTGATTCATGAGAATCCCTGAGAGTATACTAATATGCTCCTTTTCCTGCTTTGACATTGATCGAACTTAATGGAGCTTTAAGACCAATTTGGATAGCGTAGCTCCGAAACTGCCCGAAAGGGATACACTGGAAGCTTGTCTGCCAGCAATGAAGGTCGCGATTAAGATAGAGCATAGGAAAAGCCAGCTTTCGGTTTTGAAGGTCATACCCGGTATTCAACAACACCTGCCAGTCTTTTGACAACAACGCTGTTGCAGATGCGTTGATCAGTGAAGTTGTAACTGGCTCAAGCGGATTGCTTCTGTCCGATTGCAGAAAAAGGGAAAACTGAAACTGCCAGGGCTGTCGGTAATCAATATTACTAAAGTAGTTCGCATTAAAACGATTAAGAAATATTGACTGTGACGCATTTGGTATGACAACTAACGGGGTTGTTGGTAACAATGATGCCGAAGAAGAGGATGTTTCCTGGCTTCCTTGAATACTCAGGCTCATATCAAGAAATCCTTTGACAAAACGAAATAATCCGTTACCATCATCACTGTTGAAACGATTGATTCTGTTGCCCGTCAACGGATCGAAACTGTAAATATCATACATGGCGCCCGAACTGAAAAGAAGGTTCGGGGAGAGGACATTGCTTGAAGCCGTAAGAATCAGGGGTGCAAGGTGAAAAGCATCCGCATTAAAATTGTAAGCCGTCGACGCATTTAAAGAGAGAAGCTGAATCTTCTGTTCTCCACCAGGCGAGCCATCGTCAGGAAAGGAAGGCGCTGCCCCCCTTTTTTTTCCATGAATAATATTTTTCAGAGAAATACCAACGGTACTTTGCCCTTCAGGCATACCGGCGTAAGTATTGTTTTCAAATCGGTTAAAGAGTTGAGAATCGGTCCAGTCATAGATATTCTGATAAGAATTGTACACTGTCCCTGAAGACGCCGGGTTCCATCGATAGGTGATGGTTGGGATAAAGGTATGACGTAACGCATGAAGCCCAAAAAGATTATCAAGAACCCCGGATTCAAGGGTGCCATAAAGCCTGGTAGTCGCATCAACAGCAAACACTGTTGTTGAAATATCATTTTTCGCACCATCCGGCGACAATGAATGGATAAAGGTTACGCCGGGATTAATATTAAAGTAATGGAACAGGGTTGATTGTATGCGAAGCGGAACAAACAGTGTCGTCCCATTATTGATCTCGTTGTTGTTGAATCCAGAGATCGGTTGTGTTGCCTGCAAACTGATTCCCTGGGTAAACAGAGCTTTGGTGCCCTGTGCAAATGCATGGTAGTACCCCAACTCGACATTTGCATTTGCTGAATATCCGGAAGTTGTTTCCGAGGTCGAGATCCCTCGGAAGGAAGCTCCGGTCGATAGTGAAACATTCGTTCTCCAGTCTTCAACAGGACTCCCGGAACGAAACGGATACATCCGGTTCTGATAGAAGGATGCTTCAATGGTTTGGGTAGCATTCAGAGTGCTCAAATCTTCGGAACGATTATAGGTAATCGCCGCCATACTGTTCTCTTCATTAAACATTTTTGCCAGAGCCGCTCGAGCATTGGATTGCTGAGTTACCATAGTTATTGAATTCATCGAATTCAGATCGTAACCCTGTGGTGCGCCCTGCAGAAGGATGTTGACATCAAATCTGGTCGAAGATTCAAACGCCTGGTTGTAGATAATTTTCGCATTCCAGTCGTTGTATGCAAGATACTCTTTGTACTCACCGGCAATCTCACCGGAAAAGTTATTAGTTTTTTTATAACGCAGCCTTTCACCGAGACGCCACCCTCCGTTAAACGACATGTCCCCGTCAAGCCTGAAATCCATCTGATCATCAACAGCCCAGAAATATCCAAAATTCGACAAATAATAACCGATATGGCTGTTCTTGCCGAGACTGGGCATAAGAAAACCGGACGACCGAGCTTGATTTAACGGAAAAACCATATAGGGCAGAGCAAGAATCGGGAGAGCCGGAAGGCGCGCAGAAAAAATCTCCGGCCTGATATACATAATCAGAGGCTTTGCAATAATCCTTTTGTCAGGCATAACCGTCATCCTGGAGGCGGAAAACCAGTAATGAGGTGACGGATTATCACAAGTAGTGAAAGTACCATCCCTGATAATCATCTCGCCATTTTCAAGCCTCGTAACACGCTCCCCGCTAAAAATAATCTGTTTTGAAGATGACAAAACATTCGTCGTCTCTCCCCGTTTGGTTTTAAAATTATACGTTATTGTTTCTGCATTAAAACTCCCCATTCGGTCAGTAAAAACAGCGGGTTCAGCACCTGTTTTCAAGGAATCGGCAATGCCGAAAGCATGAAACAACGACGTATTGAGATCGATAATAATTTTCGGAGCTTTGACACTGGTCTCTTCATGATCGATACAGGCATTCCCCAACAATTCCATAGTTCGCCCATCGATGTTGTAGATCACCGAATCCTTCGCCGCAAAAAGTACCGTACTTTTAAAACCTTCCGCTTTGGCAAACGAATCAACAGGATCGGCTGGATTGGGCTTGTCTGACTTTTCAGCAGCAGAGAGCCTCACCCCACAAATAAGAGGAACTGCCAACAAACAAAGGCTGAATATGGTCAGAAATGAGGTTTTTTGTCTGATAAACGTCAATGCGGTAATGCTCCGGTACAGTATTGTGTATGCTCGCTGATAAAAGTTGAATATATTATTTTATTAATCGTGTGGTCAGTGTTTTCTGCAAGGAACCTTTGGTCGCGGGCACTGCAACCACCCTGTTGACAATTCTTTAACTTTCTTCACTTCATGGCGCCGACACTCTATTCCGCTCCCGATTCCTCCGGACATTTCGGCTGTTTCGGTGGCAAGTTTATCCCTGAAACACTGTTTAAAAATGCTGTCGATCTTGAATCGGAATACCTCAAGGCAAAAGATGACCCTATTTTTCAGTCAACTCTTGCGCAACTCCTCCGTGATTATGTCGGGAGACCAACCCCTCTCTATCATGCCGAACGGTTGAGCAGAACTCTGCGAGGAGCGCAAATTTACCTCAAGCGGGAAGATCTCTGCCATACCGGCGCTCATAAAATCAACAACGCTCTTGGTCAGGTGCTGCTTGCCCGGCGCATGGGCAAAAAAAGAGTTATTGCTGAAACCGGCGCCGGGCAGCACGGAGTAGCCACAGCAACCGTTTGCGCCCTTTTCGATCTTGAATGCGTCGTCTATATGGGTGAGGAGGATATCCGGCGACAGGCACCGAACGTTGCACGCATGAAACTGCTTGGTGCAGAGGTACGCCCGGTTGGAAGCGGTTCAAAAACCCTGAAGGATGCAACAAGCGAAGCAATCCGTGACTGGATGAATAATCCGGAAGAGACCTTTTACATCATTGGATCGGTTGTCGGCATGCATCCCTATCCCATGATCGTGCGTGATTTTCAGTCCGTCATAGGGCATGAAACCCGTTCGCAGATCATTGCCCAGGCAGGAAAACTGCCCGATGTCATCGTTGCGTGCGTTGGAGGAGGCAGTAATGCTGTCGGCATGTTTTACGAATTTCTGAATGATGCCACTGAAATTGAACTTGTTGGCATCGAAGCGGCTGGCGAAGGACTGGAAGGACGACATGCAGCCTCCCTGACACTCGGAAAACCAGGAGTTCTTCACGGCGCACTGACAAAACTTCTGCAAAATGAAGACGGGCAGGTGCAGGAAGCCCACTCAATCTCCGCTGGTCTTGATTATCCCGGTGTTGGCCCTGAACACTGCTACCTTCAGGAACTCGGACTGGTCACCTACACCTCCGTGACCGACACTGAAGCGCTTTCTGCTCTTGAGACGCTTGCAAAAACCGAAGGTATTATCTGTGCCCTTGAATCAGCCCATGCCATGCACTATGCCATCACCAGAGCGCCCGGCATGGAAAAAGATGCCATTCTTGTCGTTAATCTTTCCGGCCGGGGCGACAAGGACATGGAAACCATCATGCGGGAACTTTCTCTGTAAAAAAATGCATCAAGAAGTTGTACAGAAAAAAAATATCTTTATATTTGTGACTCATTAAGCGGGAATAGCTCAGTTGGTAGAGCACAACCTTGCCAAGGTTGGGGTCGCGAGTTCGAGTCTCGTTTCCCGCTCAACACAAAAAAGCCTCTGGAACCAACAGAGGCTTTTTTATTTGCTTCTCTTTTTCCCCCCTTTTGAGATAATTGGGGGCTCTCAAAAACCGTTACCCTGGTTACCAACGGCTGGTATTGTGGCACGACGAACAACTTGCACTTGTCCTGCGATGGAGTTCATCATCCGGCGCTTGAGAATCACTTATTGGCCTGGCGCTCGTCTTGACCCTTATGTTGGGTGATGTATCAGATTTGGTATTAATTTTCCCGGAACCTGACGCAAGTTGCGGGGATGTGAATGACTTTATGCCTCCATCTGATATGTCATGATTGTTTCTTTTATGCTCATGTCTGTGATGTCTTTCTCTTCCCTCTCCTCTCTCGGAATAACCGTAGAACTCTTCTTCCCTCAATCCTCTTTCAGGAGCTGTTTCAGCAAAAGCCAGTTCTTGTGAGACGCCATTAACCTCAACCTGCCTGTCATGCGTTTGTTTCCCGTTATTGTCCCAGGAGTTGGAAATACTTTTACCAATCTCCAGGATTCCGGAAAATGGCTGGACCTTGAAGTAGGTGCCGAAACCAAACAAAAGGGAGAGCACCAGAATCACCAGAAGTTCTCTTGGGCTCTGTAATCCCGTTTTTGCCTTGCTTTTCAGATAAGAGAAAAAAGCTTTCCAATTGATAAAAAAAAGATGGCAGAGAGAAAGTATGGAAAACACAAATCCAAAAATGATATGCTGGTTTTGCCAGGCTGGTTTGCTCAGTCCGCATAATTCCCACACAAAACCGGGAGTTCTGCCTGGAAAAATATAGAGAATAACTCCAGAAACGAGAATCATGAGAAAAGAGAGAAAAAGCCCGAAACTGGTAAATGACCGCCAACTGAAAGATCGATTCATCGTATACACCTTTGATTATTTGTTTGTTTATTATACGTCTGCTGTATGATGTGACGACTTTATTGCTCTTTTCTTGCGGGGCAACTTTAATTTTTACCAGGTTAATCTCAATCTGCTCGTTGCTTCGGGAACAATGCCGTATAACCTTGGAGCAGATTCATGCTCAGAGAATAAACTGCGAGGTAATTGATTGAGATTTTCATAAATTAACTGCCACTTTAGAGATAAAGTGATCACGTATTGAAAACTGAAATCATCAGGGAAAACATACAGACACAAGCCAGCTTATTATAAAATATAAGGAGGGGTGCGAGAGTGGTTGAATCGGACGGTCTCGAAAACCGTTGTACGCTTCGGTGTACCGTGGGTTCGAATCCCACCCCCTCCGCCAAGTGATAGTCCGGCACTATCTGAGTGAGCAAGGCCAAACCGACGGACAACGTCAGCTCCTTTATGCTGAAAAAGGATACTCAAGGAAAGCCCGCCAATCTGATTATTCTCTCTGAACAGGTTATAAGAAAAAAACATTCATCCCTGGTATGTTTTCCAGGGAATCCTGTTGCTGCCAAGTAACGCGACCGGCAGTAACAGAATGAAAAACAGGATGTCCCTGATAATCGGAACAATACCAATCTCTTCTTTCAGTCCGTACCATCTGGAAAGAAACTCAAAGCAGCCGCAGTCATGTTCGAGTCCCCGCATTACATTGTTTGTTATCGCGGCGATAAAGATTGCCATCATACAGAGCATTACCGAGGCACTGATCCTCGAAAACATGTCGAGAATCAGCATGATGCCGCAGAGCAGTTCACAAAATGAGAAGAGGAGCGCAACTGAGGGAATAAGAAAAGATGGCAGAATCTGGTATTCAGCGATAGCAAGGCCGAAAAACTTCAGATCCAGAAGTTTTTGAAATCCCGAAATAATGAATAAAGCACCAAGTATCAGCCTCAGGACTGTAATCAAAGCTGATGAAAAGCCAATCATCCTGGTCATAGGTGTTTGTTGCTTTTCCTTATTAATGGCCTGTCAAGGCTTTGTTTTAA
>JBAXBW010000051.1:0-11205 GCA_037141805.1 Chlorobiaceae bacterium | reverse complement strand
GGCGACATGCAATACTGCTTTATGCCGAGGCTTCCATCGGGATCAATCCTCCAGGTCAACTCAATCCAGAACTCATCCTCTTCCCACACCTCGCCAACATTAGCCTGCCAGGTATAATCCACCGGTTTGCCCATTTTTGCGTGAGCAACACGAAGAACAGGCTGACGGAAAGCAATCCACTTGCCTGCATGGGTTTCATAGCTGATCAGGTCATGCCGCTCGGCGGAGTGCCCCATCGGCAACACATAATCGGCAAAATAGGCGGTTTCACTCCAGGTTGGAGTCAGCGCCGCATGAAGACCGATTTTTGATTCATCCTCCAGCGCCTCGATCCATGAAAAACCGTCAGGATAGGTCCAGACTGGATTGAAAACCCTGGTAAAATAGACATCAAGTTTGCCGCGACCCTCTTTGAGGAAATGAGGCAGGAGGAAGCTCAGCTCAAAGTGAGCAAGAGGATATTCATCAGGCAACTGGAGTGTGTTCCAGAACGTCTGTGGTTTCGGCTTGGCATGAACATCAGGGTGGAACTTGTTCCACGCGCTTGGCGATGTTCCGCCCGGCGTGCCAACACTGCCCGTCAAAACATTGAGAAAATGGAGTGTACGTGACACTGCCCAGCCACCAAGATTACCGCTGCTTGCGCTCCGCCATACATGCGTGGCAAACTGCGTGCCAGCCTCACCTATTTTGCGGGCCACCTCAACAATCATTGCAGCCTTGACACCACTCTCTTTTTCTGCATACTCCGGAGTATAGATGCTGTACTCTTTTTTCAGCGCCTCTATAAAATTTTCAAAAGTCACCGGAGTTCCCTGGTAATCCTGTTTCAGGTACTCCTGCCAGTTCACCCAGTTTTCAAGATAGTCGCGGTTGTAGAGCCCTTCATCAAGAATAACCTTGGCCATGGCAAGTAAAATCGCAGGCTCACTGCCAGGAAAACTCGGCATCCAGTAGTCCGACATGCTTGCCGTATTTGAAAGACGGGGATCGAGCACGGCAAGTTTAGCGCCTTTCGTTCTCGCCTCAACAATGCGCTGGGCATGAGGGTTGAAGTAGTGCCCCGACTCAAGATGGGCACTGACGAGAAGCATAAATTTGGCATTGGTATAGTCGGGCGACGGCCTGTCAAGCCCCTCCCATATAGCATACCCAAAGCGGGCTCCCGATGAGCAAACATTGGTGTGGCTGTTATGGCCATCCACATTCCATGCCCTGAGCACCCATTCCATGAAGCCTTCATGGCCTGGACGTCCGACATGGTACGATATTTCGTTGTTGCGACCCTCCTGTATGGCCTTGCGCATTCTTCCTGCAATGTCGTCAAGCACACTGTCCCAGCTTACCCTGTCCCACTTGCCGCCACCTCTTTTTCCTGAGCGTTTCATAGGATAAAGCACCCTGTCGGTATCCTCAATCTGGTTGAGGGTTGCGGGGCCTTTTGCACAGTTTCTTCCACGGCTTGCCGGATGGTAAGGATTCCCGACCAGCTTGCGCATCGTCATAGTCTCCTTGTCAACATAGGCCAGAAGTCCGCAACCAGCTTCACAGTTAAAACAGGCAGTCGGAATAAGCATATACTCTTTTGCCTTGCGTTCCGGCCAGCTTTTGGAATCGAACTCCACCCAGTGATCCCATTTGTCGGGAGGTGGACAATTGACCTGACTGCCATCGACGGAGGCACTTTTCGCCGCCGCTCGATCCCCTTCTGTATGAAGATCAGGAATAAGATGCAGTTTTTCTGCTATTGTTTCAATAACCGTTGGTTTATGGGTATAACTCATAATTTCTCCAGCACTTGTTTAACTTAACGGAACGGTTTGCGGTGCATGAATCCAGACTTTTTCTGTGTAGAAGACACCACAAAGTCCAAAAATGGCGGCTACGGCAAGCATCACAGGAGAGGCAACCGTAAGGCACAACAGAAGGGGAAGAACATTTCCAAATATGAAACTGCCATACCAGAAGCTCTTTTTCAGTGAGCCGTGCATGATCACTTCCGCAGCACGTTCTGCAGACTTTGATGGATGCTTTCCAAAAAGCTCAAGAAGCATAACCAGAATATGGAGAACAAAACCGCCTGCCAGAGCTGGCCGGAGCATTTCGGAAAGCTCTTGAGCACTGGAGGTTAAAACACCAAGAACGAGCATCGCTGAACCACCGGCAAGCAGCGAGTTCAGGAACATGTGCAGCAGAAGCATGGGACTTTGCCAGAAGTCTCTCCCCTTGGCAGATCCAAACAAAAATGCGGTATAGGTCGCCGTTAACAGTGCAAAAAGCGCACCACACCATAGCGATATTGTTTCGAGAAGAGGCAATTGCAGATATTTGGCAACTCCCCATAAGGCAAGAAATGCACCAAATCCGGCAATAGTCAATCCTCCCTTCACCAGCCATGAACTAAATTGAGGACGAAGCATCACTGAAGAAAAACGCTCTGGACGATCAAGATCTTTGACAAGAAATCCTCCCGTCAGGGCAAGAAAAAGAAGCGACGTCGCCCATACAGCCCATTGCAAAGCATCTGACAATGGATGCATCAGCAAGGTCTGCAAGAGAAACATCAGCAGAAACAATCCTGAGGCAACTGCCTTCGACCAGACATACGCAGGAACCTCCCAGCCCCAGACAACCCCCTTCGCAGGAATATCATATACTTTTCTGGCCTTCGGCTTTCCATCTACTCCCACAGAAGAGAGTAATTTTCGCGCCGGTTTAACGATTGGTTTCCCTGCAAAATGTCCGACACCACGAGACTGATCGCTCCAGAGATATCCGTTAACCTCCGAAACCTCAAGAGGATCAAGCGAAGCGCCATCTCCGTTGATATAAAAAAGCTTGGGCGACGTACCTTTTTCAGGCTTCCGCACCATAGTCTGCTCTTTTGCAACAAGAATAGCGATCTCACTCTGCGGATCATCAAGATCTCCGGCAACAATGGCCTGCTGCGGACAAATCGCCACACACGCCGGCTTGAGCCCAACCTCTTTTCTATGGGCACAATAATTACATTTTGCGGAGGTGTGCGTCTCGGGGTCCATGTAGAGAGCGCCGTAAGGACAGGCCTGGGAGCAGGCTTTGCAGCCAATGCAGCGACGCTGGTCAAAATCAACAATGCCATCATCCCGACGGTGCAGCGCCTCGACAGGACAAATATCAACACATGGAGGCTCAGCGCAATGGTTACAGCGAAGAACGGTAAAATATCGCCTACTGTTGGGAAAGGTACCCTTTTCAACATACTTCACCCAGGTACGGTTTACACCAAGAGGCACCTGGTTTTCGGATTTACATGCTACCGTGCATGCGTGACATCCGATACATTTTCGGGCGTCAATAACAAAGCCGTAATTCATGGACTGGTTTGCTCTAATTATTATAATACTGCTGCCGTTTTATACGCTTGTCACCCCAGCGCTCAAGCTGAACATGATCAATGTATCACGGTTCTTTTTTGACACAGTTCCGGAACCAGAAAAAGATGGCTGCAAAAACGCCAATCAAGTTACTATATTGTTATATAATTGACGAGTGTTATTTTAAGAAAAGATCTTTACTCTTCAAAAAGAAATAATGAACAAGAATTCCTTGATATGAATACTGATACTTTGGAAATTAATAAGAGAGGAAAACGCTCTAAGGCAATGCAACTCTATATGATTATTTCGTATAGAGTTGCATTGCCTTAGAGTATCAATTAAGACTGGATTGGAAAAAATAAGCGAAACACGCTTTCAGGTATCGGACTCTTTTCATCCCACATGCTTGCCAGCCATAACGAGGGTTGGAGGAGCACCAAGATGGCGTCCAGCAAGCAGAACATTCCAGTAGAGCAATTCAAATCCAAGTTTTCCATACCAGTTCATCTTTGTCTCCTGGAGAAGTGTAAATGGGCCAATTTTGGGAACCGGGAACTTGCCTGGCAATGGCTCTATCCTGTAGTTAAAATCGATCAGCGAAGAGGTCCCTTTGGAATAGACAATAAAACAGGTCGAGTGGCCATCATAGATCTCCTCCGGTTTGACACCGTGGATTTCAGCCATAATATTGAAAACAACCACATCAGCCTCATAATGAGCAACTGAACCCGCCTTTGAAGTCGGAACATTGGTGGCATCACCGATCACATAGACCCTGTCATGCTTCAATGCTTTGAGCGTGTTTTGATGAGTGGGAACATAGCCGATGCCGTCATCCATACCTGAATTGCTGATAACTTTATCCCCTATAGTGGTTGGAACAATAACAAGTGTATCATAAGAGATTTTATCGCCTTGTACAGACTCGATATACTTCTCCTTGCCATTCACTGCATTCAGTTCGTAACCAGTGGTGATTTTAATGTTTTTGCTCTTGGCTGACTCAGTGAAGACCGCTGAAGCCTTGGGTTTCGTGAACGCACCAGACAAAGGTGTCACCAGTTCGATCTCTGTCTTGTTTCTGATACCTTTCTTCCTGCAGAACCAGTCCGCCATAAAGACAAACTCAATTGGGGCCACAGGGCACTTGAAGGGGAGTTCAGCAATATTCAGCACCAGTCTGCCTCCATCAAACTCCTTCATTCTCTGACGCAGCGCTTCAGCAGCAGGAATGGTATAAAACGAAAAAGCATTCTTGCCCCAGGCATCCATAAGTCCTTCATTCTCCTCAGGAGCAATGTTGCATCCTGTGCTTATGATCAGAAAATCATAAGAAAAAGAGTGGTTTTTAGTCTTTACTTCCTTTTTGTCAGGATCAATATGAGTGATTTCATCGATCACAAAATCAATGCCAGGAATAATATACTTTTTCCTTGAGCGTACCAGAGTATTCGCTTTTTGAAGCCCAAAAGGGACAAACAGCATTCCGGGTTGATAGATATGCTGATCGTCGCGATCAATAAGCGTGATCTCCCAGTCTTGCGGCAAATGTCTCCTCAGGTTATTGGAAACAATCGTCCCACCGGTACCTGCACCCAATACAACTATTTTTTTTGACATTATCCTGGACTCCTTTTTCGGAATGAGTTATGAACGATGAAGTGAAAAGACAAACGGAAACACCATGACAACGTGGAAGCGTTGTCACTGACAGTGTGGAACTGATAATGATTCAGTACCTCGCTACCGTGCGTTAAGAAAGATAGAGACAGACCAGACTAAAGACTCGTATACTTTGTACCGTGCACGACGGCACGAATACGACCAATAAAAAGATCAAGTTCACAGTGTGATTCTCACAAAAGAATTCCTGTATCTCTGTATGCTTCTACAATTGTTAAAATATATAGAACATCATGACAAAATACAAAGAAAACTCTTTCTCAGAACGCTTCGAGGCATTCTTCGTGATGCAGAACAGAGTCATTAGAGTATAATATTATGAATCCTGCTGACCAAGCCAAGTATTTTACAGCAATAACCCAACGCCTTGCCAAGAGAATCAAGATGCTTTTTCCCTTTTTTCAGCTCTTCTGTTGCCGACACAATGTCAAGCCGCACCAGTAACCAGGAGTTGTTCAAAAAGACTTGGGCCTGTTTGTTTTTTTCCTCAAAGATTCTTTTCAGCCTGTTTTTCGGCCATACAGACTCATCAGGCAACTGGCCACCTTCAAAAGCCGGTAATTGCTCGGGCCATTGTACTTCCGGCCAGATCTCTTTCAATAAATCCATCATCCCGTCGTCAAGAATATCTATCCTTGCTGCCTGATCAAGCACAGCAGCAAACTGCTGAATTAATTCCTCCCTTGACTCAGGGCCTCTTTGCAGCAAGAGAAGATATGTCTCAAGACATTCTTTAATGACCGGACGATCGATCTCTTCGTATCGCCTGTATGCCTTTTGAACACTCTCCATAGTGGCCAGCATGTTTCGATACTGTTCACGAAGCGCCGTCCTTTCTTCCGGCTTCATTGAGGATGCTGCCAGAAGCTCCTCCAGAAAAGAATCCGAAAAACTGCTGGCAAAATCTGACAATTCTCGCAAGGGAATATTGCCCATCTGCTCCATAGTCATCTCCTATTTCGAAGTCATGTTCGTAAACAACTCCCTGAACTTACGACCACTGGTTTTTGCCGCAGTGACGGTCTTTTTATCATCACTCTCAGTTGTCGATCCCAGCAGATCCTTTTTCCTGAGCGCTACCCAAAGTTCTTTATCTGACAAAGAGAGTTTTGATACCGGGATCGTATCCTGATAAGCAGGCTGAATAAGCAGTCCCACCCTTGCATTCCGGATGTTTCTTGTCTGGCCATCGATCTCCCGGCTGATGGTGATAAGCAACCCATCCAGAATATCGAGAGCACTCAGGATACTCTGTTTTCTTCTGATCAGCTCTTTCTGGAGCGCTCTTTCTGTAATGTGCGTCACAATAACAGGGGCAACTGACTGCGGTACCGTCAGAGAAGTGCTGTTTCGGGCCCTCATGGCATCATCAAGTTTCGAGATAATCTCACTGGTTTTAGTGCTAATATCAACTGGAGCGGTTGACGCTGCAAGCTCCTGCAAGGCAATGAAATAGTTCTGGAGAGAGATAGCCAGATCTTTTGTGTGACGATTGTTTTCAATTGCTTCAAGGTCTGATTGATTGGCGTGCTTGAGCGAGTCCAGCAACGCATTTTTCAATACCTTGCCTTTATACTTTGTGGTCATCTCATGACGTTGCTGAAGGAGGATATAGGAGGAAGATTCCACTCTCATGGCATTGGCCCTGTCCACAAGAGCAGCAACCACACCAGTATAAGCAGCACCTTCACGGGCAAGCGAAACATACTGTTGCGAACTGGCGCAACCACTCAAAAGAACAAAAAACAATAAACACCAGACTGCAGGTGCTCTCAATGACTGTCTCATTGCCATTTTGGTAAGTTGTTACCTGTAAACGTACAAAAAATACCCTGTGCTATCATCGTTTTTTTTATTGAATGGCGAAGAAGTTCCAGGATTCGCTTGATAGAAATACCTGTAAATAAGAAAGCTCCATGAGTTGGACTCACGGAGCTTAAGATTGCGAAACGAACTCGTAATCTTGTTTGCTTGTCATCTTTCGAAAAAAGTCTCAGGCTTCAGCACCTTCGGCTTCTACTTCGAAATGAACCTTTACAGTAATATCCATAAAGATTTTAGCATCGGCTTCGTATTTGCCGAGCGACTTGATCGGGGCTTCAATAGTAATCTTCCTGCGGTCAATGTCGATCCCCTGAGCTTTCAGTGCATCAGCGATATCGGCTGAAGTAACTGTTCCAAAGAGTTTGCCTGATTCACCAGCTTTGGCATATACTTTCAGTGACAGTTGCTCTATTTTCTGAGCATGTTCGCGAGCACTCTTGCGTTGCAGCTCGACCTTTTTAGCTTGCTGTTTTTTCTCGGTCTCAAGAGCTTTAAGCGTTCCCTCGGTAGCTCTTATAGCCATACCCTGCGGAATCAGGAAATTGTTTGCATAACCGTTTTTTACGGCCACAACTTCACCTGCATCGCCAAGGGTAGCCACATCTTTTCTTAAAATGACTTTCACTGCTTAGCTTCCTTGTTCAATAGATTGCAAAATTGGTTATTTGTATTCGTCGACAACATAAGGAATAACGGCCAGGAAGCGTGCCCATTTTACTGAATGGGTAAGAAGGTTCTGTTCCTTGGCGGAAAGTCCGGTGATGCGACGGGGAATGATTTTTCCCTGATCGTTAATAAATCTCTTGAGCTTGCGTTCGTCCCTGTAATCGAAAAAAACTACCTGATTCTTCGATACTTTCTTTTTGGACGCAAGAGCATTGCTTAATGATTTGTTACCCTGTGCTTTGTAACCCTGTGATTGTGTGAATTTTTGTTTCATAAGTTCATTACAAAATTTTGCTTACCCGGCCCTCTCAATCGGAAGAAAGGTATTTGTATTCGTAAATATGACCAGGATCATCTTCATGAATCTCTTCATGATGGTTATCGTGACTATCGTCTTCAATAAAACCCTCTTCATCCTCCTCGCCGTTCTTGTGCCTCTTGTTGAGGAACTGGATTCTTCTGGCCTTTATTTCAACCACGGTTCTGGATGATCCATCCTGCGCTTTCCATGTCCGGCTTTGTAATTCACCGTCTACCAGGACTGCTGAACTTTTCTTCAGGTTGTCACGGCAGCTTTCAGCAAGCTTGTTCCAGGCAACAATACCAACATAGCAGACATCTTCCTGCCATTGATGATTACTGTCCCTGAATCGTCTGTTACATGCAATCGAAAAATTAACAACCGGCGTTCCACCTGAATTAGTTTGCCTGAAAACAGGATCTTTGGTAAGATTTCCAGCAATGACAACACTGTTTATCTCTGGCATTTTTAATTCAGCCATAACATCTGCTCTGTTTATTTCTTCAAAAGGAATCACTTCTCAGCTTGCGTTCAAACTATCCCTGACAATCATTTGGCAACGGTATCTGTTGCTGCGGCTTCAGCAAGAGCATTGTCTTCTGGACTGCCTATGACAACACTGTATTTCTCTACCCTTTTACGCATTTCAAGGAGAGCGCTGGTAAGGTGAATAATCAGGTAACGCAACAGTTCTTCCTCGTAACGGAGCACTTTTTCAATCTCCGCAATAACGGCTGTCGCAGCAGTAAATTCAATGTGAGCGTAGTACCCAATGGTTCTCTTTTTAATCGGATAGGCTGTTTTGCGCCTGCCGATTTCGAGAACACTGCTGATACTGCCGCCTTTTTCGGTGATAACCCTTTGCACCATCGCCATTGCTGTGGTAATGACTTCATCCTGAAGTCCTCCGTCAATGATGAGCGTGCATTCATAAAGTTTGTTTGTTTCCATAGCGCAAATTGCTGATAACGTTAGTACTCCTCAGTTGCTTGCAATATGGCGAGGGTCCGGCATTGCGCAGACCAGCCCTGCGGCTTCAAGGTTTCCCTGTGAACACCATCTTGCAAATTTGAACGATAAAGGTAATCTATTTGAGCCAATATTCCAACCATGAGGAATAATCCCGGTAAGGCAGCTTTCTTGTTACCTTATACAAGATTGTTGTGATGTTCAGGGGCACAGTTGAAATGATCAAGAATATGCTCCGCAATAAGAGTAATAGAGAGGTCGTTCATACATCGAAAGTGACCTCTCGGGCAAAGCTCCCTGCCAATATGGGAACATGGTCTGCAAGGAAGTCCTTCGACCTGAAACAGTTCGTACGGTGCATGATAGGGAAGAAATCCAAATGCAGGAGATGAAGAACCGAAAATCACAAAAAGCTTTTTACCGAACGCAGAGGCTATATGCATCAGCCCGGTATCGTTACACAGCACAGCATCACAACGTTCAAGAATTGCTGCGGTTTGCATGATCGAGCAGTTTCCGGCAAGGTTGACCACCATTGGTTGGAACTGATCAGACAGAGCGGCCATGATTTCTGCTGCTTGCTGAGCATCCTCTTTTCCTCCGAGGAGAAGAATCTGTAACGGCTCTGCTCTGAGCAGAAGGGTGAGCAACGTGGCAAAATTGCCGGGAGGGTAGCGTTTTGTAAAATGTTTTGCTCCAAAACAGAGTGCAAGAGTTTTTTTGCCTCCGTCAAAAAAAGTGCAGGCAAAGACTCTTTCACTCGATGATGGATAGAGTTCACACCCAAGAGAATCACCAGAGAGCGTAAACTTTTTCAGGGCATCACGATAGCGGTCAACAACGCTGCGATAGGAGCCGTAGAAATTTATTTTGCATTGCACAAGCAGCCATTTTTTCCGGTTGGCTTTTCGGTAGTATACAAGATGCCGTTTATCCAGCGAACGGACAATGGCGTGCGAACGGAGATTATTCTGCAAGTCAACCACAAGATCATAACCGTCGGTGGGGGGAACTTCCAGGGTATATATCGCTGAAATGCGGGGATTAGCCGCAAGGAGGGAGGTAAACTGCGCCTTGGTGCAATAGTCGATACTCGCTTCCGGCCAGGTCCTCTGCAGACTTCTGAGCAACGGGGTAGTAAGGACGATATCTCCTATGGAGCTAAGTCTTATGACCAGAATTTTTTTGATAGGCTGCATTGATAGTTACGACCAGAACTCCCACCAGGCTTTGTAACCGGCTGGTTTTTTATCTGCCATGAGAGGTTGAAGTCTGGCAACATGCTCTTTAATCGACCGTTGCAACTCCTCTTTGCCAGGCAGCTCACCCTTCCGTTCTGCAATCATCTCACTGGCAATTCTATACGCTTTCAACGCCTCTTCCGTTTGTCCGGTACCGTCTAAAGCTTGAGCGCGATTGAGCACAGCAGCGATCCACTGTTTGCCCTCATCCTGATGCAGTTCACCCCTGCGGTTAAAGTAGCGAAGCCCGATCTCAACAGAATGAAGAGCTTCGGCATAACGACCAAGCTTGACATACGCGCCCGAGAGGCCTGTATGGCATAAAGCATCAAACCCGTCATAGTCAAACGCCTCCTCTTGCGGAATGCTCCTCGAAACCTCCAAAGCCCGTCTGAAGCTTTCTGATGCCTCTTCATAGAGTGTGTCACGTAGTTGTTGCTCTCCCTGACTGAGTGCGAGGTAGGAGTGACCAACCTGTATCAATGGCTTCATTTATTTTCTTTTTAAAAAAATGGATAAGATCATCTTATTGGCCAGGATTCAACAGCGCATCAAGCGCTTCAGGAATTTGGGGGCGTCCGCGCTGGTTCAGGGCGGTTCCGATAATTTTGGCCTTAAGAACAGGTTTGTTATCGGGCAAACGGAATATATCCTGATAAAACACAAATTTCAGCGCTGATTCTCGACAAATGGTGAGGCAAACAAGAAAGCTGTCGCCTGAAACCAGTGGATATTTATAGTCAAGCTCGGCACGCACGACCACAAGGTTGACTCCCTGACGGGTATATTCGGCGAAATCAATACCGACCTGTTTCAGATAGAGATGCCGAACATGTTCGAGATAGTTCTGATAAACACTGTTGTTGACAATACCCTGCATGTCGCACTCATAATCGCGAACATTCATCTCGGCGGTAAAGTGATATGCGTGCAGGGACATTCTGGCAGGGTATTACATTGTTACAGTGTACGACAGGGGTATCCTGCCAATCCGGGCTGTGTTCAAAATAACACAGTAGCCGGTGAAAAACAATGCAGGAGTTGTGGATCTTGGCTGCCTTATGAGACCAAGAAATTATTTAGAGGAGAAACGGAGATAAAAGGGTGAATAAGGCAGAAACAGCAAAGCCCAACATTTCTGATGGGCTTAAGCTGTGATAAA
>JBAXBW010000050.1:0-12004 GCA_037141805.1 Chlorobiaceae bacterium | reverse complement strand
TATTTATAGTCCCAGAGAAATTAAAGCATTTTAGTCATAATGGAGCATAATAAAATACAAGGAACTTCCCTTCCGCATCTCTACCTGATAAGCAGCGGACAGGAAAATCCTGATAACGGAACACTGCTTCTTGAGCAGCTCAATCTTCTCCCACGCACTCCGTGCTGTATGGTGCAGATTCGCGAAAAACAACTCAATGCAAAACAGCTTTTGACGCTGGCATTAAAGGCAAGAGGATGCCCCTTGCCCGAAGGCTCAAGGCTTCTTCTCAATGAAAGGGTTGACATTGCTCTCGCAGCCCGCCTTGACGGCGTTCATCTGCCGGAAAGTGGCTGTTATCCTGATAAATTTCGCCCCTTTGCCCCGAACATGATCTTCGGCTGCAGCATCCATTCTCCCGAATCTCTTACTATTGCAGAGGAATCCGGAGCTGATTACCTGCTGTTCGGGCCCGTTTTCGACACCCCGTCAAAACGCAAATATGGCACTCCACTGGGACTTGAAAAACTTGGACAGATTTGCCGGTCAACCACACTTCCGGTCTTTGCGCTTGGCGGCATAACTCCTGAAAATGGAGCGCGCTGCATGACTGAAGGCGCTTATGGAATAGCTGGCCTCTCAATCTTTCAGGACACTTCCCGATTTGTTGACACACTTGAACAATTTTATCGAATTGTCTCACCATGATTCCCTCTTCTCCTTTTCTCTGCGTCATAACTGATGATTCGTTTTGTCCTGTTACCATTGCAGAACTGGCTCTTAAAGGAGGGGCGGCCATAATACAGCTCAGACATAAAAGCGCTTCCGGCAACCAGCTTTTTTCATGGGCTGTTGACATCCGTAACCAGTGCCAGAAATACCGGGCTCTTTTTATTGTCAATGACCGCGTGGACATTGCCCTGGCAAGCGAAGCCGACGGCGTCCACCTTGGACAGGAGGACATGCCAGCCCATATCGCACGGAAACTCTTGGGGAAACAAAGCATTATCGGAGTTTCTGCCTCGTCTCTTGAAGAGGCACTACAAGCAGAAAAGGATGGTGCGGACTATATCGGGTTTGGTCACATCTATCCTACCTTTTCAAAAGAGAAAGGATTTTCGCCTGTGGGAACAGAAACTCTTCAGAAGGTGGCGGGCTCTATCTCTCTGCCCATTATTGCAATTGGAGGGGTAAGCCTTGAAAATGCAGCATCCCTTATCTCCTGTGGAGCAAGCGGTGTGGCGGTCATTTCGGCAGTCAGCAGAACAGATGATCCTGCCATGGCTGCAAGCGAGCTTGTTTACGCCTTAAACAGGAAAAAATCATGAAAAAAGCCTATACGACCGTGCTCACCATTGCCGGATCTGACGGGAGTGGAGGAGCAGGCATCCAGGCGGATATCAAAACATTTGCAGCTCTGGAATGTTACGGATTATCGGTCATAACCGCCTTGACGGCCCAAAATACCACTGGAGTCAGCGCGATATACCCACTCGCTGAAACATGTATTATTGATCAATTCAGGGCCATTAGCGCTGATATCTCCATCGATGCGGTAAAAATCGGTATGCTTGGAAGTGCCGCCACTATCAAAACCGTGTCATCATTACTACGGGAGTTGAAACATAAACCTCCTGTCATTCTTGACACTGCTCTCAGCTCTTCAGGAGGTACCACTTTTTTCCCTCCAGAGGCTCTTCCTCTCATGATAGCAGAACTTTTCCCCCTTGTCACCCTGATTACGCCGAACCTGCCGGAAACCGCTCTTCTCACCGGCATGAAACAACCGCCGGAAACGCAGCAAGAGATAGAGGAGACGGCCCTGAAACTGTTTGAAACCGGAGCACACTCTGTACTAATAAAAGGGGGCCATGGAGGAAGCAACGAATGTCGTGACTGTCTTTTCTCTGATAATCGTTTTTTCTGGTTCAGCTCAAAAAAAATCATCACCAGCAACAACCATGGTACCGGCTGCACACTCTCATCAGCCATTGCAGCATTTATGGCCAAAGGAGAAAGTACTGACAATGCTGTAAAAAAAGCTAAAACCTATATTGATGGAGCGCTGGAGGCAGGAAAAAACTACCGTCTCGGAAACGGAAATGGCCCCCTGCAACACTTTTATCGGCTTTGGCAATAAAGTTATTGCACTCCTCGTGGCGGGCGACCAATTGAATAATAGGTAAATCCGAGCTGCTCCATAAATTCTGGATTGTAGATATTTCTTCCATCAAAAACAACAGGATGGCTGAGATCTCTCTTAATCATATCAAAATCCGGACTGCGGAAAACAAGCCATTCGGTCAGCACTACAAGCGCATCGGAACCTTTCACCGCATCCTCAGGGTTCAATGCGTAATAAATTCCATCACACTCACCGTATATCCTTCTGGCCTCATCCATGGCGACCGGGTCATACACCCTTACCTTTGCACCTTCTCCCAGAAGCTCCGCAATCACCCTGCGACTAGGCGCTTCACGCATATCGTCAGTATTCGGCTTGAAGGCAAGTCCCCAAAGAGCAAAAACCTTACCAGTAATATCATCACCGTAATGCTTTCTGATTTTCCTGACAAGAGAGCTTTTCTGATCATTATTGACCGCCTCGACCGCCTGCAGAATCCGTGAATGATAACCATGCTTGTGGGCAGTTCTTTCAAGCGCCAGCACATCCTTGGGAAAACAGGAACCTCCATAGCCAACGCCTGGATAAATAAAAGAGAATCCGATCCTTGAATCCGATCCTATACCCCTTCTTACTGCTTCCACATCGGCGCCAACCCGTTCTGCAATGTTAGCAATTTCATTCATAAAACTGATTTTTGTCGCAAGCATGGCGTTTGCAGCATACTTGGTCAGTTCGGCTGAACGAATATCCATGGCAATAAAACGCTCATGACTACGATTGAACGGAGAGTAGAGAAAGCGCAGTAGCTCTTTGGTTCGCGGATCATCAACCCCGACAATGATCCGTTCGGGCTTCATGAAATCATTAACCGCATCGCCCTCTTTGAGAAACTCGGGATTTGAAACAACGTCAAAATCTATAGTTACCTTTCTTTCAGCAAGAACCGAGCTTATTTTTTCCCGGACAAGATCAGCCGTACCCACCGGTACCGTTGATTTATTGATCACGATACGGTACTCCTGCATCAACATCCCAATACTTTCGGCAACACTGAGTACGTGGCGCAAATCCGCCGCGCCGTCTTCATCCGGGGGAGTGCCAACAGCAATGATTTGGTACAGCCCGAATTCAACCCCTTCCCGCATATTCGAGGTAAACTTTAAACGACCATCCTTGATGTTTTCAACAACAATTTCATCCAGGCCAGGCTCATGGATAGGGACCTTGCCCTCCCTGAGACTATCAATCTTCTGCTGGTCAATATCAACACAAAGCACGTCATTACCGACTTCCGCAAAACAGGCGCCGGTCACCAGCCCGACATAACCTGATCCGAATATGGTTATTTTCATGGTTACCCAGTTTATTATCTACTCTACAACGATCACCAGACACCGGGATTTTTGCCAGAAAGCACTTTCATCGCGGATAAGGAGCAACGAAGAGGTTTTCCCTCCAACCAGTTCGTAAGAACCTACAGTATGTGGTGTTATAATTTTCAGACTCTTCAGTGGCCTGTCGAAAAACAGATCCTTTGTTTCCGTCATATCAATTTTTTTGAAGCGATTGACATTAAAATCTGTTGCAAGGCGGTACTCACTGCCGAAAAGCTTCTCAAAAGGATTGATACGCACAAGAACACCTTTGTCCACAAGTTCATTAAAGGTACCTGAAATGTAATAGGCCGTATAGAGCTGGACTTCCTGATCCTGGATATACTCATCCAGAACATCAACTGTTGCCATAAGAAAGGAAAGCTGCTTGTTAAGCTTCTGAACATGACCCTTGAGGGTGTTTACCTCGCTGTCCTTTGTATTGATAGCAACTTGCAGCTCCGACACAAGCCGGTCAAGAGATTCAACACGATAGGAGGATGACCTGTTCTCCTCTTCAAGCTTCCGGACAAGTTTCTTGCTTGCCACAAGAGTTGAATCAATAAACCGGATACTGGAGGCAATATCCTTGCCAATCTGCTCAACATTCTGACTCTCCTTGCCCTCAATCCCGGAAGAAAGACGTTCAACAATCGACTCTTTCTGCTGAATCCGGCCAAGATTTTTCTGTACCTGGGCAAGAATCGCCATCATTGATTCAATATGTTCCTGCTGGGGATCATGCTTTTGCTTTTCCGGGCTGCAAGACGCGAGAAGCAGAAGGAACACAAAAAAAACAACCCCGGCACCCCTGAGTCTTCTCTCCCTTAAAGCCATTGAATCCATTGATTAACCCCCTCTTTTGTGCCATACCACCTGGTATATGGTGTTGGCAAATGTTCTGCATCCGGAATAGTAACATTTTCAGCGCCCTCAAGAAAACAGCTTTTTGCGGGAACAATCCCGTCACCTCTCATCTTGCCCTCTTCAAGAACGCTATTGTAAAACCTGAAACACATTTTTTCGACAACACTCCCGTCAGGATTGCCATAATACTTATCGCTGACGACAGAAACAACATGACAACGATCAAAAAAATCAACAGTCAAATGGCTTAAGATAAAATCCGTCTTTATCTTTGCATAATGTTCATGAGTATGAAACGGGGTGCCGAGAGTAATCAGCTTTCCAACAAGCCTCCCCGGGTGATAAACATCCCCCTGAAACGTTTTTTCAAGCAGGTAAACCATCGCAACCGTACCTCCACCACTATGAGCCACAAGGGTTATCGGCTCACCGGGAAATTTCAGTCCCATTTCCCTGACGGTGCGGTCAACTACTTTCATGACCCGGTTTGTGGATCTTTCCGGTGATGGAGGAAATCCAATCCAGTCAACAAGAGAGAGTGGCGCAACAGCGACTCTCTCTTGAGGTACATACACTGCAATCGCCTCTTTCATTGTATCATACAGAGTATCCCAAAAGAGCACTCCAGGAATGATCACTACAGGATTGTGAGGTACAGTCATAATAGTCGTTCAAGGTGATGATCTACTCGTGCAAAGCTTGTACTGTCAAGACCATTTTCTCAGCAATTCAACAAGAAGACCAACACCAAAACCAGTTCCTCCATTAACTTTTCCTGAACCTTTTGGAGTAAAAGAAGGACCTGCAATATCGATATGAGCCCAGTTTTTATGCCCATCGATGAATTTCTCAAGAAACTTGGCGGCAGTAACCGATCCGGCTCCACGCCCTCCGGTATTGCTGACATCGGCAACATCTGACTTAATCTGTTCGCCATAAAGATCCCAAAGCGGCATCCGCCATACCTTTTCACCTGACTGCTGACCGGCTTGATAAATCTCTTCGGCCAACTTGTCATTGTTGCAGAAAAGACCGGCTACACCATAACCAAGCGCAACAATGCAGGCTCCTGTCAGTGTCGCAACATCAACAATGACATCCGGGTTGTACTTCTCTTTTGCATAGCTCAGAGCATCAGCCAGAATAAGACGTCCCTCTGCGTCAGTATTGCCAACCTCAACCGTAATTCCGGAATAGGTGGTAATAACGTCACCTGGCTGCTGGGCCGTACTGCCTGGCATATTATCTGTAGCCGGCATCAACCCGATGACATGAAGAGGAAGCCCAAGACGAGCAACAGCCTCAACAGCGCCCAACACACTGGCAGCGCCAGACATATCCGACTTCATTTCCCCCATATTCTCAGAAGGCTTGAGGGAAATCCCGCCCGAATCGAAAGTAACTCCCTTACCGACAAGGGCTATAACAGCATTTACTTTACCCTTGGGCTTATAGTCAAGAACGGTGAAGGTTGGAGGCTGATGGCTGCCTTTGTTTACTGCAAGCAGGCCGCCCATACCAAGTGACTCAATCTCTTTTTTATAAAAAACCGTTACCTCATACCCATATTTTTTCCCGGAATCCTCGGCCGCTTTTGCAATATCTCCTGCACGCAGATGATTTCCCGGAAGATTAACCATATCCCTGGCTATCTTCTGGCAAGAACCAATAATTTTTCCGTCTGCAGCTCCTTTTTCAGCCTCATCATAAACCCCGGAATCAACCCTTATGAGCAATTCCGAAATACCTTTCGACTTCTCGCCACCACTCTTTTTATCCAGCTTGCCGCTTTTCAGGAAATCAAACCGGTATGACCCGGTGAAACAGCCCTCGACAAGAGCAGCAACAAGCGTAGCAACAGACTTCCCGGTTGCAGCAGCAAGCGCTTCAAGACAAGAACAGTCAACAGCAACTTTTTCAACTTTTAAATCCACAGCCCTTGAGGCAAAAGAAACGGCCGCCTTGCGCCAGTCATCAATTGTTTTTCCTTCTCCAACTCCGAGCAGAGCAATCCTTTCCGCAGAATACTCCGTCTTGCCGCCATACAACAAAACAATCTCGCCAGCATCCGCCTTAAAATCTTTCAATACCTGAACATCAAATCCAATCTCAGCGAGCGCCGTTCCTGCATCTTTTTTCAGCTCACTACTACCAAACGGCAGCACAAGAAGATCGGCTGACACACGTTGAAGATCGTTTTTTGTTACTTTTACTTTCATAATGAGTAATAAGAGATGTTAACGTTTGCCACTTACACGTCCTGATTTTTGAGGAAAAGTCTGAGATCTTCCAGTAATACCTTCTGTGCTTTATCAGAAGAAAACGGAAAAAGACATCCGGCGGCATTCATGTGGCCACCACCACCATACTTTTTAGCCAACTGATTGACATAAATATTCCCACGCGACCTGAAACTTGCTTTAGTTCTGCCATCCTGCATCTCAACCATCAATACAGCAATACGCACCGATGGAACACATAGAAGATAACGGATGATAAGATCGGTATCAAACAGCTTACTGCCGGTCGACTTCAGCATATCCTGCGATATGAAGAGCCATGAAATATTGCCATTATCAAGAAGAGTAATCGCACTCAGGGCTGCACCAAGAAGTTTGAGGGCATTGGGCGTCAGAGAGTTGTAAATCCTGTCGTAAATCTCCGCCGCATCAGCTCCCTTGCTGACAAGGTCTCCGGCAAGCTGATAAACATAGGGAGTTGATTTGGGAAATCTGAACGAACCAGTATCTGTCATAACTGCGGCATAAAGTGCTTCGGCAACGTCAGGAGTAAACAGCTCACGACCCAGCCTGATCTGAAGCGCATAAATAAGGCCGTAGACCAGTTCACCCGTCGAGGACGCATAATTTTCGCAAACCATAACATCACAGAAATCATCAGGGTCAAGATGATGATCGACACTGACCAGTTTCAAACGGCCAATTTCTCGCGAAAAGCTTACATGAGGCCAGAGAGAGCCCATCCTGTCACGTAAATTGGCATCAAGCAGAACGACAACATCACAAAGCGACAGCTCCTGAATAGCCTCCTCACTTTTGTTGTCAAAAAGAGCCATGGGATATAACCGCTTCAGAAAATGGTAATTCGGAGGAACTTCAGTTGGATTGACGATAGAAACCTCTTTGCCGAGTGCCTTGAGCACGATTGCAAGGGCGACTTCACTTCCGAGGCCGTCACCATCAGAATTTTCATGGGTTGTAAGAACAAAATGCTGACCTTCGAGCAGCATATCGATGACCGGAGACCATTCCTCGGCTTTAAGCGTCCGACCATACTCTGGAACTATCATTAGTTGGTGATAACTTTATAAATGCATAAAGCTCAATTTATGCTTTTTTCACCGTTTTATATAATTTCTGGGGTATACTGCTTTTTTTAAAACCCCTGGCATAGAGGATATCAATGACCGTACCCCAGCCCAACATCAGAGATCTGACACTCAAAGAACTTCAGCTCGCAATGACCCTGATGGGAGAACCCGCATTCAGAGCGACCCAGATTCACCAATGGCTTTTCAGCCACCATGCTTCACGTTTTGATGACATGACAACGTTGAGCCTTGCATTACGCAAAAAACTATCAGAAACATATTCAATCCATCATCCGGAACTTCTTGATCAGTTTGAAAGTCTTGAAGAAAACAGTGATAATCCAACAAAAAAAATCCTGCTTAAACTCTCCGACAATGAGACGGTAGAAAGTGTACTCATTGCTTCTGCCGGGAGAAGAACAGCTTGTGTATCATCACAGGTCGGATGCCCCTTTCAATGCAGTTTCTGCGCTACAGGTACAATGGGTTTCCGGCGAAATCTCAGCGCAGGAGAGATTACCGGGCAAATAGATACCCTTAATGAGATGGTTGCTGCCAAAGAACCTGGTTCCACCATTACTAATATTGTGTTTATGGGAATGGGAGAGCCTCTGCTAAACTCCGACAATGTCATTGAAGCCATTCAAACCCTGAGTTCCAGAAGTTACAGCTTTTGCCTTTCGCAGAAAAAAATAACTATTTCAACCGTTGGAGTCATTCCAGAAATTCAGCGACTCGGAAAGTCAGGCATGAAAACAAAACTTGCTGTTTCACTGCATGCCGCCGATCAGCAGAAACGCGAATCACTCATGCCCATAGCTGCACGGCAATATCCTCTGATTGAGCTGGGCAAATCGCTTGCGGACTATACGGCATCAACAGGTATGCCGGTTACCATTGTCTATATGCTTCTCAAAGGAATCAATGATTCACTTGAGGACGCAAAAAAGCTTGTACGTTTTTCCAGAAGCTTTTTATGCAAAATTAATTTGATTGATTACAATGCAATCATTAATATGAACTTCAGCAATGTTTATAATGCTGCCAGGGAACAGTTCCAGCAATACCTCTTTGATTCAGGACTGCACATCACAGTAAGAAAAAGTTATGGAACCACCATTAATGCGGCATGCGGGCAACTGGCAACAACCAAATATGCTGAACAGCAATAATCTCTTAACAGTCTCAAATTATGGAGTTGATCGATTTTATTCCGTTTAAAAATGAATTTCAAAAAGCTTGCCAGGGCCTTACTCTCAACGCCACGCACACCTCAGAAAACCCTGTTTTTGACGAACTGAAGGTACGGCGGTACGACAAACCTGTCTCCGAAATCTCAGAGTTTATTCTCAACAAAATTGATCACTGGATAGGATGGAGTCTGATAAGTGAAAAAATAGCCGTAGGCGGCATGAGCACCATTCGCGCCGAGATAAGTTCATTTATCCTTTTCGGTTTAAAAATTAGTGTCACCTTCGGACTCTTTGAGGAAAAAGATATCAATGACCGTCCTGTCACTACGGTCAATGCCAAAGCTGAAACCCGTATTGAATCGAGGGGAGACCTCGGAGAAAGCCGCAGGGCTATCAGAATGATGCTGGGAGCATTGGATTTCCAATTCAGGGAGGAGCAAATCAAGGAAGAGGACTACCAATACCGTTCGCTGGATACTCTCGGAGTTGCTGCAGCTTCGCAACAGATGTTTAATGAAGTCCAGTTGCAGCATCAACCAAAACCCGAAGGCAGTCCAAAATCCACAACAATCGAGTTCAAGAAAAAAACTGCTGTTCAGACCATCCTGCTCAAACCAACCCCAAAAAGTGATGAACAACCTCTCCCGGAAAATCAGCTTTCATCGGAAAACGCCAATGTAACTGATACAACAGAAAATGAGACAATACCATCGAAGCCAAAAATCATAATTGTGACCACAAAAAAAAACCAATAAAAACAGTTTGATGAGAATTATTTTACTTGGAGCACCAGGAGCCGGAAAAGGCACACAGTCAAATTATATATCAAAAACCCTCGGTATCCCGCAAATATCTACTGGCGACATGCTGCGTTCTGCTGTCAGTGAAGGAACACCTTTGGGCATTGCCGCAAAAAAAGTCATGGACGCTGGACAGCTTGTCTCCGACGAGATTATTATCGGCCTTGTCAAAGAGCGTCTGACCAAAACTGACTGTGCCAATGGATGCCTTTTTGACGGTTTTCCCCGTACGCTTGCCCAAGCGGAAGCGCTGGGAAAAGATGGAGTCAACATTCAGCATGTCGTTGAAATCAGTGTTGAGGATGATGATATTATCCAACGAATGAGTGGGCGCCGTGTTCACCTTGCTTCGGGAAGAACTTACCATGTACGCTTTAATCCCCCGATAAAGGAGAATATTGATGATGAAACCGGAGATCTTCTTGTCCAAAGAGAGGACGATAACGAGGTGACCGTAAAGAAGAGGCTTCAAATTTATCATGCACAAACTGCCCCGCTGATTGAGTACTATATGAGCTTGTCACAGAGTGGCGAACCTGACGCTCCGCGCTTTCACAAGATTCAGGGAACTGGAAAAGTTGAGGAGATCCGCGACAGGATTCTTGAAGCATTTGTATCCTGAAAATCCATAATAAATTCTTCCATTAAAAAAGTCAGCGCTCCGGTGCTGGCTTTTTTCATTCACCACCATGTATGCTCTGAGCGTTTCGGAAAAATTTTTCAGGGGAGAACCGTTTCTTGTTGGCATACCTGATACTCTGAAACAGGATATTCAGGCAGGGTGCATGGTGCTTCTTTCTCTTTTTAAAGGCAACAGAACTGTTTCGACTGGCTACATTCTGAGCCTGAAAGCAGAAGCTGACGAAGAGAGCGCCAGCAATATAGAAATAACTGACGTACTCTACGGCGGCCGCCCAGTCCTGAACCACTCACTCCTGCAACTGACCGCGTGGATGGCTGACTACTATCTTGCCAGGAGAATCGACACGATCACCTGCGCCCTCCCTGGAGCAGTTCGTACCACCGTTCATGATGTTGTTGAAATGACCGGCTTCGCACTCAACGCCGAAGTCCCAAAAATCATCAACACCGCTCTCCGGCGCTCAATCCTGAAAATCATGACCACAGAGAAGCGGCTGACCATCCCCCAGCTTCAGCGTCGGCTTGGCAAAAAACAGCTTTACCGCACCCTCTCAGAACTTGAACGGGGCGGACATCTTTTCCTGACCAAAAAATTTTTCTCTACCAAACCAAAACAGAAAACCGCCTACTCTCTCAACTCCTCATTGCCGGAAGAGGCCGAAACAAGCCTCCAGAACTCTCCAAAACAGCTTGAAGCACTGAAGGCACTGGCTTCTCTTTACCCTGAAGAGGCTTTTCCCGAAACCATCGGTGCATCAAGAGAGACTCTAAACATACTGGTAAAAAAAGGATTCGCAGAAAAAATCCAAAAAGAGGTTACCAGCAACTACTCAACCGGATTTTCTGAAAAAACGCAAACGCCAAAAAATCTGACGGCTTTACAGAAAAAAGCGCTTGACCAGCTCTGTACTGCTTTTGAAACCAGGGAATACCGCACCTTTCTCCTGCACGGCGTCACCGGCAGCGGCAAAACCCTGGTCTATATCGAATTCCTGAAAATCGTTTTGGCTGCAGGAAAAACTGCCATTGTTCTGGTGCCTGAAATTGCCCTGACTCCACAAACAGCAGGCCGGTTCCGTGAGCATTTTCATGACGACATCACCATTCTCCACAGCGCCATGAGCAACCAGGAAAAATATGATGCCTGGCACAGCCTCCGGCTCGGAAAAACAAAAATTGCCCTTGGTGCCCGATCAACCATTTTTGCCCCTCTCGACAACCTCGGAGCAATCATTGTCGACGAAGAGCACGATGCCGCCTACAAACAAGACCGAAACCCCCGGTATCATGCCAGGGATACGGCAGTCATGAGAGCAATGTTCAGCAAGGCAATCTGCGTACTCGGCACGGCAACACCATCATTCGAATCATACCACAACGCCCATAACAGGAAATACACCCTTGTCAATCTGCCAGAACGGATTGATGGAGCAACTATGCCCGTCATCAGTCTGATCTGGATGAAAGAGAGTCCAAAGGCCTCTTCTTCAATTTCGGAGCTGCTCTACCGCCAGATAGCACTTCGTATGGAAAAAAACGAACAGGTCATTCTCCTGCAAAACAGACGGGGATTTGCCGGAAGCCTCTTCTGCCTTGCCTGTGGCCATATCCCGCTCTGCAAGTTCTGCAATATTCCTCTCGTCTACCACTCCACCCAAAAACATCTCCGCTGCCACTACTGCGGCCATACC
>JBAXBW010000049.1:0-12565 GCA_037141805.1 Chlorobiaceae bacterium | reverse complement strand
TGAAGTGCGCTTTTGACGGAGCTGCATGAGGCATGGCCGAACGTGGCCCTCCAGCCACAATAGGATCAAAAGAGTCCTTTTCCGCACCAAGCTTTTTTTGCTGGTAGGTGATCTCCGCAGCAATATCAAACTCTGTGACTGATGGCGAAATCATCGGGAGCACTTTTTCAAGCGCACGTTCGCTTATTTCTGCTGCACGTCGCATCTTTGTGTGCTCAATATCATTCTTCAGCATCCTGAACTCATCGAAAAATGAATCTACAGGTATCACGCGCTGTTTACCAAGAATCTGTTCGATAAGCCGGGTTGCTTCGTGCCAGGTAACATTATCGGACTGAAGTGCAACTGTTTCTCCGAGAGGATAACGGCCAGATCCAAGCTCAGCCGCAAACCCGTCAGTGGCAATAACCGTTTCAGCCACTGACACCTCTCCGGCGGCCTGATCCTTGTAGCGAAAATCGGTAAACAGCCAGCTTTTTTCCCTGGTAATGAGTAACCTCGCACTTGATCCGCTAAAACCTGTCAGCCACCGAATAACAGAAAGATCGCTCACAATAGTTGCATCTATAGCCAGACACATCATTTTTCGCAACACCATCCTCAAAGACTCTTCCCTGCACAACGTTATCTGCGTTTTATCCATTAAAAATACCCTCTGATTGATAAAATTATCTCTATCGCCCCATGCGGCAACGCTCAAGACAATCAATTCCCATTAGTATTTACCTGTACATCAAATGTTTATTATTATTTACATTTACACAATTTGTAATCATTTGACAACCACTCAGCTTCATGCCACAAAAAAAATTACTTCAAAAGCTTCTTGCAGGAGAAAATTTTTCACAGGAGGAGATGACATTCTGCATGAACAGCATTATGGATGGTCTATTTTCCGGGATTGTCATCGCAGCAATACTTGCCCTCCTGCAAAAAAAAGGAGTTACTTCAGCAGAAGCAGCCGGCGCATATTACAGCCTGATGGAAAAAGCCAACACTGTCGCACTTGATGATGACGCCGTTGATACCTGCGGTACCGGCGGGGATCATGCCGGAACTTTTAATATTTCAACAACCGCATCAATTATTGCAAACAGTGCCGGCGTCCTTATAGCCAAACATGGAAACCGTTCGGTAACAAGCAGTTGCGGAAGTGCCGACGTTCTTGAAGCCCTCGGCTTTGCTGTCGATCTTCCGCCCGAAGCAACAAAAGAGCTGTTTCAGCAGACAGGATTTGCCTTTCTGTTTGCACCCCTGTACCATCCTTCGATGAAGAAAGTTGCCCATATCCGCAGGGAACTGGGCATCAGAACGATATTCAACATTCTCGGCCCTCTGATCAATCCTGCACGCGCAAAACGACAACTTGTAGGTGTTTTCAACCGCGAGCTGATGGAACTCTATACCGAGGTGCTGCTACAGACAGGTACCCGCCATGCACTGATTGTTCATTCGATGACTGAAGAGGGCATAGCGCTTGACGAGCCAAGCCTCAACGGACCAACATATATTATTGAAATTTTGAATGGGGAGGTAACCGATCATACGCTTTATCCTGAGGAGTTTGGACTTACAAGACATGCTTTGACGGAAATTCAGGGGGGAGGAAAAGATGAAAACGCACTCATCATTCGCAGGATCCTTGACGGAAGTGCTCCGGCAGCACACCTCGATGCTGCCCTGTTCACCACCGCCATGGCTTGCTACGTGTCCGGAAAAGCTGTCTGTATTAATGATGGTTTTATTATGGCAAAACATGCTCTGGAAAGCGGCCATTCGGAGAAAAAATTTAATGAAATAGTGCAGATCAACTCGGAACTCTCTCTGAAGTACAGACCGATCGTCAACTAAATCCTTATCTTTTTGCCAAAAAACTTGTATACTGTCTGCCTTGCTTAAGCCGAAAGGAGAATCATTATACCCAATGAACGGACGCGACACTCTATCCACTGAAAAGCAGCAAGGCCTTGCCGACAAGCTTCTCCAGTCAGGAGTCAGCGATGCAAGGCGCAAAATCATTGAACAGGCTCTTGACAATGTTAACAAGCCTGGATTCAGAATTGAGCCATCGGCTATCTTGCCGCTCATGAAACCGGTCACCTGGTTTCCGCCCATGTGGGCCTTTGCCTGTGGAGTGGTGTCAACTGGCGAAAATATTGCTGACAACTGGTCAATTCTCCTGCGAGGCGTCCTTCTTGCAGGGCCGCTCATGTGCGCCATGTCGCAAACCATGAACGACTACTTTGACCGGGAAGTTGATGCCATCAATGAGCCTGACCGCCCGATTCCAGCAGGCAAAATATCAAAATCGGCGAGTTGGCTTATTACCTTCGGCCTTATCGTTACAGGATTTCTCGTAGCACTCTCCATTCACCCCTATGTCGTTCTCATCGCTTTTGTCGGAGTGCTGATGTCACACGCCTACTCCGGCCCACCCATCAGAGCGAAAAGAAACGGCTGGTTTGGTAATCTTATTGTTGGGCTTGCCTACGAGGGAGTCGCCTGGCTGACTGGCAGTTTTGCAATTACCCAAGGCATTCCTTCAGGCCAGACGATTTCCCTGGCCATTATTTTTTCACTTGGTGCGCATGGCATCATGACCCTTAACGACTTCAAATCAATTGTCGGCGACAATATCCGCAAGGTTGCTTCAATCCCGGTACAACTCGGTGAAAAGAGGGCTGCAATCCTGGCTGCTATTATCATGGATGTCGCACAACTTGCCGCAATTACTATTCTTTTGGTCAAAGGCTCAATGACGACAACGGTAATCGCAATGCTGCTGCTGATAGCACAACTGCCCATGCAAAAAATTCTGATTGCACATCCAGAGGAAAAAGCCGTCTGGTACAACGCCTTCGGAACCCTCCTCTATGTTCTATCCATGATGGTCTGCGCCGTAGGAATCCGACCCTGAAACAATAGGTTTCCGGTTTACAAAACTATTCTTATATTGATTTTCATTTTTTAACACAATTTGATCGCACCATGTCCAAAGTTTGTTTACTGACTGGCAAAAGACCCATTTACGGTAATACGGTGTCACATGCCAATAACCATGTCCGCACCCGTTTTGAGCCAAACCTCCACACAAAAAGAATCTGGATTGAAGAGGAAAAGCGATTTGTAAAGGTGAAGCTTTCTGCAAAAGCCATGAAAATTATTGCTAAAACCGGCACCGCCGAGCTCGCCAAACTGGTGAAGTAAAGCTGTGCCCGGCGTTTATAAAAAAGTTTTCAATATGATGTAAAAGCTCAACCCTCGCATGGTTGAGCTTTTTTTGTCGATGGATAAAAAAGTGATCATATACACCGACGGAGCATGCAGCGGCAATCCTGGCCCGGGAGGCTGGGGCGCATTGTTGATGTACGGCTCTTCGAACCGTGAAATTTCGGGATACTCACCAGCCACAACCAATAACCGCATGGAGCTGAGTGCTGCCATAGAGGCGCTCGAAGCACTCAAGGAGAGGTGCAAGGTCGACCTTTACAGCGATTCAAGCTATTTGGTCAACGCCATCAACAACGGATGGCTGAAACGCTGGACAACCAATAACTGGCAAACTGCAGCAAAGAAAAGTGTTGAAAATATCGATCTTTGGCAAAAAATCCTGAAGTTGGTTAACTTGCACGATATAAGGTTTCACAAGGTAAAGGGCCACAGCGACAACCCCTACAACAACCGCTGCGACACCCTTGCCCGTGAAGCTATCAAAAGAAAATCATAACACCCTGCCTTATGGAGAAGAATCCAGGAGCTGACGCAACACCCGCAACACCTGAAAAGCGCTCCCTCTTAAAAGGAGCCGGACTTCTCCTGTCCATCAGCGCCATCAGCACAGTTTGCTTTCTTCTTTTGGTACTCTGGATCAACTGGTCGAAACAGCGCATTCAACCAGAACCGTTAAGCCCTGAGCTTAAATCGATGGTGGATCGCATTCCCGGAAAATCCGATGCACTTGTCTATATCGGCCTTAAAGATATCCGCGAAAGCCGGCTCTGGAAAGAAATCATTCCCGACTCACTGAAAAACGCTCCACTTTTTCAACCCGAAGGCCAACTTGGAGCACTGATAAAGGTCGCGAAAATCAATCCATCTCTCGACATTGACACTCTTTTGGTCAGTTTCAAACGCCATGGTTACAAAGAGCAGAACTTCCTTGCGCTTGTATCGGGACCCTTGTCAAAAAAACTTCCGGTGTCATTTCTCGGAACACACAGCACGACTGCCGAGATAATCGGTGGTCATCAATGCTACAGCCTCAATGACTCACTCTGGCTCTCTTCCCTTAGCCCACGACAGATAGCCCTGAGCAACAACAAAAAAATGCTTGCCGAGTATCTCGTTCCCTCCGGAAGCTTTTTCAGGCGGGACTCTCTCTCCGTGGCACTCATCAACAAGGCAATCTATAAAGCGCACCTCTGGTTTGCCCTTCCCTCCGCCGCATGGACTTCAGGAGCCCTGCAAAGCCTCACCTCGACCAACGAGGGAATAAAGACTATGGGCAATCTGAACCGCATCCAGAGCCTTGCGCTCTCTTTAAAATTCAAGGATGGCATTGAGGGACAAAGCGAATGGGTCTATAACACCAATCAGGCCGCCTATTTCGCATCAACATTTCTCTGGGGAGCCGTCAAGCTTTCACAATACACCGGAACAAAGACAACCGTACAGACAAAAGAGCTGCTCGACAGAATCAAAATCCAGCAGAACCTCAAATCCGTCATAATCCATACTAACCTGCCCATAGAACTGTTTCGGGCAGACAAACAGAAAAAATAGCCTCAATTCAGGGCTCTCGCAAAAAACAAAGGGAGCCTCCTTTCCAAAGTACCCGCAATTGTCGGCCAGCCATGACCATTTTTCCCGGTTGAGAGGCTAGCAGATCGACGAGCTTCTGAAGCGCCTTGGCATCAACCGGTGCCTCCATATCCCGCAAAGCCCTTTTGAACAGCTCCTTCTGTTCAAAAACCGTAAGCCGCTGTAAAGCACGCACATCAAGCTTGCCATCAGCGAAAGAGAGACCTGTCTCCCGTTCACAGAGATTTTCAAAATAGAGTTCAAGAAACTCCTCAAGTTCCCCCGCCTGTTCCGACAACCTCCGGAGGGAAGGCAACAGTTTATGCGGAAAGCGCTCCTCAATCAGCGGAATAACCCGGTTTCTGATAAAATTTCTGTCGAAATCGTTATCAATATTACTGGTATCCGTTCGGCTGGCAATCCCCTTTTCAATCAGATATACCGCTATTTCCGCCTTGTGCAACAGGAGCATCGGACGAATGATTTTACCGTTACTCGCACGAATACCTCTCAGTCCAGGAAGAGAAACACCTCTGAACAGATTAAAAAGAATTGTCTCAGCATTATCGTTGACATGGTGTCCGGTAGCAATCCTTGTAAATCCCCTCTCCAGCATCAACTGCTCAAAAAAAGTATAGCGCAATATCCGCGCAGTTTCCTCAACAGATTTTTTCCACTCTCCGGCAAACCGCAAAGAATCAAACCGCTCCACAAAACAATCCAGCCCCAGGTCAAGAGCGTGATGTCGCACAAAACATTCATCCGCATCACTCTCGGCACCTCGAAGCTGAAAATTGCAGTGAGCCACCGCAAAATCACAATGAAGGAGAGGCTTTACAGCACAGAAAAGCGACAGCATGGCCATCGAATCAGGCCCACCGGAAACTGCAACAAGAACCTTGTCACCATTTTCAACCAGTCGTCGTTCCCTGATCTGCTCGAGAAACTTCTTTTCCAACAAATTCATAGACACCGCAAATGACAACGTTACCATCGGTAAAAAATGCAAAAAAAGGAAAAATATTTTCCGCTTATCACAAGTGCAAAGATAAATAATTATTATGATGGGAATTTATCATAACGTAACCAAACAGAGACAAAAGAAATGTTGACTTCCTATGGCTACAGCACGATAGTTAAAGTTATTCTCCTCTGCATAATACTCAGCATGGCAACAATAGTTTTTCCTGTCTGGGTACAAATTCCTGCTCTCCTGACGATAAGCATTGCTCTCCTGTTCACACTCTCTTTTTTCCGTGACCCACATCGAACAGCACCTGACGAAAAACGGGTTATTCTCGCCCCTGCCGACGGTAAAATAATCCTTGTTCAACTGCATGGCCAAAGCACTTCTGCCGACCATCAAACCCTGGTGAGCATCTTCATGTCTCCCTTCAACGTTCACGTCAACCGCATCCCTCTCAGTGGAAAAGTGACCCATTTGCGCTACTGCCCCGGTAAATTTCTGATGGCGTTCGACAACCAGAGTATGGAAAGCAACGAACGAATGGAAATTGGTATAGACAACGGAGAAATCGAGGTACTGTTCAACCAGGTCTCCGGCTTTCTGGCCAGAAGAATTGTCTGTACCTTACAATGCGGTGAAATTGCAAGAATCGGCAAACGATTCGGCATGATCAAGTTCGGTTCAAGAGTTGACCTTATCCTGCCCCCTTCCGCCATAGTCGCCGTTAAACCAGGCCAGAAATCCCGTGCAGGTGAAACAATCATTGCTCGCTATTGACAAGAACCTCTTCGCGAGTAAAAAGAGTTGTTTCAGGAAGGCATATTGCGTATATAATGAGCATCATATTGTCATAATTACTAATCGGAGGAACACCGATGTTCGGATTAGGTGGACAGGAACTGGTTCTTATTCTGCTTATCATTCTTCTGCTGTTCGGAGCAAAAAAGCTTCCCGAACTTGCAAGAGGTTTGGGTAAAGGAATGAAAGAGTTTAAAAAGGCCCAGACAGAAATAGAGGAAGAGTTCAGCAAGGCTGGCAATGAGACACCAAAAAAGGAAAACTCCTCCTCTTCGAATCAAGCATAACGTGTGTCATACCCGGCCATGCTTTTCAGCCTCTACATCAAAAATTTTGCACTGATCCAGGAGTTGACTGTTGAATTCGACCCTGGACTGACCATTATTACCGGAGAGACCGGTGCCGGGAAATCCATTCTGATCGGCGCACTGAACCTTGTCCTTGGCGAGCGGTCCAGCAGCGATCTGGTTCGCTCAGGAACAACCAAAGCCGTTATTGAAGTCGTCCTTAAAGAGGTTCACTCCGAAAAGATCGTAAACCTGCTGCAAGCAGCAAACATTGACACAGCATCCGAACTTATTCTCCGCAGAGAGCTCTCCTCGGGCGGCCAATCCCGCTGCTTCATCAACGACACACCCTGCACCGCAGCCCTTCTCAAACAGGCTGGAGAAGAGCTGATAGACCTGCACGGCCAGCACGAACACCAACTGCTGCTGCACCCGGAGACACACGAAACCCTGCTTGATGATTTTGCCCAGACCACGACAGAAGTGACCGCCTACAAAAGTACCCGGTCATCGCTTCAGGGGCTCCAGCAGCAGTTGAGAACGCTCAATAACGAGGCTTCCGCCATCCACAACAAAAAAGAGATCATCGATTTTCAGTTGAAGGAGCTCAACAGCATCGAACTGAAAAGTGGTGAAGAAGATACAATCGAGACAGAAATTATCCTTCTCGAAAATGCCGAAACCCTGTTTACGCTCAGCAGCGACCTGAACGACCTGCTCTACGACAGCGAGCGCTCTCTCTATTCCGCCATCACTTCCGCGCTGCATACCGTCGAAAAACTTGCTGCAATTGACAAACGCTTCGATATTCACACCGAGGAAACACGCAACGCAAAAAGCATTATCGATGAGCTCTCTCGCTTCACGCGGAGCTACGCTTCTGGTATTGATTTCAATCCTGAAAAACTTGAATCCCTGCGTGAACGCCAGCTCCAGCTTCAGCGCCTCTGCAAAAAATATGGCCGCACACACGCTGAACTGATCGATCTGAAGAATGAACTTGAGGCGAAAAGCGGGCTTGAAGAGAACCTCGAAGAGGAGGTCAGCCGCATTGAGCAGGAAATAACACTCCTGAAAACAGAACTCTCTCTTCATGCCGAAACACTCAGCAGCAAACGGCAGAAAGCTGCAAGCCGCCTTGAAACTGCCATTCAGGAACAGTTAGCAGAGCTCGGCATACCACACTCCACCTTCATTGTCAGCATCACACACGAAGAAAATCCCAAAGGCGAAATTTCCATCGACGGAGCCACATTTACCGCTTTTCCAAACGGTTATGACAGTGTCGAGTTCCTGATTTCCACCAATCCCGGCGAAAAACCAAGACCCCTCGTCAAGGTGGCATCCGGCGGAGAAATTTCACGAGTGATGCTTGCCATGAAAAGCGCACTCGCTGAATCTGCCAAGCTGCCGATTCTCATTTTCGATGAAATAGATACCGGCATCAGCGGACGGATCGCCGAATCCGTCGGCAAAAGTCTGAGAAAACTCTCGCGCCTGCACCAGATCATAGCCATTACTCACCTGCCGCAGATTGCCGCCATGGGCGACCTGCACCTCAGCGTCAAAAAATCTGTGCAGCAGGAGAGAACCGTTACAGAGGTCACCCCGCTCGATCACGAAAGCCGCCTGCAGGCCATTGCGAGCCTCATCAGCGGAGAACAGATTTCAGCCTCATCCCTCACTCTGGCTGCTGAACTGGTTGAGGCCGCTCGAAACTGACATGCCAAAATTAACCAAAAATGGAGTAAAGTGGCTCAAAGGCTTTCACCTGATCGCCGTTTCCTGCTGGATCGGAGGAGCAGTTTCCCTAATATCGCTCTATTTTTTGAAGTCGGGCATTACTGATGGCCGCGTGTTGTACGGAATAAACCAGAGCCTTCATCACGTTGATATGTCCATTGTTGTCGTACCAGGAGCAATCGGCAGCCTGCTTACCGGTTTAACCTACTCATTATTCACCAATTGGGGCTTCTTCAAGCACAACTGGCTGACCTTCAAGTGGATTGTCACCATTGTAGCCATTGTGTTTGGAACTTTTTTTCTTGGCCCCTGGGAAGCAACCATGATGGACATCTCCGGCAAACTCGGCATTGCTTCTCTGGGTGATGCTGCCTATCTGTACAACCAAAAAATGAATCTGTTGTTCGGGGCTCTTCAGGTGCTGATATTGATGATCACTATCTTTGTCTCCATCCTGAAACCATGGAAATCAAAAAAAGAGACAACGAAAACAATTGCATAATAGTGTTATTCCTCACGCCGCAGGCCTCCGGTACAGATGCTTCTGAAACTCAATAAAGGTCGATAAAATCTTCTCCGTACTGCCGAAAAGAGCGGTGGCATCCGAAAGTTCATGATATTTGAGCTGCAGCAGGTGCGGCAGCTTTTCCTGATCGAGCTCTCCGACACCGGTTTCAATTTATTTGGCAAGCACAAACTCCACAAACTCTCGCTGCTTATCATCCAGTCCGTCATAGATGCTGTTTTGCGCCTCCGCCACCCTTGCTTCTCGAGTGATTGGCGGCTGGGCAAAAGAGACGAATTCAAGCACATCAAAGAGGTCACTTTTTTCAGCATTGATCAGCTTTTGCATCAACTCCAGCTCCCCCATTCCGTAGCCAGCTTTGGCAAGTTTGGCAAGCAAGGCTTTGCGGGTTTGCGGATTCGAACACAACTCCATCAGCTCCTCTTCGTTTTTGAAGTACTCCGGCAACAGCAGACCGAACATGCCCTGCATAAACTCCTGCGCAGAGATAACCCTGCCATCAGAACTCCAGAAGGAGGTGGCAATGGTGTGCTGTATTTCACGCTCCTTGCCGTCGCTCAGCTTTATTTTCAGCTTTTGGCGAGGCTCACGGGGTGGCTCGGAAGACTCCTGCGGATAGGGTTCAGCCTCTTCGCGGATAATTGGCGGCTCACCCTCCGTTATTGTCGTCTTGTCAACCGACTCACCATCCCACTCCACATCCTGAAAGTGGTGGCAGGCATCGACAAAGTCATAGATGGTAAAGTACTCCTTGCCGTCAAAGAGCCTGGTGCCGCGCCCGATGATCTGCTTGAACTCGATAATCGTGTTGATTTGCCGCAGGAGAACAATGTTGCGAATATTTCGCGCATCAACACCGGTCGAGAGCTTCTGCGACGTGGTCAGCATTGTCGGGATAGTCTTTTCATTGTCCTGAAAATCCCGCAGATACTGCTCCCCCAACTCACCGTCATTGGCCGTCACCCGGACACAATAGTTGGCATCAGGATTACCTTTTGTACTGATTGATCAAATCGCGCACCAGCGCAGCATGAGCCTGATTGGCACAAAAAACAATCGTCTTCTCATTCTGGTTGATCTCAGAAAGCAAAATCTGCACCCGTTTGGCTTCACGCTCCCTGATCTCAATGGTTCGGTTGAAGTCGGGCTCAATAAAGAGGCGTCCCTGCTCCACCTCACCCTCTATGACCTGATCGTCAGAGGTGTAGATATAATCGTCGAGGGTAGTTTTAATGCGTTTAACCCTGAAGGGAGTGAGAAAACCATCGTTGATTCCCTCCCTGAGCGAATAGATAAAGACCGGATCGCCGAAATAGGCGTAAGTATCGGCGTTGTCATTGCGTTTTGGAGTCGCAGTGAGACCAATCTGCACAGCCGGAGAAAAATAGTCAAGAATACCGCGCCAGTTCCCTTCGTTGTTGGCTCCTCCCCGGTGGCATTCATCGATAATGATCAGGTCGAAATAGTCGGGCGGGTAGTCACCAAAACAAGGGGTATTCTCCTTGCCGGTCATGAAAGTCTGGAAGATGGTAAAGAAGATGCTGCCGTTGGTTGGCACGCGCCCGTTCCTGCGAATCTCATCCGGCTTGATACGGACAAGCGCATCGGCAGGAAACGGAGAAAAAGCGTTGAACGCCTGATTGGCCAGAATATTCCGGTCAGCAAGAAAGAGCACCCTCGGCCTTCGCTTGCCATCACGATTGAGGTTCCAGCGACTCTGAAAAAGCTTCCAGACAATCTGGAAAGCAATGAAGGTTTTGCCGGTTCCAGTAGCAAGCGTGAGCAAAATACGCTTCTTCTCCAAGCCTATGGCTTCCAGAACCCTGTTGGCCGCAAGCTCCTGATAATAGCGCACGGTTTTTGTACCGCCAATCTCCTCAAAAGGAATGCTGTTGAAGATCTCTTCCCACCGGTTCGACACCGCGAAAGTTTTCTGCCAGAGCTCATCCGGCGAAGGAAACGTATCGATCAGCCCTTCTTCACCGGTGATCATGTTGATCTGGTAAATCTCCCGGCCATTACTGGCATAAGTAGTTGCAAGCTGCAGCTTTTCGGCATAGTTCTTCGCCTGCGCCACCCCTTCACCCACCTCAAGGTCACTGCTCTTCGCCTCAATAACCGCCAGCTTCCGGCCACGATAGACCAACATAATCGGCCATCAGCGATTTACCACGAATACCGCCACGCTGAATCCTTCCAGAAGTAATCGGATACTCCCGTTGAACTTTTGTCCCCTCAACAACTCCCCAGCCGCTTGCCTTCAGTTGCGGGTCAATAAGTTCCGCTCTCGTTTCGGCTTCATTCATCAAAAATACCGAACTGGCCTTACTCGACCGGTGTTTGTCTTATTACCATCGAGCTGTTTCCCTGTCGTGAAATCCTCTGCCCACGCTTTAGTCGCATCACTCTCAGAGGAGCTCCAGTAGTAGGTACTCTCAATACCAACAAGAGCAAAGCGATGACTATAGATCTGTTGCAACTGCTCCTTGTTCGGCAAAAACCAGTCACTGTAACCCTCAACAAAAGCGTTGGCAGCAACCCTGGCACCATACCAGTTAAAAAATCCCTTCTCTTTACCAGAGATGTTCAGCGTCACATCCGTTTTGGCGGCTATAAGACCATGCTGACCGGTACCATCAACATACAAAACAACTCCTCCGCCGTAGCTGTCACCAATCTGTGGCGCAGCAGCCGAAGAGAGCGCTGAAACGGTAAACATACTCACACCGGCAAGCAGCAGCATGAGCCACAGCCGGGTGAAAGGCACTTTTGCATGGAGTTTCATAATGGTTATCGTTATTGGATTAAAAAGTCCGCATCGCACGAACACGATTACTGTTTGTCTTAAAGTTTTGAACCTGAAAACCACCACCAAAACCCTGCACCCAGACGTGTCCTGCACTATCTACTGATGAACTCCAGTAGTGGTTATAGGAAACCGTAAAAGGGCCAAGGCCACTGTTATTGAGATAGAGCTTGTTCAACTGATCCTTGCTGGGCAAAAACCAGTCATGATAATCACAGCTCACATAATTCCTGCATGCCAATTGAGCATCGTCCCAGGTAAAAAAACCTTCCGGCGAGCCCGAAGAGTGACCCTTCATATCCCATCTGGAGACAATCAGGCCGTGCTTCCCCGAAGCATTGACATAACAAACAACGCCTCCGCCACTCTCTTCACCGACGCTCAGCGCCATACTGCGTGCCGGAAGCGAAACCAGTATCAGCGCTGTCAGCAGGAAAAGTAACCATAGCCGAGCTTTTGCATGAAGTGTTAATGGCATGGTCATCTATCCTGCATAGTATTTCTCAATGTCAAAACAACACCCTCAGTAATAATCCTCTTCCCTCTGGTGCCGAATGAGATGAGCAGTTCACGCAAAAATGGATTATCCGCTGTTGCTTTTCAGCAATTTGGGATGCCATCCAATCCCACAGACCCGG
>JBAXBW010000048.1:0-12731 GCA_037141805.1 Chlorobiaceae bacterium | reverse complement strand
AATAAAAGTTACATCAGCCCCTTGAGATACAGCAGCCGCCTCTCTTCGGGAAGCCGTTCAATGGCATAGCGAAGCATCACCCTCGGCATCCGGGGGTAATAGCGCTGCAGGAATGACTCAAGGGTTGGCAGGTCACGCTTGCCAACCTCGCGGAGCATCCAGCCTGTCGCCTTGTGCAGCAGCTCCTGCGGGTCATCGAGCAGAAGCTCTGCAAGAGCAAGCGTGTCGTCAAACTCACCTTTCCGGATAAAATGAAAGGTTGCGGTAATGGCAATCCTTCGCTCCCACAAACTCTGCGATGCGGCGAGATCATACAGCAAAGCTCTGTCACGCAAGCGCAAAAATGCGCCGACAATGTATTGTGAAGAAATATCCACCAGATCCCAGTTGTTGATATACCGGATATGTTCCAGATAGAGTTCATGGATCTGCTGACGGAGCGCCTCATTACCCTTCGCAAAACGACGCATGAGCAACAGAAGAGCCAGCAGGCGATCCTCGTGAAAAGCGGACTCAAGCAGCCGAATAACCTCCGGCAATGGCGTACCATCAAGCGATGGAACCATTTTTCGCAGCACCGGCACCCGAATGCCACGAAAAAGATCGCCTTCAGCGTATTCACCGGGGCCGGTCTTGAAAAATTTCTGTGCAAAGAGCGCCGCCTCGGGATTTGAGAGCGCTTCAAGATTTTTGATGACCATGGATGCTGTTACACTCATGATATTCAAGTTGTTAACGATTACGCCTGCTCGGCAAGTTTGCTCCATCGGGCCATCTCCTTTTCAAGCTGCTGCTGGAGGCACTGAAGCTCGGCACCAAGCTTCTGCTGCAGGGCAAAATCGCTGCCAGCCGATGCCAGTTGCGCCGCTATTTCTGACTGACGGCTCTCAGCAACTTGAATTGAGCGTTCAAGCTGCTCAAGCTCACGCTTCTCCTTGCTGGAGAGCTTGATCTGCTTTGGCAATGCCGGCGCTACCGGTTTCGGAAGCTCCAGCGCTTTTTTCACCGGCTTCTGCTCCCCCTTTCCCTCCGATGCCTTCAGTTCCAGATAGAGGGTGTAGTTGCCGGGATAGCGACGAATGGTGCCATTTGCCTCAAAAGCAAAAATATACTCAACCGTGCGGTCAAGGAAATAGCGGTCATGACTCACCACCATAAGACAACCTTGATAGCTGTCGAGATAATCCTCAAGAACCCTCAGTGTGGGGATATCGAGATCGTTGGTCGGCTCATCAAGCAGAAGCACATTGGGGGAACCGATAAGCTGCCGCAACAGATAGAGGCGCCGCCGCTCACCGCCGGAGAGGGTACGGACATAACTGTACTGGGTAGCCGGGGCAAAAAGAAATCGCTCAAGCATTTTTGAGGCCGAAAGCACCGAGCCATCCTTTGTGGTAATCTGTTCAGCCTCCGCCTGGATGCACTCAATCACCCGCTTGTCGTCATCAAGACCGCGACTCTGCTGATCGTAGTAGCCTATTTTCACCGTCTTGCCCATATCGATATGACCACTGTCAGGCTTGACTCGTTCGGTAATCATCTCAAAGAGCGTGGTTTTACCCGAACCATTCGGGCCGATAATACCAATGCGATCGCCCTTCTGCAGATGATATTCAAAGTCGCGAAGCAGCACCTTGTCGCCGTAGGACTTCGAGACCTTATGAAACTCAATGATTTTATCGCCAAGACGTCCCGCGCCAAAACCGATGTCCATCGCCTTCGTCTTCTCCTTTTTCGGCGCATAAACCAGACTCTCTGCCCGAAGCATACGCGCTTTCTGTTTGGTGGTTCGTGCCTTGCATCCACCCCTCATCCAGTCGAGTTCCTGGCGGACAAGCGCCTGACGCTTGCGGTCGTCCCGTACCGCCTGTTCCTCCTGTTCAGCCTTCTGTTGCAGGTAGCTTGAGTATCCACCGGTATAGGTGACCGCCGTGCGCCCATCCATCTCAATCATGCGCGTCGCCACACGGTCAAGGAAATATCGGTCATGAGTAATGAGAAGCACCGCGCCCTGATAGCGCCGGATATACTGCTCAAGCCACTCAACACTGTCGGCATCAAGATGGTTGGTCGGCTCATCAAGAATCAGTCCGTCACTCGGCACCACCAGCGCATGAGCAAGTGCGACCCGCTTGCGCTGACCGCCGGAAAGCGTGCCCATGATTGCCGTCAAATCGTAGAGACCAAGCTTGCCAAGCACCGTTTTGGCATTCGACTCAAGCTCCCAGGCACCCGTCACATCAAGCTCATGAGCAAGCCTGCTCATCCGCTCCAGTAACGAAGGATCATCGCTGTGTTTCGTCTCAAGCTCCTTGCAGACCACCTCATACTCATAAATGAGATCCATCACCTTGTCGCTTGACTTCAGAATAGCCTGAAGAACGGTATCCTCAGGATTATAGGGTGAATCCTGCGGCAGCCAGGCAATCCGCTTCTGGTTGGCCACCATCACCTTCCCTTTGTCGGGGGTCTCAACACCTGCAAGTATTTTCAGCAACGTACTTTTTCCGCTCCCGTTCGCCCCGATAATACCTATCTTGTCACGATCATCTATACCAAACGAAACATCCTCGAACAAATGCTTCAGACCATATTTTTTTTCTAATCCTTCAACCGTTAAAAGCACCATACCTGTTCACCATTCCTTGCATTATATGTTCATGACCCTGTAAAAAAGGAGAATATAGCTATTGGTTTCCGTTTTGCAGTCATATCATTGCACGCCTTTAATGCCTTACTGTTTTCTATTCTCCTTTTTTTTGACAATCTTGCAGGTAGATAACCATAATGCAGGATAGCCTGCAACCCCGACAGACACAATGTTCATAACAATATAAGACCGATGAGTGAATTGGAAGAGTTGCTCGCATTAAGCCCTATGCCTGTGCCCGAGGTACTGCATCAGTTACCGCATCACCAGAAGCAGGAAGTGGTCTTATGGGCAAAAAACCTGGTCAGCCATAACACAGAAGGACTTGATGATCTCTATAATGCCATCAGCATGATCGTCAAATTCATTCCTAATTTTATGGTCATTCCGCTCATGGTTGAGCACATCCGCCCCAGGATTGCCGCTGGAGTCTGCATTAAAATGGGAGTCGACCAGGCCACCGGATACGCCAACGACCTGCCACTTGAATATTTCAGCGAAGTTTCCCACCATCTTGATGTCGAGATGATGGCCAGGATTCTCGAAAAAATGAAAAAGTCCCAGGCTGAAAAGTTCATCCAGTATGAACTCAAGCACCATCAGACCCGTATGCTCGACATCGCCCCGCACCTTGAAAAAATCAAGATTCCTGAGCCTGACAAGAGCGCATCATGAATGATCTTTTGCTGAAACCAAGAAAAGTCTACGTTTCAAGAAAAATAGAGTTCAATGCGGCTCACCGTCTCTTCAATCCGCTCTGGACGGAAGAAGAAAATTTGGCAGTTTACGGAAAATGCAGCAATAAATACGGGCATGGGCATAATTACCTCCTTGAAATTACAATTTGTGGCATTATTGACCCAACGACAGGCTTCCTGTTCGACCTGAAAGAGCTGAAAAACATCCTGAAAGAGGAGGTTATGGAGAGGTTCGACCACAAGAACCTGAACCATGACGTGCCTGACCTTCAGGAGTGCGTACCCACAACCGAGGTGCTGGCCGTGCTGATCTGGGACATTCTTGAACAACGACTCCACACCATCAATAACCGGGAGATCTCTCTCCATGAAGTCAAGATCTATGAAACAGGAAAAAATTCTGTCAGCTATTTCGGTGAGTAACCCTCCTCAGCCGTCCAGCCAGGGCTGCTGTTATGATGTTGACGAGTGCTGTTCAGTTGCTCCTGAAACGGATTTTCCGACCACAGACAAGCTTGAAGCGACCATCTACTCAATGCTTGAAGGCATCGGGGAAGACCCTCTCCGCGAAGGGCTCCTGAAAACGCCCGAACGGGTTGCCCGCTCGCTTCGCTTTCTGACAGGAGGCTACAGCCAGAACCCTGAGGAGCTACTCAAAAACGCGGTCTTTACCGAGGCTTATGATGAAATGGTGGTGGTGAGGGATATCGACCTCTTTTCCATGTGCGAACACCATATACTCCCCTTTTTCGGAAAAGCACATGTAGCCTACATTCCCGACGGAAAAATTGTTGGCCTGTCAAAACTTGCGAGAGTGGTTGAAGTCTTTGCCCGGCGTCTTCAGGTTCAGGAGAGGCTCACTCAGCAGATCCGTGATGCCATCCAGAATGTGCTGAACCCGAAAGGTGTCGGAGTCGTCATTGAGGCAAGACACCTCTGCATGGTAATGCGGGGAGTTGAAAAACTCAATTCAGTCACCACAACCTCAGCCATGTCGGGACAATTCATCACCTCACAGTCCACAAGAAACGAATTCCTGCGGCTGATCAAGCCCTGACAGCCGGAGAGGCGAGCCACCCCTTCACCATTGCCCGGGCCTCTTCTACCGCTTCAGGAAGCAGGTGAGAAACTTCCGGGCTGAGACCAACATTGAGTTCAAGTTCTTTGGGAGGAACACCGATGAGAACAATCTCCTTCGGCATTTTACCACGCAGTCTGGCGATGCCGAGCACTTCGCTGAGCCCCATCTGGTGGGAAGACATCTTGCGGTGAATAAAGGCCGGAAGCTCTTCGTTCCTATAGACATACACACGGCGGTCATAGTCGAGAGGAATCAGCGCATCAAAGACAATCACCGCATCACACGACTCAAGGTAATCAAGGAGATAGATCCCCTGCGTTCCGCCGTCAATACAGCGCACCGTTTCAGGGAAATCCGACAAATCCCTGAAACGGTTGAGTGCTGCAACACCAAATCCCTCATCGCCATAAAGCAGATTACCAAGGCCGATAACATTGATCACCATAGCGTTCATACAGGTTCTTCCTCAACCTTATGCTTGTAGCCGGTAATAATCGAAGAGGTAACACTGGTACGATCAACCACATCATGACGGAAAACCGCATACAGGTGCATGATCACGTAGATCGGAAAAATCCAGGCCATCAGGTGGTGAGCAAAATGAAGGGTATAACTGCCACCGAAAAGGGGGATCAGCCATCCAAACCACGCATCACCGAATCCTCCGGGATTATTTTCACCATACATGGCAAGACCCGTAAAAATCATGAAGCTTGAGCCACAGAAAATGAACACAAAGTGCGCCAGAGCTGCAACCGGGTTGTGCCCAACATAGTTAGGCTCTTCCGAACGGATAAACAGATAAGACTCGACCTGTTCCAAAAAAGGTTTTCCCCACCATGCCGGTGACCAGGGCCTGAATCCGCCAAATCGAGCATACCGGTCGCCTCCGAAGATCGCCCAATAGAGGCGGAAAAGAAAGTTGGCGATAAAAAGAAAGGCTGAGGCAAAGTGCAGATAACGCCACCACGCCAGCCCCTTGTACCAGACCGCCTCACCAAGCGGAGGGTTCAGCACGGGAGCGGCAATATAGAGGCCGGTTACAAAAAGAACAACCGTGCACAGGGCATTGATCCAGTGATAATACCTGACAGGCAACCTCCAGACATAGATCTCTTCAATTAATCTCCCCATGACAAGCTCCGTTTAAACGATTGTGACCGAGGTGATCTCCTTGCCGTTCATGTCGAACAGATGAGAGGCACAGGCAAGACACGGATCAAAGGAGTGCACCGTTCTGAGTATTTCGAGCGGCTGTTCAGGATTGATCATGGGCGTCCCCTTCAGCGCCGACTCGTAGGCTCCTGAATTGCCGTTGGCATCCCTTGGCGAGGCATTCCAGGTGGAAGGCACCACAATCTGGTACTCCTTGATCTTTTTATCGCTGATATGAATCCAGTGACCAAGCGAACCGCGAGGAGCCTCAGTGTAGCCAAATCCCTTGCACTCTTCAGGCCAGGATGAAGGCTCCCACCGATCGCTGTTGAAGGTACGATAATCACCGGTTTTGATATTGGCAATCAGTTGATCATAGTAATGGCGCATGAAGCCAGCCGTCTGCTTGCACTCGATGCCGCGAGCCGCAGTACGGCCAAGCGTCGAGAAAAGCGCCTCAGGGCCAACCTCAAGCTTCGAAAGCACAAGACCGACCGTCTCCTTGATCATGGGATCACCCTTGGCATAAGCAACCAGCACACGGGCAAGCGGGCCAACCTCCATTGGATGGTTCTTCCAGCGGGGCGTCTTCAGCCAACTGTACTTCTTGTCGGTATCAAGATGCTCGAACGGCGGCTTGGGGCCGGTATACTTCGGAGTTGTCTCACCCTTCCATGGATGAAGTCCTTTGGCATCCCCACCCGAATAGGTATACCAACTGTGGCTCACCTCTTCAGTCACCTGCGAGGCATCCCTTGGATCAACGTCGAGAACTGTCGTGAGATCCTTGTTGAGAATAGCGCCCCTTGGCCAAAGCAGCGTCTTGAAATCAGCAAGAGTGGTTTCAGGAAAATCACCATAACTGAGATAGTTGCCAAGACCTCCCCCATGCAGCCATCCCTTGTAATATCCGGCAATAGCGATAAGATCTGGAATGTAGACCTGGTCGATAAACGTAGTCGTATCATCAATGATTTTCTTGATCATTGAGAGGCGCTCAATATTGATCGCCGTATCGCTGTTGGGATCAATGGCACAGGCCATGCCGCCCACCAGATAGTTGGGATGAGGGTTCTTGCCACCAAAAATCGTATGGATCTTGACAATCTCCTTCTGGAAATCAAGCGCCTCAAGATAGTGCGCCACCGCAATCAGATTCACTTCTGGCGGAAGCTTGTAAGCTGGATGACCCCAGTAACCGTTGGAGAAAATGCCAAGCTGACCGCTTTCGACAAAGCCGACAAGGCGCTGCTGCAGATCCTTGAAGTAGCCCACCGACGATTTCGGCCATGAAGAGATGCTCTGTGCAATAACCGATGTCTGTTTCGGATCGGCCTTCAGGGCGCTGACCACATCAACCCAGTCAAGCGCATGAAGATGGTAAAAATGTACCAGGTGATCCTGCGTCACCTGCGTCGCATTCATCAGGTTTCTGATAATTCTGGCATTCGTCGGAATATCGATGCCAAGAGCATCCTCGACGCACCGTACCGAAGCAAGAGCATGCACCGTGGTACACACACCGCAGATACGCTCGGTAAATGCCCACGCATCCCTCGGGTCGCGCCCCTTGAGAATCACCTCAATACCGCGCCACATCGTACCACTGGAGTAGGCCTCCTCAATCACATTGCTGTCGTTCAGCGTCGCCTCTATTCTCAAGTGCCCCTCAATACGGGGAATCGGATCAACAACTATTTTTTTGGCCATGAGCTTACTCCCTGGTTATGCTTTATCATTATCAAGCTTGTCTGATTTCGCCTTCTTCACCGCTGTCACCGCCGCATGAGCAGCAGCGCCAACAGCAGCAGCGCCAACAGCTACGATGCCAATCTTGTCTGCGTTGCTGTCACTGCCAAGGAACGGAACTTCGGCAAGCCTGCTGTAGAAAGGACCCCTGTCCCAGAAATGAGGCTCAGAGCAACCGATACAGGGATGACCGGAACCAATGGGAAAGCTTGTTCCCCCGTTCCACTGAATTTTTGAACAGGCATTGTAGGTCGTCGGGCCCTTGCACCCCATCTTGTAGAGACACCAGCCCTTTCTTGTCGCATCGTCATCAAAGCTTCTGACAAACATACCCGCATCAAAGAAGGCACGCCGATAGCATTTATCGTGAATCCTCGTTTTATAGAATGCTTTGGGACGACCGAGACGGTCAAGTTCAGGAAGGGTACCAAAGGTGTGGAAATGGGTAATAACACCGGTCATCACCTCTGAAATCGGGGGACAGCCAGGCACCTTGATAATGGGCTTATCCTTGATAATATCAGAAACCGGTGCGGCACCAGTGGGATTCGGATCGGCATTCTGCACACAGCCGAATGAAGCACAGGTACCCCAGGCAATAATTGCAGCAGCATCCTCAGCCGTTTCTTTCAGGGTATTGAGGAAGGAATCGCCACCAACCATGCAATATACGCCATCATCTTTTGTGGAGACATTCCCTTCAACGGCAAGAATGTATTTCCCCTTGTACTCTTTCATAATCTTGCGGCGCACATCCTCCAACTGCTTGCCCGCAGCGGCGCTCAGCACATCATCATAATCAAGAGAGATCATGTTGAACAGCAGATCCTCAATCGTGGGATGGGAGGAGCGAATAAACGACTCCGAGCAACAGGTGCACTCAAGGCCGTGAATCCATAAAACGGGAGTTCGAGGCTTGTGCTCCATGGCCTGAACAATACTCGGCACCATCGAGGGTGAAAGACCAAGATAAACCGAAGTCAGCGAACAAAACTTGAGAAAGTCTCTGCGGCTTACTCCACTGGCCCTGAAGAGATCAGCAAAGGTCTGGTTGCTTTGCATTACCACCTCCGTTTTGATAATTGAAACAGTAAATGTTTGTTTTTCAGCGACCTGAGGGTTATGAAAACATTCCCGCAGGGCTTGAGACAGAAAATGCTGGATACTTGCAAAGGTAAGAAGCAAGCTTCTTTTCCAATATACGATTGTTAACGATTTCCAATCACGAAAAAATATTTTCAGACGAAAATATGTCAACTTCAACCCTTCTTCAAAAGAGACACTGCCCTGCCAGACTGGGTTGTTGAGGCGGACGGGAGCTGTCCATGAGCTTTCTTGGCTTCCCAACGGGTTTTGTGTGGGGTCAAATTCTATGGCGCCCTCATAGCCGAGGACCTTTGCGATGGTCAGCGCAGCTTCTTAATGGTAATATCTTCGCCTGAGCCAACTCTGCATTGGATAGGTATGAGCCCGGTATGTGGCTTTGTCGAGATTTCATGTTTCCCATTCCCCTGAGAGAAACCACAGAAGCGCCATTGATTATTGCTTCATGGAGACGACGAATCAGCACAGGAATGACGTGGCTTTTTTGTAGACGATAGTTGTCGCCAATACCATCGCGATTGGTTGGCATGACACTGCGGTAATCGACACGATATTGGCGGTTGTAGCTTTCACACCATTTGATGCCCGCAATTTTAGCTATGGCATAAAGCTCATTCGTTGATTCAAGCGGCCCGGTCACTTCTTTTCTACATGTTGAGATATAAAACTTTTTGACTTCAGTTCGCTGTTGCCAATTTTTTCTTGTGGTAACGGAGGTAAACGGAGCCTGTCAAAAGGAGTTTCTCATGAAATCATTATACGCCAGCTTCAACCCGTCCTCAAGGGAGACACAGGCTTTCCAGCCGAGGTTGTTGAGGAGGGTGCTATCCATCAGTTTTCTTGGCGTTCCATCCAGTTTTGTAGAGTCAAATTCAATAGCACCCCCGTAGCCGATGACCTTTGCGATGGTCAGCGCCAGCTCTTTAATGGTGATATCTTTGCCTGAGCCAACGTTAATGTGGCTCTGCATTGGAGAGGTATGGGCAGAGTATGTGGCTTTGTCGAGATTCATGACGTGGACGCAAGCCGCTGCCATATCGTCGATAGAGAGAAATTCCCGACGAGGAGCACCTGTGCCCCAGATGGTAACCACAGAAGCCGCACTGATTTTTGCTTCATGAAGACGTCGGATCAGTGCAGGAATGACGTGGCTGTTTTGGGGATGATAGTTGTCGCCGATCCCGTAGAGGTTGGTCGGCATGACGCTACGGTAATCGGTGCCGTATTGGCGGTTATAGCTTTCACAGAGTTTGATGCCTGCAATTTTCGCTATGGCATAAGGCTCGTTCGTTGATTCAAGCGGTCCGGTCAGAAGAGCACCTTCGCTCATGGGCTGTGGAGCAAGCCTGGGATAGATACAGCTTGAGCCGAGGAACAAGAGTTGTTGTACACCAGCCTGCCAGGCCTCATGGATAACGTTAGCCTCTACCATCAGGTTCTGGTAGATGAACTCTGCCGGATAGGTGTTGTTGGCATGAATACCGCCCACTTTGGCCGCTGCCAGATAGACCTGATCAGGCTTTTCCTGCTGAAAAAATGCACGAACGTCAGCTTGGCTGGTCAGATCAAGCTCACGGTGTGTTCTGACAATAACATCCTGCATGCCAAGCCCCTTAACCTGAAAATACCGAAGGATTGCTGATCCTGCCATGCCCCGATGACCTGCTATGTATACCTTGTTCATAACTGATAAACCAATATTTTAACGTAAGTTAAACCTGTCGATCAGGCTATAGGCCATCCCGGTTTTGTCGATATACAGGTATTTCTCATTAATGATCTCGCTGGATGTCTGTATTCCTATATCGGCAGGTTTTTTATAATCAACCTCCATTTAATACATTAGCCAGTCACAGGCATCGGCACTCCAACACAGAAGCGATACAGCTTAACACTTTTTTTCTACCCTTCAAATATGAAACTTATTGACAATATCACCATTTTCCTCAGCAGAGGCCGTCTGGGCACTTCGATACGGGCTATCACCCTGCTACAGTAACTGTGGGGCATCATGGGAGTTGTCGGGAATGTGAAGGGCGTATGCGATAAGCACCCAAGGGGAGAATTTGCCGGTAGATTTTATGCGGAATAATCATAAAACGAAGAATCCAGTCGCCCTGTTTCATTACTCTTTGCTGAGGTCGATGTGGTAGCCGTTGGCTTTGAGGAGGGCGTGTTGTTTGGCGAGGTTGAGGTCGTGGGTTACCATTTCGGCAACCATTTCATCGAGGGTTATTTCAGGGATCCAGCCCAGCTCGATTTTTGCTTTAGAGGGATCACCAAGCAGGGTTTCTACTTCTGCGGGCCGGAAGTACCTCGGATCAATCCGAACAATAATTTGTCCTGTGCTCAGCGATGGGGAAGAAGAGGTAGAGTTGAGAGCGGCGATAATACCAACCTCCTGAAGAGCAGCACCTTCCCAACGAAGGGTTATACCAAGCTGTTGTGCCGCTTTCTCAATGAACTGACGCACCGTGTATTGTACTCCGGTGGCTATAACGTAGTCTTTTGGTTCAATCTGCTGAAGCATCATCCACTGCATACGGACATAATCTTTGGCATGACCCCAGTCGCGAAGGGCATTCATGTTGCCGATGTAGAGACACTCTTCAAGCCCTTGCGAGATGTTGGAGAGACTTCGGGTGATTTTGCGGGTCACAAAGGTTTCGCCGCGTCTCGGTGATTCGTGATTAAACAGTATGCCGTTACAGGCATACATCCCGTATGCTTCACGATAATTAACCGTAATCCAGTAGGCATAGAGCTTGGCGACAGCGTAAGGACTCCGAGGGTAAAAGGGTGTTGTCTCCCGCTGGGGAATCTCCTGCACCAAACCGTACAGTTCCGAGGTCGATGCCTGATAAAATCGTGTTTTCTTTTCCAGGCCAAGAAAACGGATAGCTTCGAGCAGGCGCAACGTGCCCATGCCATCAACATCAGCAGTATATTCCGGTGCCTCAAAACTAACCGCCACATGGCTTTGCGCACCGAGATTGTATACTTCATCAGGTCGAACTTCGGCAACAATGCGGGTCAGGTTACTGCTATCAGTCAGGTCACCATAATGAAGCACAAAGTCGCGATGAGTAACATGAGGATCCTGGTAGAGATGATCTATCCGCTGCGTATTCAGACTACTGGCCCGGCGTTTTATACCATGCACTTCGTAGCCCTTTTCAAGAAGAAATTCGGCCAGATACGATCCATCCTGACCAGTAATTCCAGTAATGAGAGCAACTTTCATTGGTGATCTGCTGCTATAAGTTGAAAAATTGTAACTCACCCATAGTACTCAAGAGCGCAACGACTTGAGGTCCACATCTGGTGCCGCAACGACAATCTTGAAAAGAGCCGGAGCAGGAACGCTCAGGTTGCCGCGATGCTTGAACATCCAGCGGCTTAATCTCGAAACGGCTCGAAGCCTCCAACTTACCCTCAGCAATATCGTTATTTTTTAATCTCTGACGCTGACCAGAAAATAGTATCTCTTCCATGTAATTCCAAATTGCAATCAAGATTATCATAATGCAGCTTCATTACAGACTTATTTTATTGTAGTTATACAACAAAATCGAAGACCTCTTGATTGCGACCTGGAATAACTGTAACTATTTCACAACTTCACGCAATATGGTAGTGTATGAATTCATGTTTCGAAAATCCTTCCCGATTCTACAGCTTCTCCCTCTCAAACCTGCTGACATTTCTCGCCTTCGAATCAAAAACAATGCCAATCAGATAGCGTTCACCTGCATATTTCTCATGATATTTCATCTTCCTGATCTGCTCAAGCGGCTCCCCGTCGGTCACCTTGAATTCAAAGAGAATAGTTCTCCCCCCGGCCTTCAGCGTCAGGTCAATTCTCCCCTTGTTGCTCACATTCTCGGCGATGATGTCCACCCCGATACTGGCAAAACAGACATAAAATACGCTGGCGTAAAAGCCCTCGTAACACTCGATATCATTGTTGGTAAAATTATTGTAGGCGACGTTGGCAAAAAGGCGTTTGATAAAGGGTTCCAGACTTCCAACGTCTCCGGCCTTCAAGAAAGCAAGCAGCTCACGGCGGATCGTCACGTGTTCCGAACCGGTCGTCATAGATTGCAAAATATATTTGCAGAAACTGGTCTGCACCTCCATGTTGGGAAATCCCAACTCGTAGACCACTTCCCTACTGTATCAAACGCTTGATGGTCAAATAGCCAGTCTGGAACAAAATGGTCTCCAGATCAAGATTTTCAATGTCAAAGCTGTTGACCAGAGACTCATTAACTTGTAATCCATTAAACCTGGG
>JBAXBW010000047.1:0-12982 GCA_037141805.1 Chlorobiaceae bacterium | reverse complement strand
ATGCCGCTCATGCTGGCGCTGATGCCCTCGGCTTTAATTTCAGCCGCCTGAGTCCGCGACTGATCGCGCCCGAAAAAGCAAAGGCCATCATTGAAAAACTGCCGCCGTTTGTTCAATCGGCAGGCATTTTCGTCGAACACTCCCCGGAAGAGATTAATACTATTTGCCGTCTCTGCAACCTGCAGATAGCGCAATTGCATAGTGACCGGTTCAGCCCGGAACAGGCAAAATCCATCACGGCGGCAAAGGTTATTCGAGTGTTTCGCCCCAAAGAAAATTTTGCTGTGGAAAAGGTTTTTGAATTTGCCGAAAAAAGCCGCATCAACAGTTTCCTGTTTGATGCTTATCGGCCGGACTTGGCAGGAGGAACCGGAGAGAGCATCGGGGTTTCACTGGCAACGCGTCTCTTCAACCAGATCAGAACATCATGCTATGCCATCCTTGCGGGCGGCCTGAATGCAGTAAATGTTGGTGAGGCCATCCACCGTATCCGGCCTTACGGAGTCGATACGGCAAGCGGAGTCGAAAGCGAGCCCGGCATCAAGGATCCTGAAAAAATAGAAGCCTTTATCCGGGCTGTACGCCAAACATTTTAAGTGCCGCTGTTGGCCTGCACATGTCCCCAGATCAGTTTCGACGCGACTTCCGGCAATTCAACGGTGATCAGATGCCCGCATTCGGGAACGCAGACATAGCTCCCTTTGTGGGTCAGATTGACCAATTTTTCGGTGTTCTCTGCGGTCATGATTGAATCGCCCTCTCCGGCGACAAAGAGTACCGGCATATCAACGGTCTTGACCATCTCAGGCACGGAGTCGGTAGTACTGAACGCCGTAATATGCTGAGTGGTCTGCTCAATGGCCTCTGGAGCGCAGAGCCCAAGACTTTTATACCCGATAAGAATATCATGAAGCATGACGGTATTCTTCGCAAGAACAAGACGAGCAAAGATATAGGCAGGAAGCCACCAGGTCAGCTTTCGCAAGAGACCATTGAAAACAAAAGTAATTGTATTCGTGGCAAATGCCTGAATGAATTCGCTGTTTGGCAGAAATCCGAAATTGAAAAAGGTCATTGATCGAATAAGACCAGGATGAGAACAGGCATAATCGAGTGCAACAAAAGGACCAAAGGAAAATGCTGCAATATGAAACCGTTTAAGCCCGAGATTGACAACCAGATCATTCAGATCATGGGCAAAAAAGTCGATATGATAATGGTTATTCGGATCGTTTTCTGACCATCCATGCCCGCGCATGTCGTAGGAGATAGTACGAACCCCATGATTGTTGAGATATTTAATCACATGGTGCCACCACATCCACCAGCAATCCCAGCCATGGATGAGCACCACTGTCTCAGCGGCATCTTTGGGACCGGAATCGTGATAGTGATGCACAACACCGTTCAACTCCACGAAACAACTCTTCTCCATTAAAGACAATTCATAAGTGGCCCGTTTGGCGGCACCTCTGTCCTCTGAAGCCTGAAGATCGAGAAGTTCCTGCCGGTATCGGATAAATTTTTGTGTCGGTTGTGCCGTCTGTTGTGCCATAACAGGTGTCAGGTAAAAGTGAGTAGAGATATGGTCCCTTTATAGCGTTAAATATAAGAAAAAATTTATCGTAGCCGGGAAAAAACCACCATCCATCCTGACTGACTGGAATGATTATTTCAAAAATATCTTTTCACATTCGCGTCTGATGATCTCTTGCTGTTCGAGAATCAGTTCCGGATCAACCGTAAAGTGGTTAAGCAACAGTGAAAAAATCTGGATGGATGTTTCAAATTTTTCGGTAACCACAACATTGGCACCAGCCTTGTAAAGTGCCGCAATATTATCAAGAGTTCTTGCCCGAACAATAATAAAGGCTTTTCTGTTGATGTCACGGATCATCGCAATACTATTACGGATCGCAGTGGTATCTGAAATCCCGAGCACCACTGCACGCGCATGATCTATTCCTGCCCGAAGTAGTGCTTTTTTCTCCGTACAGTCTCCATAATAGATTGGTTCACCCTTTCTTCTCATGACTTTAACCTTTTCACGGTCCAGTTCAAGGACAGAATACGAGATATTGGTTGCATGAAGCACCGAGGCAACATTTTGTCCATTAATGCCAAAACCGATAATAGCCGCATGGATCTCCCCGGCGCAAATAATGGTACTATCGGGAGGACGAACAGCAACAGAGGAAGACTCCCTGGAAACCAGAGGAATAAACCCGAGTGCTGGCGCTACCTGATCGGCAAATTTCGGAGCAACTGCTATCATGGCAGGAGTAACAATCATGGTGACGACACTGATGGCAAGCATGGCCTGAAAGACCTCATGATTGATGATGCTGTTCTTCATGCCGCTCTCTGCCAGCACAAAGGAAAATTCCCCAATCTGGGCCAGTGCCATGCCGGCCATCATACTTACCCTGGCAGAGTTGCCCAGAAAAAGGGAAATCCCGGCAACAAGCAGCCCTTTTACGAACAGCACAAGAAGGGCAATTGAGACAAAAAGTGGCAGATTGATCATCTTAATGTCGAGCAGAAGACCTACTGATATAAAAAAGATGCTGCTGAACACCTCACGAAAAGGATCGATAGTCAGGCTTATCTGATGACTTTCGTCGGTACTGGCGATCACCATGCCTGCAACAAATGAACCGAGTGCAAGCGACAGACCGGCAAGGGAAGTCAAATACGCAGCACCAAAACAGATAACAAGAGCGCCGATAACGAGAACCTCCCTGGCATGCAAAGAGGCAATCAGATGCACCATTTTTGGCATAAAAAGCTTGAATCCTGTAACAATAGCCATAGAGAACAGCACAATAATGCCGATCTTTTTGAAGACAACCTCAAAGGAAGGCACGGAATGGGGATTCAGAAAATTAATGCCGATCATCAAGGGAACAATGGCTATGTCCTGGAAAATCAAAATTCCAAGAGCAATGCGACCATGCGGTAAAGCAAGCTCATCGCGGTCCGCGAGAATTTTCAGGCAGATCGCTGTACTGCTAACCGAAAAGGTGAATCCAAGAAATGCGGCAGACGAAGCAGTAATGCCCTGACCAATGGCAAGCATAAACCACCAGGAGAGAATACTGATGGCCAAACCTGTAACAAGAATCTGGATGACACCACCAACCAGTACAATTTTTTTAAGTTTTTTAAGATCTTCAACTGAAAACTCAAGACCAATGGTAAACAAAAGAAGAACGACTCCAAGCTCCGCAAGCGTTGAAATCATTTTCTGATCATAGACGACTCCAATACCTGATGGGCCAAGGATAATCCCGGTAAAAATCAGCCCTATGACCGGAGGAATCTTTAATTGCTGAAAAATAAGAATAATAGCGATGGCTAATGCTCCAATGAGCACCAGTTCGCCAAGAAAATCAAATTCATGCATGACGTGACAGATTAATCAGGAAAAGCGGATTTTGGACAAGAGATATTAAATCAATTTCAAGAATTATTCACCCCGGGAATTATCTATTTGAAAATGATCATGAATTACGTTAAACTTCAAAAGAAATCAGTCAATGGTTGACTGATCGCTATTCAGGTAATTTGTGCGTTGGTTACTTGACGGTATCTCTTTCTATCAATGCATAGATACACTGAGACTAATAATGAATATTTACATTGGCAATTTGGCTTACACCGTTACTGAAGATGATCTTCGTGAAGCCTTTTCCGAATTTGGTCAAGTCGAGAGCGCAAGCATCATCAATGACAAGTTTTCGGGCCGCTCCAAAGGGTTCGGTTTTGTTGACATGCCTAATGAAAGTGAAGCTCGTGAAGCTATCGAATCAATGAATGAAAAGGATTTGAATGGCCGCACGATAAAGGTCAATGAAGCGAAACCTCGCGAAGAGAGACCTGCGAGAAGAGATCGCTATTGATTCTTAAGCTTTTCGACAGTTTCCCTCTCAAGCCAGACAGAATGCGAGTTTCGTCTGGCTTTTTAGTTTCATTCATTATTTCCTCAGTTATGCCTGTACAAGTCATCTACCTTACAGCCGCACTGCTACTCCTTGGTTTATTGCCCTTCAATGATGATTTCTTTTCTTTTCTGAAAATTACGGCATCAGGGACCTTTGCCTGGGGAGCTTACAGGAACTTTGGAAAGAAAAAAGTGGTGCTTCCGCTGATATACAGTCTCTTCACGATACTCTTTAATCCAGTTATTGATATCCATCTTGCAAAAGAGATCTGGATGGTGGCTGACCTGGCAGGAGCAATACTTCTCTTCTTTACCAGGGAGCATATTGCGGAGTAAGGGGTTACATCCGGGTCACCAGCATACCACCCTTCAGAGGATAGTGATGCCGGGTCCCTGGAAAGCTTGTTGTTACACCTGCACAAACACTGACGCTTTTGCTCCGCAAATCGGGCAGGTTTCCGGCGGATTGTTCAACTCGATATGGCCGCATACGGGACAGAGCCATACCTCGGTTACGGTGATATCGTTGCCATTACGGACTGACTCGAGCGCTTGTTTATAGAGTTTCGCATGAACCCGTTCCGCTTTGAGCGCATAGGAAAACATTCTTTTAGCCGGATGCTCATCGGCTTCAGCCTGTTCCAGCATTGGCGGATACATTTCAGTATGCTCAAAGGTTTCTCCACTGATTGCCGCCTCAAGATTTTCGGCAGTTGTCCCTATTCCTCCGAGAGCCGCTAAATGCCCGGCGGCATGAAGACGCTCGGCCTGGGCTGTTGTACGAAACAACTTCGCCACGTTGGCAAAACCAGCTTTTTCGGCTTCGTTTGCAAAAGCCAGATATTTCTGGTTTGCCTGACTCTCACCGGCAAACGCCTCTTTCAGGTTCTCTTTCGTTGTCGTCATATCTTTTTTATCTCCTTTTATTTTATTGCGATAGTTAACGTTCTGGATACATCGCCTCCGCTCCAGCTTCTTCAGCAAGCCTTAATCCTCCCGATTCCAGTAAGAGTATATATTGATGACAAAGTCAGGAATCAATTGAAGCAATCCAAAAATCTCTACCTCAGTCAAGTCGTCAAAATCATCAGTTATTTTAGCAAGAACGAACATGGGCAGCACCAACTGTGCCGTCTCTTCATCCTCCAAAAAAGAGTTCCAGGAACCATGGGTCAACTCTATACCTACAGTAAAACCGAGCGCCCAGTTTTCAATGGCAATTCTCCTCTCTTCTTCATCACCGTACGCGAATTGTTCATACAGTGGCATAAAATCTTCAGGATCTTCATTGAATTGCTGCGCGATGGTGTTCATGTGGCGAACAAGAAGCTCCTGTATCTTCTTTTCTTCGACTTCGGAAGAAAAATCTGGTTTAGCCTGACGTTCCTGATCCCAGATGTAGGGAATCCAGATATCGGGCTCAATCGCTTCTGGTCCCACAATCAAGGCTGTCATATAACCATCAAGCATTTCAACCGGAAACATGCACTCTTCCGGAGTCGAGTCAGAGCCGAGAAAATCGTCAAGCTGTCCAAGCTCTTCGTCGGAAAGTCTTTGCAGATGTTGCTGCATATCGGATGGGTTTATCATAAATAATAGATTACGTTCAGGGTTACTTTCGCCATTCTGGCGACGCTCTCCAGACTCATTTTCTCAAGATAAGTACCACGACACAACAAATCCCATCAGAAAAAGCGGTTTTATTCTCTGAATCCAACTTTTTTTAACGGAACAGAGCGATGAATTGATAAAATAATGTAAAAACATTATATAGAACTTCATGCCCGCCAGGGACTGCTTGTTCATTTTTCTTTTCTGACGCTCACCATGTTCAAACCAAAACTGTTATCAATTTTACCGGAACTCACCCCGGACCGGATAATGAAGGATGTCATTGCCGGTATCATGGTGGGTATAGTGGCCCTCCCGCTGGCCATTGCGTTTGCCATTGCATCAGGGGTTTCTCCTGAAAAAGGGCTGATTACCGCAGTTGTCGGGGGCTTTCTGGTCTCTTTTCTCGGTGGAAGCAGGGTACAGATTGGAGGACCGACGGGTGCTTTTATTGTTATCCTGTATGGTATTGTTCAGCAATACGGGGTTAATGGACTGATGCTGGCAACGATCATGTCGGGGGTTATCCTCATGATCATGGGTTTCGCCCAGTTCGGCTCATTGATCAAATTTATCCCCTATCCGGTTATTGTCGGTTTTACCAGTGGTATTGCGGTCATTATTTTTTCCAGCCAGATCAAGGATTTTTTAGGACTTGATCTGGCGGTTGTTCCTGCTGATTTTATCGGCAAGTGGACGGCTTACGCGCACAGCTTCCCGACTCTTGACCCTTCAAGTCTGATGATCGGCGCCATTGCTCTTTTGATTATTCTGTTGTGGCCAAGGGTGTCACGAAAAATTCCAGGCTCTCTTGTTGCCATCATCGTCACAACCGTGATGGTGCGTTACTTGCAGCTTGATGTAGCTACGATTGCATCCCGTTTTGGAGAAATCCCCTCCACGATTCCCCCACCTTCTCTTCCCTCGTTTGATTTGGCAACAATTCAGCAGCTCATCATGCCTGCAACAACTATTGCCCTGCTTGGCGCTATTGAGGCGCTGCTTTCGGCGGTTGTGGCCGATGGCATGATCGGCAGTCGACACAAGTCGAATATGGAGCTGATTGCCCAGGGTGCGGCAAATATCATTACTCCACTGTTTGGAGGGATCCCGGTCACCGGGGCCATTGCGCGAACCGCAACCAATGTCAAAAATGGTGGCAGAACCCCGGTGGCGGGTATTGTCCACGCTCTTACGCTGCTCCTGATCATGCTGCTCTTCGGTAAATGGGCAAAGCTGATCCCGATGCCTGCTCTTGCGGCAATTCTTATTGTTGTTGCCTGGAACATGAGTGAGGTAAAAGTGTTCCGGCAACTTCTGAAAAGCCCGAGGAGCGATGTTATTGTTTTGCTGACAACGTTCGGTCTGACGGTGGTGTTTGACCTGACGCTCGCCATAGAGATAGGAATGTTGCTCGCCGTTATCCTCTTCATGAAGCGAATGGCGCAGCTCTCCAATGTCGGCGTCATCACCAATGAGCTGACCGACAGGGATGAGGAGGACGACCCGAACACGATTGTGACGCGCAAAGTACCTCCTGGTGTGGAGGTCTTTGAAATAAACGGCCCTTTTTTCTTTGGCGCCGCAAGCAAGTTCAGGGAGGCTATGCGTATTGTTGAAAAAGCGCCGAAAATCCGGATTATCAGAATGCGAAGCGTGCTTTCTATCGACGCAACCGGCCTGAACATGATGAACGAGCTGCTGAAAGACTGTAAAAAAACCGGTACCAGACTTATTCTTTCAGGAGTTCATGCTCAACCGTTATTTGCTCTTCAGCAATACGGACTTTACGATGAGGTCGGTGAAGAGAATATTTTTGGAAATATTGATGATGCGCTCGACCATGCACGAGAGATTCTCGGCCTCGAAAAAACAGGTCGGCAAAAAAATTTCACTCCCACCGTTCAACGTGAAATGAAATAACAGCGACCCGAAAGAAGAATTGACGGAGCCCGCAACTGAACACATAAAGGGAAGGTCATCTGACATGACAGGTGCCTTCCCTTTACGAAACCTTGAGCCTGCATACCGTTTATGACTCTTTGAGGCTGTAGGTACGAATGCTTGAAACCGCTTTCATATCATAATAGGTATTCACACTGACCCCCTCAGCCTCCGTTGTAACCCTCAGAAAAAGATCGCTGATAAAAAGAACCGCATCTTCATAGATGCTTCCTTCGTTAATCTGCAGCTTGACTCCTTTCCTGATTTTTCTGGACATTGTTCCATGCAACGGAACTGAAGCATACTCCAGCACCTTTTCCCATGCCTGCAAATTGCTTTCTGCCATTGTTAAGATTTTGTTAATTATTAATGTAAAATCACAGATAGACCTTATTAAGGAAAATAAAATACAAATTTTAATTAATAATTTTATGTTATTAGCGATATTTCATTATTATAAATTGAAAGTCAAGAATTAAGAAATCCGAACATAAGAATCATGGCAACGATACTCTTTTACGAAAAACCAGGGTGCAAGAACAATACCCGGCAGAAGGCGATGCTTGAGCTTTCAGGGCATAATGTAGAAGCTGTCAATCTGCTCGAATACTCCTGGTCAAAAGAGGAGCTTGAAGAATATCTTGGAGAAAAACCGGTTGTCGAATGCTTTAATCCGGCAGCGCCTGCTATAAAATCAGGTGAACTTAACCCGTTACGATTAACGAAAGAGGATGCCATCTCTATAATGATCCGTGAACCGCTGCTGATCAAACGGCCTCTCATGAAAATCGGCAACCATTACCTTCAGGGATTTGATACCACGGAGCTGAGAAACCTGATAAGCTTCGATGCGGTTGATGGAGCGGAGAATGTGATAAAATCGTTCAAAATGAGTGACATGGACTCATGCCCTCATAACAATAACAGTAACTTTTCATGCAAGAATCCGGAACAATAAACCATGGAAACATCATTTCGGCCACTGGGTAATGTCTTGCAGCTTCTCGAAGATCTCGGGCATGAAGTCACGTATGCCTACGATGATCTTGTTTTTGTCAATGACAATGATTTTCTGCTGCAGTTTGACGACGCTACTCTGGCACTGAACCTTTTCTTCAACCAGAGCTGCACAAAACAGGAGGCGGATAATATTGAGCAGAGCATCATACCCGCCGGTGACAAGAAGGGGCTTTCGATTACCAAAAAAGGTCGGTACAGCATAACCGGTCAATCAGATGAAAATCTGAGGATAGAGTTTTTCGACAACTGAGGCTGTTTTATTACATTGCTTTTCAAGGATGGGCCTCCTTGATTTCTTAAGGAGACCTGGCAATGATAACAATGACAAGCAATGAAATATTCTGAAGCAAGACAGGGAAGGGTCTTTGTGATCCGGCTTGAAGATGGTGAGATTGTTCACGCCATGCTTGAGCAGTTCGTCAAGGAGCATGCCATTGAGCGAGCTTCATTTTTTGCGGTCGGCGGGGCTGACAAGGGTAGTCTGCTTGTTGTCGGGCCGGAAGAGGGCCGGTCAAATCCGGTGATTCCGATGACGCATGAGCTCTATGACGTTCATGAAATAACCGGCACGGGAACCATTTTCCCGGATGATGAAGGGAACCCGATTCTCCATGCACATTTTGCCTGTGGCAGGGAGGAGAGTTCCGTCACCGGTTGCATTCGCAATGGGGTGAGGGTATGGCAGGTCATGGAAGTGATCCTGATTGAGCTGCTGGAGAACACGGCAACCCGTCAGTATGACCCCCAGACCGGCTTTAAACTGCTGATACCCTGAAGGAGAACGAACGTTCTTCGATTACCGGCTCGCTCGCGGTCTCTCCGACCACCTTTTCGCCGTTGTGTTTACGGACGTTTTTGGCACGGGATGGCCTGAATTTCCTCTCCCCTGCTGTTTTGGCGCTTTCACCGGATGATGATCCATGAGTGGAAACGGGTGTTTATCGATAACAGGAATTTTTTTTGCGATCAGTTTTTCAATATCGCGCAGGTACTCTTTCTCTTCGGCATCACAAAACGACAGGGCGGTTCCTTTTGCACCAGCTCTTCCTGTACGTCCGATACGATGAACATAGGTCTCGGCAATATTGGGCATTTCAAAATTGATCACATACTCCAGATCATCAACATCAATACCTCGAGCCGCAATATCTGTCGCTACAAGAACACGCGTGGTTTGTGCCTTGAAATTCTTCAGGGCTCGCTGACGGGCATTTTGTGCCTTGTTGCCATGAATGGCCTCCGCCGTAATATTGTGCTTCTGCAAAACTTTTACCACTTTGTCGGCGCCATGCTTTGTTCGAGTAAAAACCAGCGCCGTCTTTATCTTCTCATCTTTTAAGAGTTCTACCAGCAAGCCATTTTTATTGCCTTTATCGACGAAATAGATCGATTGATTAATGATTTCTACCGTGGAGGATACGGGTGTGACCGATACTTTTGACGGGTGATGAAGGATAGTTGCCGCAAGGGTGACAATTTCGGGTGGCATGGTGGCCGAAAAAAAGAGTGACTGCCTTTTTTTCGGAAGCACGGTCAATATTTTTTTCACATCGTGAATAAAGCCCATATCGAGCATTCGGTCAGCCTCATCCAGAACGAGTATTTCGACGTCGCGCAAGTGCAGAAATCCCTGATTGAGGAGATCGAGCAACCGGCCTGGTGTGGCAACAACAATATCAACTCCGCGAATCAAGGCTGCGGTCTGCGGGTTCTGATTGACACCTCCGAAAATCACGGTATTGGTCAGGCCGGTATGGCGACCGTAAGCGTTAAAGCTCTCTCCTATCTGGATGGCCAGTTCTCGTGTCGGGGTAACTATCAGGCTTCGTATTTTCCGTTTCCGGTCGTAAACTTTGTTGGCGCTGAGCAACTGGAGAATTGGAATGGCAAATGCGGCGGTCTTTCCTGTTCCTGTCTGCGCACAGCCAAGCAAGTCGGTGCCTTGTAAAATAATGGGTATAGCTTCGGCCTGTATCGGTGTTGGAGTCGTATAGCCCTCTTCCTGTAGTGACTTTAAAATTGGATCGATGATATTCAGTGACTCAAATTGCATAGTGTCTTGTTAATTTATTGAATTGAACGGCTACAGAGAGCTGATGGACTTTCTGTAATGCTACTCCTGATAACGCACGCCACGCGCGCCACAGTGTAAAATGTCCCTGAAGTGGAGAAGCGAAACAGGCGATCTATGGTACCGTGCGGGTATGCTGTCCTGGCCAGCCGCAGAACGCGCTCTTTAAGCGGGAAATCAGATTGGGTCAATATAACAATTGCATCTCATTTATGCAGCATATCATTCGGGTCGCTTGCCCTGCTGAAGAGATTCACGCCTTGCCGGAAACCCAGGCCGGAACGTATTTCCAGGCACTCTTCATTTCTCGATTATGAATTCTCCATAACGGATCGTACTGATGAACCAAACCCCAGAACGAGCGCGAATGGTTGAGATGAACGGTGTGACACAGCTCATGGACCATAATATGGCGGATGAGATGTTCCGGTAAAAAAAGCAGTTTGTTGTTCAGGGTTATGACCCGGCTGGAGGTGCAACTCCCCCAGCGGGAGTGCTGCAGGCGAACTTTCGCTTCTGCATAGTCGAAATCGAGTGATGCGGCAAGTTGTTCAAACCACGGCAACAGAAGCCGACTTGCACGATGCTTCAACCATGAGAAGAGAAGTTTGCGACAGAGCGCATCATTGGCGATATCACCGGAAACAAGCAGAGCGTTGTTTGAACGCTCCTTAATTGCAGCCTTCCCTATTGCCGTTTGAACATACTCCACCTCCCACGCTTCAGCAAAATGGGGAAAGGTAACCGTGCAGGGTAATCCATTATCCATGGCGGGAGGCGGCTCCTCTCGCTGAGCATCAAGCTGCGCCGCTGTCTTTCGTATCCACAACTCATGACGCAGCAACAAGTCAGGAACATGCTTTTTGTTGAACCCTTCGGGCAACACCACAATCAGGCCATCATGCGGCGTCATCTTCAGCCGGGCATGTTTGGCCCTTGCACTGACCTGCACCGTATAGGGTGGAAAACTATCCTTGTTCATCAACCAAGCGCATGTTGTAAATCGGCAAGAAGATCGTCACCATCCTCAATGCCTATTGAAAGCCTGATAATCGTATCGGTGATCCCGGCCGCGTCGCGATGCTCTTTATCCATCGACGCATGGCTCATCGATGCGGGATGCTCAATCAGCGACTCCACGCCGCCAAGGCTTTCGGCAAGCGCAAAAAGCTTTGTGCCCATCAGCACCCGGTTGACATCCTCAAGGGCACCATCAAGCTCGAACGAAACCATGCCGCCAAAACTCTTCTGCTGTTTTTTGGCAAGCTCATGCTGGGGATGATTCACCAGACCGGGGTAAAACACCCATTTCACCTTCGGATGCTGCTCCAGAAACTGCGCCACCGCCAGTGCATTGCGCTCATGCTCTCTCATACGAACCACGAGCGTCTTGATACCGCGAAGCACCAGCCAGCAATCGAAAGGCTGGGCGCAGGTGCCAAGCGCATTGACGGTAAACTTCAGCTTTGCATCAAGATCTTCACTGTTTGAGAGCACGGCCCCGCCAACTACATCGGAATGACCGTTCAGGTACTTGGTTGTTGAATGAACCACAATGTCCGCTCCAAGTTCGAAAGGCTTCTGACCATAAGGCGAGAGAAAGGTGTTGTCAACGATAGTCAACAAGCCTCGCTCTCGAGCAAGTGCTGACACAGCAGCAATATCAATAAGGTTCAGGAGTGGATTGGAGGGGGTCTCAACCCAGACCGCTTTAGTGCGCTCATTGACATACGGAAGAATGTTTTCCGCCACTTGCATGTTGACAAAATGCACCTTGATACCGAAATGCTCTTCAACCGTCTTCATCAATCTGGAGGTACCACCATAGCAGTCATCAGTACAGATAATCTCGTCACCCGCATGAAAAATGCTCAGGGTGGAGGTAATCGCCGCCATGCCTGTAGTAACAGCAACTGCTGATGAACACCCCTCAAGGGCACAAAGATTATCTTCGAGCGCCTTGCGGGTGGGATTGCCGCTTCTGGTGTAGTCAAACCCTCGGTGCTTGCCGATGTCCTCAAAGACAAAAGTTGAAGACTGGTAAATCGGGGTCATAATAGCGCCGTAAGCCTTGTCGGGGCCTACACCGGCATGAATGGTATCGGTCTGGAAACTCATAACTCTTTCCGTTAGAATATTGAAAAAGATAATACAACAAAAAAACCTCTTCCCTGATGAGCATGGAAGAGGTTTTTAATGGAATTCTGTTCTTGTATGGCGCGTTTTGAGAGCAACTCGCCTGTTTTGAAAAGAGAAACTATTAAAAGCTCTTTTTCACTCATCGTTCTTCTGCTTCACCTGGCGTTAAACAACCAGATGCATAGAGCGCAAAAGTAGAATTTGGCACCGTGTTCCCTTTTGACAGGAATCGGTTGTCAAGGCTTCGCAGGGTC
>JBAXBW010000046.1:0-13034 GCA_037141805.1 Chlorobiaceae bacterium | reverse complement strand
AGTTTAACTGGCAAAAATAAAAAGAGGTAGATATGGGTACTCAGGTTGAAGGAACCGTCAAATGGTTCAACGAAGAAAAAGGTTACGGCTTTATCGAGCAGAAAGGTGGCAAAGATGTGTTTGTGCATCACAGCGCAATTAACGGCACTGGACGCAAAACGCTCGTTGAAGGCCAGAAAGTTATGATGGAAGTAACTCAGGGTGCAAAAGGCCTTCAGGCTGAAGATGTGACTCCTCAATAAATTAATTTTGTTCTGTCCGGGTAACTGGCGGCGTTGATTATGGCACAAAGAAACAAAAGGCGCACCATTATGCGCCTTTTGTTTTTTTGAAATCAGATATTTTGAGAAATGGCCGATGAATCGGGCCTGATTTCAGGCATCTACATTTATTGCGATCGCTGGTGTGAGCGTTGTGCATTTACATCACGTTGCCTTCAGTTCCTTATGGAATCTGAAGAGATGGAACATGGTAATGCGTTGCAGAATTTTGATGCCTTGAACCTGAAATTTTGGCAGGATATGGGCAACGCCCTGGTGCAGGCTATGCGTCTTATCAGGGAAATTGCAACCAGGGAGGGTATTGAACCTGATGATCTGCAGAAGGAAACCGTCTTTTCTGAACCGCCCGAGAGTCTGCAGCATTATGCCCGTGAACACCCCTGTGCGAATGCAGCCCTTTTCTATGCAGGCATGGTTAATGAATGGTTTGCGGCTGTCGATGAGTTTTCCGAAGGAGAGGAGTCGTTGTTGACTCACCCACCCTCCATGCTTGAAGAACCGGTACGGGTGATCAGGCATTATCAATATTTTATTTACCCGAAAATCGTTCGGGCGATTGAAGGACATCTCAGCAAAAAAGAGGCTGCGGACAGTGAGATGGAGGTCGATGTTTGCGGTACGGCTAAAGTTGCCTTGATCGCCATTGATCGCACCCTTGCCGCATGGAGTGTGCTTTACGGAGAGTATCCCGCTCAAGAAGACAGCACGCTTTCAATTCTGCTTCATCTCGACCGGTTGCGTCGTTCAGTTGAAGTTGTTTTTCCTGCCGCACGCGCATTTATTCGTCCGGGATTCGATGGATAATATTCCAGACATCTTTTCAAGATTAAAACAATTACAGGGAAGTCATGCTGAAGACAAACGAACAAAAACTTGTAGAATTTCTGCTGCAATGCCAGCCGGGACAACCAAAAACCAGAGGTACCTGGGAAGTTGACCACAACGGAATACCGTTTCTCCTTCCAGCGATCGGAGGTATTACCCTGAATGTCCAGGTCGGCGATCCGGCATTCGGCTGGGCGGGTGACCATATTGAACCAGGAGTCAGTTGTACTGCAGATACCATGAAACCTTTCGAGCATCCAAATGTTGGTTTGCAGATATTCTCTTGTGCTGGCAACACGGCGACTGTTGCTACCGGCGAGGCCAAAGGGGCTGAAGGTCGTGTTCTCGGTCACCACGGCGGGTCTGAGCATGTGATTGTCGATTTTGAGCGCGATGTCAAGGAAAAGCTGCTTTACAGCGACACGATCATTATCCGGGGCAAAGGGCAGGGACTGAAACTTTCCGATTATCCTGATATCGCTCTCTTCAATCTTGATCCGACTCTGCTCCATGCCATGAAGATCCGTGAACTTGAGGGAGGCGTGCTCGAAGTGCCCGTCACCACCATTGTGCCCGCAGTCTGCATGGGATCCGGTATCGGTTCAGCCCACGTTGCTAAAGGAGATTACGACATCATGACCAGCGATGCCGACACTGTCCGGGAGAACGGGATTGACAAAATACGTCTTGGTGACTTTGTTGCCCTGCTCGACCACGACAACCGTTACGGCAGAGCATACCGCAAAGGAGCCATTTCCATAGGCATCGTTATCCACAGTGACTGTCTTGAAGCTGGACATGGGCCAGGCGTTACGACGCTGATGACCTGTGCGTCATCGCTCATCAGACCGGTTATTGAACCGGCGGCCAACATTGCCGATTTGCTCGGGATTGGCACCACGTTACTGTCCCGCATTCAGGATGTGGGAATGCGTTCCTGAAAACGGTTTTAACCTGACAAACTATATTGTGGCACATTCACCGTATTCCAAATTTGAAGCAGGCGAGTTGATTCTTCGTGATGAACTTGCCATTGACCGCACTATTCTGGCAAATGAACGGACTCTGCTGGCTTACCTTCGCTCAGGAGTGTCTCTGATTATAGCCGGGGTTTCCATCATGCATTTTGCTCAAACAAGCTGGTTTTCGGCAGTTGGCCTTGCATGTATTCCTGTTGGTCTTGTCACTGCGATTTTCGGTGTCTTTCGGTTTCGCCAAATAAATAAATCTGTCAGCACTGTGCGAAATAAGCTTGCAAGGATGGTCGATCAAGAGTGAGCTTGAAGGGCAGAGGCGGGCTTCGATGGTGCTCTTTGCAGGAGAGCTGGAAATGTCAAAGCTAAAATTTTCTCTATGAAAAATGCGGTTGATCACGCCCAGCGCGAAATCTCCCTCTGCTATTTTCTCGTTTCGCGCCATAAAAAGAAAAACCCCCCGTACAACGGAGGGTATTCTTGTTTCAGTATAACCAGCAGTAACTCAGCAGTTACGAACGGTCGAAGAGTTACGATCCTTGATGGTGCTCTCGTCGAACTCGTCCCAGTTGTGCTCGTCATGCTCACGCTGGTAGCCAGCCTCTTTCAGGCCGAAGCTCATGTCGGCGACCATCTCAGGACGTAGCTCCTTGAGGTTCTTTACCTCATTCTGCGTCAGAATCCTTGTCTTGTCGAAACCAAGATCAATCTCGATCTTGCGGTTCTTGGTCTTGACACGATCAATGTCGTAGAAGCGCTTGGTAATGGTGGTCTGTGCAAACGCCTTGAGACAGCCAAGCATGTACTTGCGGACATAGGGATCCTTGATCCATGGGTAGCCAAAGAAGGTTTTGCGTGCGTAGAAGCGTGCGTATGACTTCAGCACAAGCTTCAGCACCTCTTCACGCTCCATGTTGTCGGGCTTGATAATCGGCGTCACAAAGTTGTACTTGGAGTAGTCGCGCACCTCTACCCTGTCGCCAAGCTCCTTGAAGAGGTCGGAGAAGGGCCATGGGGTGTAGATGGTCCAGTTGGCCATATCTGGATCCCAGTCTTTGCAGAGCTGGTAGGTCTCTTCAATGGTTTCAGGGGTTTCGTGTTCAAGACCCATAACAAACTGCGCTTCTGCTACGATGCCGTTTTTCTGCAACAGCTTTATGGCAAGCTTGTTTTCCTCAATGGTCGTCTCTTTGCGGAAGCGGTTGAGGTTCATCTGGCTGGCTGCTTCTGTGCCGAGCGAAACGTGTACCAAGCCAGCCTTGCGGAAGAATGGCAGCAAATCGGCATCGCGCATGATGTCGGTCACGCGGGTGTTGATACCCCAGGTAACGTCAAGTTTACGGTCGATAAGCTCCTGGCAGAGCGAGACAAACTTCTGCTTGTTGATGGTTGGCTCTTCATCAGCAAGGATGAAAAAACCTACTTTATGCTGTTTGACCAGCACCTCAATTTCATCGACGAAAAGCTTGGGACTGCGAGCACGGTAGCGGCGCCAGAACTGCCACTGTGAGCAGAAAGTGCAGGTAAAGGGACATCCTCTGGCAAAGTTAGGAACCGCAAGACGGCAGTTCAGAGGGGTGTAAATGTATTTATCCCAGTCGTAAAGGCTCCAGTCGGGTGAGAGTGTATCGAGATCTTCAATAACAGGATGTGCGGCAGTGGCGAACACTTTGCCATCGTTATCAATGTAGGCGATACCGGTGATTTCACCTCTGTTTTTCAGGTCGGTTCCTGCTGCAATCTCCTTGATAAGATTAACTGTCACCTCTTCACCTTCACCGCGAACAACATAATCGGTTTCAGGGGCCTCGCTGAGTACTTGCGGGTACATGAAGGTTGAATGGATACCACCCATAATCGTTTTGATCTTCGGACTCACCTTTTTGGCAAGCTTCATGATTGCCTGCGCCTTGAAAATCGACGGAGTGATATTGGTTGCCATCACCACATCCGGCATGTTCTTGCGGATGATCGCTTCAATCTGGTCGTCAGGAATGTCGTCGGCCATGGCGTCAACAAATTTAATCTGATCGAATCCAGCTTTTTTCAGGGCACCGCCGATATAGGCGACCCAGCTTGGTGTCCAGTTACCGGCAATTTCGGCTCCACCTGAATGGTAATTTGGTTGAACCATCAGTATTTTCATCGGTCTCCATCCTCCAGATATATTTTATTGCAAAAAGTAATTATCCGTATGCGAAATAGCATAAATTTCACCGTGACTTTAATAAAAAAGTCTGTGTTTCCCAATTTACAATTAATTTAGAGAATTTTCATAGGGTTTTCGTTTATCGTATTTACTTGTGTGAAGCGTTCATCAGCATGGTATGATAAAATCCAAAGCTGATCTTTTCCCTGGTTTTTACCTGCATACCAGCACTGTTCATAGCTTTCTGCATCTCTTCATCACGAATCATCTGTATGGTTGTGCGGCGCTCTTTTTTCGGAAAATAGCCGCCAATCCAATGCTGGAAAGCAAGAATTTTATTGTAGGGCGCATACGTGAAAATAATCGAGCCTTTTGTCAGGCTGCTCAAATTCTGGAAAGCCTGAGCAAACCCCTCTGCCGGGTAATGGATCAGAACATCAAAGCAGACGACGGCATCATATATTCCGCTTACTGATTCAATGGTGTTGACCTCAAACTCGATATTTTTTTGTACCCCCTGTTTGATGGCTTCAGCTTTTGCCTTGTCAACCATCTGTGAAGCAATATCGACAGATTTAACCTTGTAGCCTGCCTTGGCAAGTCGGATACTGAAAAGGCCTGTTCCGCAACCTGCGTCAAGTACGGTCGCACCTTTTGGCAGCCCGAGCTGTTGCAGCCAGTCGAAAGCCTTGTCCATCATGACGGCATGTCCTTGACGGACAGTATTGCGTACGGAAGAGAGTTTATCATCACCGTATATTGATGCCCATCGTTGAAAGCCCTGGCCGTTGAAATATGAACGGAGCATTTTCTTGTGTTCTTCAGCATTGAAAGTGGAGCTGCTCATAGTATAAGTTTTGACTGTTGTGTTGTTTGATTCTGTAAAATATTGTGTTGCAGGCAGGTTCAATGATGAACCCCCTCAATTCTTGATTCAAGATCGGCGTACAACTCCTGCAGCTCTTCAATGGTGTTTTCTTCAGCTTCCCAGAATCCACGGGAATGAGCTTCGAGAAGCCTTCGTGTCATCGACATGGTGGCATGAGGGTTAAGGCTTGCAAGTCGTTCAAGCATGGCTTTGTCATGAAGAAAAGTTTCATTGAACTGATCGTATGTCCAGTTTTTAACTGCTGAGGCGGTAGCGCTCCATCCGTAGGTATTGCTGAGATGAGAATCAATCTCTCTGACCCCTTCATAGCCGTGCTCAAGCATCGCTTCATACCATTTTGGATTCAGCAATTTTGTTCGTGACTCAAGCGAGACCATCTTTTCAAGTGAACAGATGCGCTGTTTTTTCCCTGTGCCATCAATATCTCCAACCATCACCATTGGCTTGGCTTTGCTGAGGTGCTCTACGGTTTTTGAAACTCCGCCAAGATACTCATAATAATGATCAATATCAGAAATTCCGATCTCGTAGCTGTCGATATTCTGGAAGGTGAGAGTGACATGCTGGAGTGCGGATCGCAGTGCTTCGGGGCATTCCTGCCACTGTCCATCGGGGGTTACAGCAAAGCTTTTGCGGCTGACAAAGGCTTCAGCAAGCTGGTTATCCTCCTCCCAGGTGCTGCTTTCGACCAGATGATTCACATTGGCACCGTAGTTTCCGGGTGCGTTTGAAAAGACCCGGTTTGAGGCCTCTTCAAATGAGCAGCCTCTTTCGGTCATATCCTGCTGTACATGTTTTCGTATAAAATTCATCTCCAGGGGTTCATCGGCGGCGGCAGCCATGCGGGCAGCCTTGTCGAGCAGTTTTACCTGCACGGAGAGCAGATCGCGGAATATACCGCTGATGGTCATGACAACATCAATGCGGGGACGCCCCAGATCAGCCAGCGGTACAAGCTCAATATCGCCTGTTTTGCCCATTTCATCAGTTTTTGCCCTTGCACCCATCAACGCCAGTGCCTGGGCAACCCCTTCGCCATCGCTTTTCAGGTTATCAGTTCCCCAAAGGATCAGTGCTATAGACTCCGGGTTCACTCCGCTTTCTTTCCGGTACTGCAGAAGCAACTCTTCGGCCGAGAGTATTCCGGCCTGCTGCGCGAAGGTTGTGGGAATAGTGTAGGGGTCGAGACTGTGAATATTTCTGCCTGTTGGCACAATGTCGGGGTTTCGAACGAGGTCATTGCCCGGTGATGGCGGGGTGTACTTTCCCTCAAGAGCGTGCAGAACAGCCTTCAGTTCATTGTTTTCAGCAAGATTGATGAGAACGACATTCAGGAATTGCCACAGATGAGCAAGTTCTGAAGGTTTCGTTCCAGCTTCGCGGTGCAAAAAATTATCAGCTTCCTCTTTTCTGACAATAAAGCTTCCTTCAAGCAGTCTCGACATTGGTAATGAGCTGTTGGTATCAAAGTGCCCCGTAAAACACTTAACCGCTTCACGACTTATTGTTGATACCTGCTGCCATCGTAGTTGCGCCTCCCGATCTCGTCCAAAATTTTCCATTAAGTGGTTGTAATCGTACCCCAAATGATTGCATATAAGCTCAGGCAGGGATTTGTCGTCCAGCTCCGGGCGGTTGTGTTCCGCAAGAAGCGCCAGATGATCGCCGACACTTTCCGGTGAAGGCGCTTCTCCCATGATATGCAGTCCTAGCGGAATCATGCGTTCCTCAATCGCGTAGAGTTCACTGTGCAGCCGGGTGATATACGCTTCAGTGTTTCTCTCATCCTGGTTGCCGTCAATGTCGAGAGCAAGAGCAAGTGCCCTGATCTCTTCAAACACCTCCTCAGATGGAGATGATCTGAAGCTCGCCACCAGATCCTTGAGTTTCCGCAGTCCTTTGTAGAGTCCTGCATGTTCAAGCGGTGGAGAGAGGTAGCTCACCAGTGTGGCAAATCCACGCCGCTTGGCAATGGCGCCTTCGCTCGGGTTATTGACGCAGTAGCAGTAAAAGTTGGGCAGGCTTCCGATCAACCGCTTGGGCCAGCAGGAGCTGGAGAGTCCCACCTGCTTGCCGGGCATGAACTCCAATGCGCCGTGTGTGCCGAAGTGCACGACGGCATCGGCATCAAAGCACTGTTCAATCCAGGTATAAAAGGCGGCAAAAGCGTGGTTTGGCGCGGCATCTTTGGCCATAAGCAGACGCATCGGGTCGCGTTCATAACCGAAACTCGGCTGTTGGCCGATAAAGATGTTGCCCAGTGAACAGCCGAGAATATGAAAGCGGGTACGGTCATTAAGAATCTCACCCGGAGCATCACCCCAGAAAGGCTCAATTTTCTCGTAAGCGGGGAAGAGCTTGCGATACTCCTCGACGGGCAAATGTGCCTCAACATTGCCGTCGGTGCCGTAGATCAGGCGGTTTCCTTCCAGCAGGCGATCTCGCAGCGCGTCGATTGTCTCTGGTACCTCAATCTGGTATCCTGCCGTCTTCATCTCCTTCAGGAGGCGGTGGAGGCTCTCAAAGACATTGAGGTATGCCGCTGTTCCTGCATTGCCGAGATTGGGCGGAAAATTAAAGAGAATAATGGCAATCTTTTTATCGGCAGGATTTTTTTCCTGCAATCGGAGGAGTCGTTCTACACGACCGGTAATGATGCGAATCTCATCTTCAAGTGGGATGGTGCGGTCGCTACCCGTCTCGGTGCCAGCATAAATCAGCGGTTCAATGGAGCCGTCCAGTTCGGTGACGGCGACACTCAGGGCAGTCTGGAGTGGTGTGAGGCCAAGATTGCTTTCACGCCACTGTTCAACAGGCTGAAAAGAGAGTGGAATAAGATTGAGGCAGGGGATATCAAGCTTTTTCAGCACGACAATCGCCTCTGAAGCCTTGTTTTCAGCAGGGCCGCCGACTAGCGAAAAGCCCGTTGAATTAATTAACAGTGCGGGTTTCAGCGATCCGGGAGTGTCGGGATCAAAAAAGCGATGGAGAGCGGGTCTGAAATCGAGGCCGCCACTGTAGGCGATACAGCTTTTTATCCCTTTTGCTTCGAATGCCCGAACGAGATAGTTCAGGTGATCCATGTTTTTGCCAAGCACGGTTGAGCGCATGGCAAGAATAATCACCTCACCGTTGTTCAGCTTTGACTTGTTTTTTCGCTGCCACTCAAGAAACTGTGGAGCTGCAAAGAATGGTTCGGGAGCATCGGGGTGGCATAAGGCAGCATCAGGATAAAAGAGGGGGTCTTCCTGGGGCAGCTTGCCTTTCCATCCGGGAATGTAGCGATCGACAAGGAGCGAAAGAAAGCGCTCCATGTTTTCCTGCGAACCGTTGAGCCAGAACTGATGCGCTGCAATGAACGTATGGATATCGCGTGCTTTGCCGGGAATGTACTTCATCACCTTGCTGACACTTCGTACCAGAGCAAGCTGACGTTGGCTCTCCCCGTGGCTCTGTTTGGGCATCAGTTTTTCCGCCCACTTCTTGAAGACGTTTGTCTCTTTTGCTTCGTCCTTTTTCGGTTTACCGAGTGAAAACTTTCCAATCCTTGTCTGGGTGATCAAGGCTGGGTTGCTGGTGATCATGCAGACCGGGCAGCTCAACCCTTCAAGCAATTTCCCCAGTGGTCGAACAATCTCTTCGCTGAACAGCATTGAACCAAAGACAAAATCAGCTTTTGGAAGAGTCAGTTCAAGCGTCTCCCAGAGTTTTTTGCTGTTATGAAGACCAAGGCTAAAGACTGAAACCTCCAGACCTACATTGAACTTTCGGTTCAACTCACCAGCAGCAGCCTTCAGCGCACTGTTGTTGGTAGCCTCCATGGTAAGGAAGACAAAATGCATAAGGTTTGTAATCAGTCTATAACACGTGATGATCGTCAGTATCCGTTATCTTCATACTGAACCGTCCGGTATAGTTGAACCGTGAATCTCTTCCTGACAGTTGGAATCAATGCATTTATCAATGTTCACAGGTAAATATTTTTTTGAATATACCAAATGGAGCGGCAAAAAGGAAACTGTGGTTACTCTTGTCAATTTGGGCAATAAAAAAGCACGGCGATAAACCGTGCTTTTTTGAGTTGGAAATTCTCACCACAAGAATCCGTTACACCTCAATCCCCTCAAGCCGGTCTTCAAGGTCGGAATAAATCTCCTGTAACTTTTCGATCATCTCCGGGTCAGCGCTCCACATGCCTCGTCCACTTGCTTCAAGCATACGGCCGACAATGTTTTTGAATGCTTTTGGGTTCACCTTCATGAGTCGTTCACGCATTTTTGGGTCCATGGCGTAGGTTTCAGCAGCCTCTTTGTAGACCCAGTCGTCAACGCCCTTGGTGACGGCATCCCAGCCGAGCATGTAGGTAAAGCGGTTGCTGATTTCGGCGGCGCCGCTGTGTCCCTGGTCAAGCATGGTCTCGAACCATTTCGGGTTGAGCAGTTTGCTGCGGAACTCCACCTTCAATGCCTTGTCGGCATCGTCAATCTTTACATCTGCAGTAAAAGTCTCGACATAGTTTAACTTGACATTGTCGCCCTTCGGATTACGGCGGCGTGCTGAAAGCTGCAACGCTCCCGACGAAGAGAAGTAGCGGTCAATGTCGGTAATGCCGAACTCAGCCGAGTCAACCTGCTGTACCACGCGATCAACGGTGCTGAGGAGCCCTTTCAGAATATCGGTCTGCTGGTCGCCGTAGCGGTTCCCGCCGTAGGCAAAACCGGTGCGCTTGATGAACATGTTATCGAGATCCTCTTCTGACTCCCATGCAGAATCTTCTACCAACTCCTCTACCTGGGAACCGTAGGCACCCGGAGCCTGGGTGAAAAGACGCGATGTGGCGCTCTCAAAATCCTTGCCCTCTTTCAAAGCAGCATCAACATGTTTTTTAATATGGTTCATCTCGTGAGGCTCAATTGCTCTCGCGGCATCCTTGACCAATTTATCGAGATGGTCAACAAGCACACCAAAGGTGTCGCGGAAGATTGAGCTGATCTGTATCAGTACGTCAATTCTCGGACGTCCAAGCTTTTCGAGCGGTACCAGACGGTAGTGGCTGATTTTGCCCTGGGCGTCATAGGCGGGCTCGGCTCCCATGAGGTGTATGATGACGGCAACCGCTTCGCCTTTGCTCTTGATGGTGTCAAGTCCCCAGAGCACCTGGGCGATTGTCTCCGGGTACTCGCCGTTGTTCTCTTCTACATGGCGGTTCAGGATGCTCTCGGCAATTTGTTTGCCGCGCTTGAAGGCTAGTTCAGAAGGAATACGCCACGGGTCAATGGCATGAATGTTGCGTCCGGTCGGCAGAATGCCTGCGCCGTCACGCACCAGATCACCGCCTGAACCAGAAGGAATGTACTCGCCGCAGAGGGCTCTCAGGAAGCCTTTCATCTCATTGTGGTTGTCTTCAAGGGCTTTTTTCAGAGCCAGGCCGTCCTGCAGAGCGCTGTTGATAGCCTCTGCCATCTCCGCTGTTGCTTTTACGCCGCCGGTCATCTGGCTGAAGACGGTTGCCGGATTGGTTTGGCCGAAAATGCTCTTCTCGATAAACGCCCTGGTATGCTCGTCCACTGTTTCACGAGCCTTGAGAGCCACCTGTTCACCCTTTCGGGCTCGGGTGGCAAGCGATGCGTAATCACCGAAATTTCTGTCTTCACCAATGGCCTGCATGATGACTGATGGCAGCGACCTTTCATTGCCGCGCACCTTCAGATATTCGGTGATGGTAGTTACCTGGGTTTCAAGCTTCGGTGTTTCGCCAAAAACGTGCAGCGAGTTGGAGATCAGACGTCCCTCAAGCTCCATCATATAGGTGTAGAGGCGACTGATATAGTCCTGGAACTCTTCTCCCTGAACACGCGGACAGTCGTCCGTCAGGTTAAGCTGCTGAGCCTTGGTGATGATGACCTCTTCGGTCTCTGCGTCAGCCGTCGTTTCAAGCCCGCGCTCGCGATAATCGTTCAGCATCTCCTTGAAGGCAGGTAGCTCCTTGTAGAGGCCAGCCCTTGCGAGAGGTGGGATGTTATGCGAAATCATGGTGGCGTACCCGCGTCGTTTGGCAATGTTGGCCTCGCTCGGGTTATTGATTGGGTAGATATAGAAATGGGGAACCTCACCGAGCAGTGCGTCTGACCAGCAGTCGCCGGTGACACCAAGCTGCAGGCCGGGCATCCACTCCGCAGTGCCGTGCATGCCGATGTGTACGAGAGCATTGGCTCCAAAGACCCGGCTGATCCAGCGGTAGAAAGCGATATACTGATGGTGCGGAGTGTTCTCTTTGTCAAAGAGTAGGCGCATTGGATCGCCCTGAATACCAAGACGAGGCTGAACGCCGATAAAGATATTGCCGAGAGTGATGCCGCCGATAAAGAGTTTGTCCGGTTTAATCGGAGCAATTTCTCCGGGGAAGCCGCTCCAGCGTCCTTCAATGCGTTCACGTTCCCTGTTGCTGGTGATGCTGTTGAACTGTTCTCGGTCTATGGCAAAGCACTCCTGCTCGTGCGCCTGTATTTCGTAATCGGTGGCCTTGTCGAGCATGGCAAGCAGCGCTTCAGGTGATTTTGGCAACTCACCAACATTGTACCCTTCAGCGCGAAGCGTCTGGATAATATTATAGATACTTTTCGGTACATCAAGCAAGGCGGCGCTGGCCTTTTTGCCCATGCCCGGCGGATAGTCGTAAACCACCAGAGCAACTTTTTTATCCTTGTTGGGAACCTGGCGCAGCTCTGAAAACTTTTTGGCAAGTCCAGCAAGCCGGTCAAGACGATCAGGAACCGTCTGCAAGCGTCCATCCTTGATAGCGCCGAGCACTACAGGGCAGACAGCGCCGTCCATTTCAGGAAGCGAATAGGTCATGGCCGATTGCAGTGGTATAACTCCCTGCGACTTCCATGAGGCAAAATCCTGAATAAAGAGCGGTTGTGAAACTACATAAGGAGCATTGATTTTGCCGAGAATCTCTTCTCTTGCGGCTGATGATGCCCCCGGAGTGGTTGCGCCTGCAGGGCCGCCCACAAAGCCGAAGCCCATCATGTTGACCAGCATGTCGATGTTGTTATGCGTAAACCACTCTCTGGCGGCAACGTGACCTTCAACACCCATGACAAAGACTGGCAGGGGATTGAGACCCTTGGCAGCAATGGCACGGATGGTGTTATCGATATATTCTTTTTCCTGAAGAAGATGCTTGCGGAAAAAGAGAAGACCGATGTTGCGCTTTTTGGTTGCGTTTCGGTCGTGTTTGTGGAGCCATTTTTCGTAATGGTGCAGATCTTTCTGATACTCTGGTGCATCGGGGTGGTAGAAGCCCATGGTTGGTATCTCCTGAACCTTTTCAACCTTGACACCAACCTCAAAATATTCAGCCATGATGTAGTTAAACATCGAAGCCAGATTGTCGGTGGTAGGGTTCATCCAGTAGGTGTACACCTGCATCCAGTTTTTGAAATCCTTTGCCTTTTTCGGAATCAGCGGCAACATGGTGCGCATGATTTTCAGCAGCTTCATGTAGCCGTAGAGCGCATCCTCATCGCGTCCCTTCACCAGCATCTTCGCAACTTTTTTGACAATATCAGGCATACCACTTCCGTCGCCCGAAACCACATAATTGCCAATTTTCGTCATCTGCATCACTTCGGGCATCGACTCGTAGGCAAAAACAACCTTAACTTTCGACTTGTCGACCTGTTCCTGCAGCCAGTCTGCCTGGCCCTTGAACTGGATGAGGGTAGTGAAAATACAGTCAGCGTTGTGTATTGCTTCGGCGGCTTCAGGGTTTTGATGTTCGAGGTCTTGATCGGTCCATTGAGTTAATTCGGCATGATCGGCTATTTTGGAGGTCACCTCGCGCCATACTCGCTGGTTGCATTGTTCCATCCCGACAATAGCGGCAATTCTGATTTTATCGTGCATAGAAT
>JBAXBW010000045.1:0-13344 GCA_037141805.1 Chlorobiaceae bacterium | reverse complement strand
AGCATTGTCGGGGTCATGATAGAGAGTAATCTCTTTTGCGGCAATCAGCCTTTTCCCGAGGATCCCGAGAAGCTCAGGTACGGCGTATCGATAACCGACGAGTGTCTTTCATGGGATGAGACCGAACGCATACTGCGTGAAGGTGCAGAAGTCCTGCATAAGCTGGCTTGATAAAATTTTTATTTCGAACATTGTAACGTATTAATAATGTTTTGACTGGAGGAGGGCAAGTATGGCTATAGAGATTCGGCAAGTCCGGAATAAAAAAGAGAAGAAGCAGTTTATCATCTTTGCCTGGCAGATCTACCGCAAGGATCCGGAACTTGACAGGAACTGGGTTCCGCCGGTTATTGACGATTATATGAAAACACTTGATACGGCAGTGTTTCCCCTGTATGATCATGCCGACCTCGCCCTGTTTACTGCATGGAAGGATGGTGTTATGGCAGGGACTATTGCGGCAATAGAGAATCGCCGCCACAATGACTTTCATGCCGACAAGGTTGGGTTCTGGGGATTTTTTGAATGTATCAACGACCAGAGTGTTGCCAATGCCCTGTTTGATGCTGCCGCTGTATGGCTCAAAAAGAAGGGGCTGAATGCCATGCGCGGTCCGATCAGTCCCTCCATGAACGATCAGTGTGGTATGCTCACCAAAGGATATGACAGCCCGCCGGTTTTTCTCATGCTTTATAACCCGCCATACTATAATGACCTTGTCCTGAACTACGGTCACCAAATCGCCCAGGAACTGCTTGCCTGGTACATTGACCAGAAAGCTATCGATATCGAACGTTTGCGCAGAATTTCAGAGCATGTCAAGAAAAGGGAGGGGCTGACGGTAAGGATTATGAACATGAAGGATTTTGACGGGGAAATTGAGCGTATTCGGGAGATCTATAACAAGGCATGGGAAAAAAACTGGGGTTTTGTTCCCATGACCAACAAGGAGTTTGATTTTCTTGCAAAAAGCCTCAAGCCTCTTGCAAATCCAAATTACATCTACTTTGTCGAGGATCGCAACAAGCGCACGGTCGGTTTTTCACTGTCGCTTCCCGATGTCAACCAGGCGTTGAAACATGTTAATGGCAATCCTTTTTCACCTTTCGGACTGCTGAAATATCTCTGGTATAGCCGAAATATTTCAATGGTACGTACCATAACCATGGGGGTGCTGCCCGAATATCGCAACAAGGGTGTCGACAGTATTCTCAATACGGAAATTGCTGATTATGGAGGCAAACACGGTGTTTTTGCGGCTGAAATGAGCTGGGTACTTAAAGTCAATGAGGCAATGAGCAAGCTTGCAAAAGTTATCGGAGGAACGCCTTACAAGGAGTATGTTATTTACGAAGCGGCTCTGTAGCCGGTATTGAGGAGATAAAAAAGGAGGCAGCTTCGTGCCTCCTTTTTTATGGGTAAAGATGTGCGGATCAGAACGATGCCATGAAGGCAAGTGATGATTTTTCCGTGTCAGGATTGTAGATGTAAGAAGCCGTATAGCGATCTTTTGAAACTGAGATGCCGGTGTTGACGAGGGCAATCTTGTCGCCTTCTTTGTCACCATAAAAATCTTCATTACCTAAGCCCACGACACCTTTTGCGGTATAGCCATTTTTTTCGTAGAACTTGTAGTTTGCTTCGCAATATTTGGCATTTTTGGCACCGTTCTCTTCTGCTCCTGCAATATTAATGGCTGCAAGCAGACCAAGATTATCTTTTGCATAAGAAACGCTTGCTTCAATAACGTTGAAGCTGTCTTTGCTGAAATCAAACGCTCTCGGGCTTGGATTGAGGGTAGTGTCCGGGATATAATAATCAGTTATGGTCAAATTGAAGGGCCCAACCGGTACCGTTGCATAGAGGTCGATCTCCTGATAGCGATATTTGCTGCGCGGAGGGGTTAAGCTTGTGGTGTTGTCGCTCAGTGCATAGGAGCCCCATGCACCAACAACAATACCGCTATCCGCAAAAGTATAAGAGAGAGCTGGTTGAATAGCCGGTGAGTCACCCAAGTCTCCACCTCTCCATACATAGCTGCTGACCACATCTGCGCCAGCCTTAAATCCTTCAGCCTGGGCGGTGCCGCTCAATCCTGCCAAAAGTGCTACAGCGAGGCTTAAATATTTTGTTGTTTTTTTCATTGTATTTATACTTTGTCTGGTTTTATGTGAGCTTAAAAAAAACGGTTTCAATATAATTAGTTAATAGTATTATCCAACAATCTAAATTAACTAATAATTTTTTAATATCATCATTATTTAGTTAAGAAATACAGTCGATATGCCTTAATTATTACTGACTTGTCGTTCAATTACAAGTTGAGGGCCAACTTATATAATCATGACAAAATGATCTCTATTTCATGAAACGGGCTGTTATTGTGTTGCCTGGCTTGTATTCAGAATACGAATCGTTGCGCAGGTTCATTTCATCATTCGCACAAAGTGAGGGGTACAGCACACTCTTTATTGAAGGGCTTCAGTTGACTTTGAAAGAGGCTTTTGTCAATGCCATCAGGCATGGAAACAAGGAGCAGCGTGATATGACAGTATCCGTTCGGTTGGTTGCCGAAGAGAGCGCCCTTTTGGTCTCTGTCAAAGATTGCGGAAAAGGGTTTAATCCTGAAGAATTGCCCAATCCCGTCAATCACCAGAATCTTTTCAAATTATCCGGAAGGGGGATTTATATTATCAGGAGTATTGCCGAAATAATCGGTCTTGAGAAGGATCCGGATGGTTCTACTCTTGCGTTGCGCTATATTCCCTATTGAATTGTATTCAGGCGTTTTACTCATGTTCAGCTTAACACTCTAAAGAGGTAACAAATCATGAACTTGTCACAAAGCGCACAATGGCGCGCACTTCAGGCACACAAACTTGAGATCGGGAAACTGCAGATGAGGGAGATGTTTCGCGAAGATAGTGCACGATTTGAGCGGTTCTCAATTCAATGGGAAGGGCTGATGCTCGACTATTCAAAAAACAGGATTACCCCCCGAACGATGGAGTTACTGCTTGACCTGGCGCGCAATGCGGGGCTTGAAAAAAAGCGTGACGAGATGTTTGCCGGTGAACCAATAAATTATACAGAAGGGCGTGCCGTGCTGCATACCGCTCTTCGCAGGCCTCCAGGGTATTCACTTCAGATTGACGGTCTTGATCTTTCATCGGAAATCGCCGACGTGCTTGCCCAGATGAAGGATTGTTGCGAAAGGGTTATTTCAGGAACATGGAGAGGATATACCGGAAAGCGGATGACCGATGTGGTTAATATCGGTATTGGTGGCTCTGATCTTGGTCCCTGTATGGTGAATGAAGCACTTCGTCCTTTTGCTCACGGTCAGCTTCAGGTCCATTTTGTCTCCAATATTGATGGCACTCATATCTGTGAAACCCTCAAAAAGCTTAATCCAGAAACCACTCTTTTCATTATTGCCTCCAAAACCTTTACTACCCAGGAGACTCTCACCAACGCAATGACTGCCCGTGAGTGGTTTTTAACGCATGCCAAACACGAATCGCATATTGCAAAACATTTTGTGGCGGTGTCAACCAACCGCACAAAAGTGGTCGAGTTTGGTATTGATGAAGCCAACATGTTCAGATTCTGGGACTGGGTTGGGGGACGTTACTCCCTCTGGTCTTCGATCGGTCTTTCCATAGCTCTTTTTCTCGGCTTTGACCATTTTCAGGCGCTGCTCAATGGTGCGTATGCCATGGACGAGCATTTCCGTAACGAGCCGCTTGAACGGAACATTCCTGTTCTGCTGGCGCTGCTTGGTATCTGGTACAATAATTTTTTTGCTTTTTCATCACACGCGGTTATTCCTTATGACCAGTATCTGCATCGTTTTCCTGCATTTCTTCAGCAACTTGACATGGAGAGTAACGGCAAGCGGGTTAATGGTGAGGGGAACACCGTGGACTATGCAACTGGCCCGGTGATCTGGGGCGAGCCGGGTACCAACTCCCAGCACGCATTTTTCCAGCTCCTGCATCAGGGACCGGATGTCATTCCTGCGGACTTTATTGTTCCTCTCAAAACGCAGAACCCGGTCGGGGAGCATCACGACATTCTGCTTGCCAACTGCTTTGCGCAGACCGAAGCGCTCATGAAAGGCAAAAATGAGCAGGAGGTTCGCCAGGAACTTGAAGCCGCCGGGTGCGACGATGCCGAACTGGGTATGTTGCTGCCGCATAAGGTGTTTCCGGGAAATCGTCCGACGAATACCATTCTTCTCGACGAACTCAATCCCTTTACACTCGGAAGCCTTATTGCCATGTATGAGCATAAAGTTTTCGTGCAGGGCATTATCTGGGAGCTCAACTCCTTTGACCAGTGGGGTGTCGAGCTTGGCAAACAGCTCGCGAAGGCTATTTATCCAGAAATCAAGGGGAGCGAAACCGTTACCGGGCACGATGGTTCAACCAATGCCCTCATCAATGCCTATAGAGCGTTCCGTTCAAAAAGCATTGCATAGGTTCACTTTGATTGCATTGCCCTGAGATCATAGCTTTTGTGAAGAAATCCCTGAACATGAGCTGTGCAGCGGGTAGTCGATGGAGTGAGGGGGAATCGTGGTTGCCATAGGTTTGCTTTGCTGTCAACAGAGGAAGTAGCCCCATATCACCCGCCTCCCCCTTCAACGGAATTTTCGATAGTCGATATCAAATTTTTTGATACGAAGACCCATGATTCTGTCGGAAAGGCCGAGTTGAACAGCGGCACGAGACATGTTGCCTTTGGTGCGTTTAAGCGCTTCCATGATCATCTCCTTTTCAATGGCGTCAAGTTTCTGCAGCAGCGAGCCGGTATAGGGGGTGCCGCTGGATTCGGCGGTCTGCAGGGTCGGCGGGAGGTGGTAGCCGTGGATAACATTATCCTCGCTCAAAATGACCGCCCGTTCCATACAGTTCTGCAGTTCGCGGACATTGCCTGGCCAGTGATAGCGCATGAGCATGTCGATAGCGGTGGTCGAGATGCGCCGAATTCCCTTATGGTTTGCAGCATTGTATTTTTCCACAAAATAATCGGCAAGCAGCAGAATATCGGTTTTGCGTTCACGAAGCGGAGGTACCGTTATAGGAAAAATATTGAGCCGGTAATAGAGATCTTCCCTGAAAAGTCCGTTTTGTATCAACTCTTCAAGATTACGATTTGTTGCGGCAATGACCCTCACATCAACCTTGATCGTTTTTGATCCTCCAACCCGTTCAAACTCCTTTTCCTGAATAATTCTGAGCAGTTTCGCCTGGACCGACAGGCTGAGTTCACCGACTTCATCAAGAAAGATGGTGCCATTATGGGCAAGTTCAAATCTGCCGTGACGGGTAGCCAAAGCGCCGGTAAAGGCCCCTTTTTCATGTCCGAAGAGTTCGCTTTCGACAATACTTTCCGGCAATGCTGCGCAGTTGAACTTGATGAACGGATTGTCGGCCCTGCGGCTTTTAAAATGGATAGCGCTTGCCACCAGCTCCTTGCCAACACCGCTTTCCCCCAGTACCAGCGTTGTGGCGTTGGTGTTCGCGATCTTGTCAATCATTTTATAGAGGGCGATCATCGGTTTCGTATTGCCGATAATATTTGCCGGGCGCTCGGCTGCTGAAATGGTTTCATCCTCTTGCTCTTCTGCCTCGCGCTTTTGTGGTGAAGAAGACTTTCCGGTGAAGATGGTTTCATGAGGCGTTTTTGTGTTCTCCTCATGGGCAATCTGCTTGATGCGCACAGCATGTGAAATCATGGAGGCGATAATGGAGAGTTGGTCAACATAGTACTGTAACATGTCGATGCTTTCCCCTTCTGCGTTTGTCTTTTTTGTGCGATCGTTCACCGCTGCAGGCTCAAACTGGCGGTCAGCGCTCAGTGTGCCGATAATCTCCGTACCGGCCTTGATTGGGATGCAAATAAAACAAAGATTCTCTTTTTTCGCCCTGCTTCTTGAGCGGGTTCTGTCGAGAAAGAGCGGCTCGTCGATAATAGAGGGAACAATAACCGCTTTGCCGGTTTTAACCACATGCCCAATCACTCCTTCGCCGATCTGATAACGACCTCTCTCTTTCTCTTTTTCCGTCAGTCCAAATGATTCGTTGATAACAATTTCGCCGGTATCACGGTTAAGAATGGTGATCATCCCCCTGAGCATGTTCATATTTTCAGACATGATGAAAAGAACAAGCCGTAATACCTTATTGATATCATCTTCATTGGTGATTGTTCTGCTGACTTCAGCAAGCAGGCTGATACTGTTATGGTCCTGATCCTGTGTGATGAGCATGATGCTTGCGATATAATTTTCTCAGTGGTTAACCAGGAGTGTGCCGTAAATGCTGTCGAGTTCTTCCGGTTGCAGTGCCCGTTTCTTTTCAGTGGCTGTGGTGCGGACAATCGCCAAAAGATGATTCGCCTCATTTCTTGTTATCTTGATTCCCCTGTTGGAATAAAAGTGCTGTAATGAAGCGCTTCCCGAGTGCTTTCCTATCACCAGCTCATGCTTGTCGCGACCAACCTGATCAGGAAGAAACGGCTGATAAGAGAGTGGATGCTTCAGCAGCGCGGCACAGTGAATACCCGATTCATGCTGGAAAGCCGATTTGCCCACAACCGGTTTCTGAGCTTCAATAACTCTTCCCGCAGCCTTGCTGACCATAGTGCAGAGGTGTGCAAGCTGGCGGGTATCAATGCTTGTTTTATACGTTTTCGATAATTTCAAAGCTATGGCAAGCTCTTCCAGTGCCGCATTTCCGGCGCGCTCACCAAGTCCCGTTACCGAAACACTGACCGCCTGACATCCCGCCTCCAGAGCAGTATATGCGTTGGCTGTTGCCATGCCGAGATCATTATGGGCATGAAATTCAAGTGCTGCAGGTGTTGCCGATTTCAGCCAGCCCACAAGACTCATCACTGACGGGGGAGTAGCAATACCTACCGTATCGGCAATACGTATTCTGTCAGCGCCGCATTCCGTTGCATCAAGCACAAAACGCTTCAGCAGTTCAGGCTCTGCACGTGTTGCATCCTGGGCTCCGACACTGACAATGTTGAAATATTTTTTCGCCTTTGGAACAAGTTCCTGCAACTGTTGCTGTACCCACGCATAATCTTTTTGCATCAGTTGCAGGTACAAGTCGGAAACAGGAAAACTGATATGAACCGCTTCGGTACCGCAGAAGGAAGCATCCTCAATGTCCTGCCATTTTGCACGGGCCCAACTGGTCAGTCGTACCGGGAGATTCAGCGCCACGATTTTCTTGATAACGTTCTGTTCATCAGCGCTGATGGCCGGATAACCGATTTCAAGTTCATTGATGCCGGTATTGGCAAGCAGAGAGGCAATTTCTGTTTTTTCCGCAGCGCTGAACACAACGCCGGGGGCCTGCTCTCCGTCTCTCAGGGTGGTATCGATGATCCAGGGCTTGATCACCGAAGGGGAAGGTGTCGTGCTCTCTCTTCGCATGTTCTGGCGGTTTCTTCAGTGAACAAAATACTCTCCAAAAGTCGTTTTTTGTTTATTTATTTGGCGATTATGTGGTTTTTCCTAAATATATAAGGGGTATGCGCAGAAAGATAATAAGATTTCAGACATTTTTGTCTTTTTATTTTGAGATGTTGCCGGGAACAAATTAAAAAATCTTACTTTGAAATGTTATAAGCTTGTAAAGAGAGGCCGGGAGCGTTATGCAGTTTCTATTCGTCCATCAGAATTTTCCGGGGCAGTTCAAGTTTCTTGCGCCAGCGCTGGCCGCTGATTCACGAAACAGGGTGGTTGCCATGACCATGAAAAAAGTGCAGGTCGCCGAGTGGCATGGCATCAAGCTGCGCTTTTATGCGGCCAGCCGTGGGTCAACGAAGGGCATACATCCCTGGGTGGGCGATTTCGAGACCAAGACGATCAGGGGTGAGGCCTGTTTTCGTGCGGCCCAGCAATTGAAGGCCGAAGGGTTTACTCCCGATGTCATCATTGCACATCCAGGCTGGGGTGAAAGTCTCTTTCTGAAAGATGTCTGGCCGCAGGCAAAGCTGGGAATCTACTGCGAGTTTTACTACCACCAGGAAGGCGCTGATGTTGGTTTTGATCCAGAGTTTCCTCCTCGTGACGATGCGGATGCCTGCCGTTTGCGTCTGAAAAATATTAATAACCTCCTGCACTTTCAGGTGGCTGATGCAGGGATTTCGCCAACAGAGTGGCAGGCAAGCACCTTTCCGGAACCTTTTCGAGCCAAAATTACCGTGGCGCACGACGGTATTGATACCGCCATGGTTACGCCAAATCCGTTGGTCAGTGTTGCCATTCATGGCAACGTGACGCTGACAAAGCAGGATGAAGTGATAACCTTCGTGAATCGCAACCTCGAACCCTATCGAGGGTACCATATTTTCATGCGTGCTCTTCCTGAACTTCTGCGGCGCAGGCCGCGCGCCAGAGTACTGATAGTTGGTGGCGACAACGTGAGCTATGGAGCAAGGCCGGAGGAAGGAAAAACCTGGAAAGAGATTTTTATCACTGAAGTTCGCCCGCAGATCAGTGCTGCGGACTGGGCAAGGGTTCATTTTTTTGGTACCATTCCTTATACGCAATTTATAAAGCTGTTGCAACTCTCAACAGTGCACATCTATTTGACCTACCCGTTTGTTCTCTCCTGGAGTCTGCTTGAAGCAATGAGCGCTGGCTGCGCGATTGTGGCCAGCAATACAAAACCGTTGCGTGAAGCAATCCGGCACAACGAAACCGGGCGGCTGATCCCTTTCTTTGATGTTACAGGGCTGACGAACGAAGTCTGTGCGCTGCTCGACGATCCCGAAGAGCGGGCAAGACTGGGCACCAATGCCCGTGCCTTTGCACAAACCCATTACGATCTGAATACCGTTTGTTTGCCCCGTCAGCTTGAGTGGGTGAGGGATTTTTCTCTGAGGGAAAAGGGATCGTAATTCTTCAGTTCCTCCGTTCCTCCGTATATATTATATTGCGATTCAGCCCATAGTACAGGGTAGACTCAAAAGCCATTTAAACCGGAGGGACAAAAAGTGTTTTCAAGGATCATAACGAGGACAATGTTCATTGCGCTCGGAACTCTTCTCTCTGCAGCTTCACTTCAGGCTCAGGTCATTCCTGATGCTGGCAGTATTCTTCGTGATCAGCAGTTACGGCAGAATCCGCAGCCACAACAACTCCCTTCTTCCGAAGGAACAACCGATCACACCACGGTGCCCGGCAGTGGCGTTCAGGTCATGGTCAAAGGTTTTGTATTCAGTGGGTATGAGGGAATTGTCACTGAAGGAGAAATGCAGTCCATTACGGCCAGTTATGTCGGTAAAAAGATTTCTTACAGTGAGTTGCAGGCCATTGTGAACGAAGTTACGGCCTTCCTCAGGAAGAAGGGATGGTTTCTTGCAAAGGCCTATCTGCCCAAACAGGATGTCACTACCGGCATTATTGAAATCGCGGTGCATCAGGGCAAAAGCGATGGCTCTCTTTCCATTAAAAAAGACAAAAGTGTCAGAATACGCACAAAATCACTGCAAAGTATTGGCGCACTTGCGATTCAAAGAGGCCAGCCCCTCAACGAACAAAAAATTGAGCGTTCCGTTTTACTCATGAACGAGCTGCCCGGTATTGATGCCCGCGCATCTCTGGCCCCCGGAACAATTCCAAACAGCAGTGGAGTTGAGATTGCTGTAACCGAAGGGCCTCTTTTTTCAGGGTCGGTATGGGCAGACAACCAGGGAAACCGCTATACCGGAGCATGGAGAGCGAATACCATGTTCTCTTTTAATGATCCGCTTCACTATGGAGATCAGGTGATGCTGCTTTTGACCGAAGCCTCAGGTCTGACACAAGGTCGCGTTGGCTACAGTTTTCCTCTCTATAAAAATGGGTTCAGAGGCAATCTGGCCTATACCGGCATGCGTTACACACTGGGAGGTGAGTTGGCTGGCGCAAATTACAAAGGTCGAAGCAACAACATTGATGCAGGTTTTAGCTATGCCATGCTTCGAAGCCGAACGTCCAACCTCACGACGAGCATTTCTTATGGTTACAAAGCACTTGTCGATACCTGGAAATCTGATGATCCCCTTCGCGACAAGCAACTCGGCAGTGCAACGTTCACTCTCTCCGGCGACCGCAACGACCACTTTTATGGGGGTGGCTACATCAGCGGCAACATTGGCCTGACCACAGGCACCCTTCATGAATCCGTTGCAAATACAGAAAATAACTATACCCGGTTAAACTATGGTGCCACCCGGGTGCAGCGCCTTGCCGGGAGAATCAATCTCGATGTTTCATTAAGTGCCCAGAGAGCAATGAACAATCTGGATTCCAGCGAGAAATTTTCTCTTGGCGGGCCGAACGGTATTCGCGCCTATCCCGTTGGAGAAGGTGCTGGTGATGAAGGGCAACTTATCAGCACCAATCTTCGTTACAATATGCCAGCCTCGGCCGCTTTGGGTGCCTTTCAGATAAGCTGCTTTTTCGATGCTGGTCGTGTGAGGCTCCAGAAGAATGAAGGAGTTTCCCCCAGTACGGCTACAAACCTCAACCGTTACTGGATACAGGGAGCTGGGCTTGGTTTTAACTATTCATACCTTGCGAAATTTGCACTTCGCGGCAATTGGGCGCATGTGATTGGTGACAATCCCGGACGAAGTAATGCCGGCAACAACGCTGACGGACATAACGACAAGAGCCGATTCTGGCTGCAGGCCACGGCTTATTTTTAGTTTTTTCAAACAAACCAAACAAACGAATGAAACAAGCGATTAAAACACTTTTTCTCCTGATTTTTGTTCTTTCCGCAACCGTTGCCAACGCCGAAGGGTTGAAGGTCGGTCACATCGACATGCAGCGTGTTTTTGCAGAGAGCAACGCCGGAAAGGAGGCGCGCGACCAGTATGCCGCAAAGGCAAAAAACTATCAAGACCAGCTCAATGTTACGATAGAAAGCAATAAAAAACTGAAGGAAGAGATTGATACCGCGTTAAAACAGGTGAAAAAAGGGCAAAAGCCATCGCAAAGCATTCTTGACAAGCAGAAAAAGTATGGTGCCCGTGAGCGAGAGCTTCAGAACACCCTTGCCGGTTACCAGAAAGAGCTTAAAGAGTATGATGGCGAGCTGACCCGCAAACTCATGGAAGAGTTCTCTCCCCTTGTCGAACAGTTTGCCAGCGCCAATAGCTACGACTACCTCATTCGCAAATTCGACGCGCTCCTTTTTGCAAACAAGAAAAATGATGTGACCGATACGCTCATCAGTGCATTCAACAATAAAAAATCCAAGCCATAATGGAACAGCAGAACATGCCGCTTTTTTACCAGAATCCAGTAGCCCTCAACAAGGAGGCTCATGCCGATATGACCGTAAGCCCAAGCCCGGCGGGGTACAGGTTTGCGGCATCTACTCGTGCGATCATGATTGCCGCCGTAGAATTTTTCGACGCCGGGCGTCAGTTCCCGATCATCTTCAGCGCCTCAGCAGATGGCGCCATTTTCCCGGTGGCCCTGCTTGGGCTTGAAGAGAACGAAAACCTCTTTGTTGGTTCAGAAGGAACATGGACCGCCCAGTACATCCCCGCTTATATCAGGCGTTACCCCTTTATTACCACCGATGGCACCGAGGGACAGGCCACGGTTTGTTTTGACCAGGCGTTTGATGGTTTTAATCTTGAAGGCGGTCTTCCCCTTTTTGAAGATGGAGAACCGACCGAAAAAACTCGCGAGATTCAGGTATTTCTTCAGGACTATCTGGTGCAAATCCGGCAGACTCGAGAGTTTGGATCCATGCTGCTCAAGGAGGGTTTGCTCAAACAGATTGATGCACAGGCAAATATGGAGAGCGGCAAGAGCTATGCCCTGAACGGCATGTTGGTGGTGGACGAGCAGAAGCTGACCCAGTTGGCAGATGCCGACCTGGTGAAGCTCTTCCGCAATGGCTCACTGGCACTGGTGTATGCTCACCTGCTCTCGCTTCGGAACTTTAACACACTGATTAGTCTCAAGGCAGAGCTTGATGTGTAACGAGTATTGCCGATGCGACTATTTTAATACTTATTTTATACTTATCTGAGAAGTGCCATGAACAGGATATTCAACGTCATCTGGTCAAAAACCAAGGAACAATGGATTGTTGTTTCCGAAAGGGTCAAGACGAACGGGTGTGTTCCAAAATCTCCACTTCGCAGCATTGCCGTGCTTGCGGCAATGTTTCTGGCAGGAGAACCGGCCTTTGCCCTTGACCCCGACGCGTTACCCGCCGGGGGACAGATAACTGCTGGCAGCGGAAATATCGCGGTCAGTGGTGCCCGGATGACGGTGAATCAGTCGAGCCAGCAGATGATTGCGAACTGGAACAGCTTCAACATCGGCTCCAGCGCTGCTGTGCAGTTCAACCAGCCAAACGCCGCATCCTCGGCGCTGAACCGCATCACCGACCAGAACCCGACCCAGATCATGGGTTCACTCTCGGCAAACGGCAAGGTGTTTCTGGTGAACCCGGCAGGCGTTATTTTCGGCAAGACCGCACGAGTTGACGTGGGCGGTATAACCGCCTCATCGCTCAACATGCTCGACAGCGACTTCCTCGCCGGGAAATACAGCTTCACCAACTCTGGCAGCGCAGGCCCGGTGATCAACCAGGGTCTGCTCAACGCCATGCCGGGCGGGGTTGTGGCGCTGCTTGCCCCCAGGGCGAGCAATGAAGGAACCATCACCACTCCGGGCGGAAGCGCTGCCCTGGCAGCAGGAAACCAGGTGTCGATTGATTTCAGGGGAGATGGCCTGATTAACCTGACCATTGACCAGTCCGCCGTTGATGCCCTTGCGGAGAACAAGGGGCTGATCAAGGCCGATGGTGGTCTGGTGGTGATGACGGCCAAAGCCGCTGATGCGCTGACGCAGCAGGTGCTCAGCAACAGCGGCGTTCTTGAGGCGAACACTTTTGTTGAAAGGGAAGGGCGGATTATTCTTGATGGCGGAGAGAGCGGCGTGACGCAATCAACCGGCACCATCACCGCCAAAGGGGTTAATCCGGGTGACGTTGGTGGAACCGTAGTGATGACAGGCGACAAGGTCGGGCTGTTCGACAGCGCTATTGTGGATGTGTCGGGCGAGGCTGGTGGCGGCACGGTGAGTATTGGCGGCGGGTTCCAGGGGAAGGATGCCTCTGTTCTTAATGCTGGCGCGACGGTTGTTGGCACGGATGTCAAAATCTCGGCGGATGCCATTGACGCTGGAAATGGTGGCAAGGTGGTTCTGTGGTCAAACGATCATACCGCCTTTGGTGGCGGCATCAGCGCCAGAGGTGGAAGTGTGTCCGGCGATGGCGGGTTTGTGGAGGTATCGAGCAA
>JBAXBW010000044.1:0-13381 GCA_037141805.1 Chlorobiaceae bacterium | reverse complement strand
AACGGCTCTACCAGCTTGAAGTCTTCATCTGTCCAGACATCAGAGGTGTCGTCAAACAGCGAGATAAAACTTAACCCCTCCGGGCCTGCGGCTAAATGATTCAGATCATACCACGCGGCAACGGTATGCTCAACAATTGGTCGGGCTGAAGAACAGTTTGATGTTTTTAAGACAGAAACAAGGGAGCTGCGCAATGGAGACCTCACGTGAAAATCAATAGCCCACGCCCTGCCAGACCGCCCGGCAAGTTTTTCAAAACGGGTAAATGGCAGTTTTTTGTCAGCGAGGCAATCTGCAACCTCATCAGTGATTGATTCGACCGTCCGTGTTTTAAAAGTGAACCAGAGGTCGGAAACTCTGACGGCTGCTTGAGCAACCCGTGTAACAACCATAGCAAATGAATCGCCGGGGCGACAACGTCCAAGAATCATCCCCCGATACAATTCAACACCGTGAGTAAGGCAAGTCTCTTCGATAAGCTGCCGCTGCTTGGTTGATCGTTTGGAAGATGATGCTGACTGTGCATGGAGCCACCGCACCGTTTCAGCAAGATCGGTTATCGTGACGGTATCCCCATCAGTTTTGCAGAAAAGGTCAATAGTGTCTCCATCAGGGTACAGAAAGGGAGTACGGATTCGCTGAAAATCTCCATGTTCGGTACAGGTAAATAACTCACCAATACCGGATTTTAAGCTGTCACCTATCGTTAGATCAGTCATAAAAAGAGCTCCTGCTGCGTTGATGGTAAAGGTTTCATCTCTCCATCGTGCTCAATGTTAGATTCTGTGCAAAACTGACTCCACATTGCCAATGGATCGGAAACTGGAGCTGAACTTGTTGCTGACAAGGGGGAGTCACCGAACATGATTTTTCTTGATGCCGAAGAGCGGCGTTGGGTTACTCCTTGCGTTGAGCCCAATAACCAGGTCGTCGTGTATGATGAGCTACGGCAAGAATCCGTAATTCTTCAGGGGTGGCTTGATAGATGATGCTGTAGGGAAATCGTCGGAGCAGATATCGTCGGCGATTGTTACGAAATTCCGAACCAAGAAGAGGGTTGGCCAGTACGAGATTGGCTGCCCGTTCAAACTCTCCAACAAATGAGAGGCCCAATTTTGCATTCGCTTTCAGCGTATAGAATGCGGCGGCATCATGCAGTTCGGCGAGTGCCGCAGGTGCAATCACGAGTTTCATTTCAGTGCTGCGCGAACCTGTGCAAGGGCATCAGCGAGAGGAATAACGTGGGTTATGCCATTTTCAATCTCGCCCATTCTTCGTTCGGTTTCGGTTGCCCACGCATCTTCAATCTCGGCATCTTCGTCGAGACTGGCGAGCAAAAGCTGGGCAAAAGCTGCACGTTCAGCGGCTGAAAGTTTCAGTGCTTCAGCTTCAAGCAATTCAAGTTGATTTTCCATGGTGCTCATGTCTCTCTGTAGTGATTATAGAACTCTTACCTCTTCAAGTATATAAGAGTTTGTTGCAAAATTCACAATCGGCTTGATCCGAAATACCATGCTGGGTGAAAAGCATAAACGAGACAGGAGTGTTTCATGGTAACACCTGTAAATATCAAAAGCGGGTAACCCATATTAATAATTGTATTTTTCCTGTATGCCCGACAAGAAGCTACACCAAGGGTATTGAGCCCTGCAACGTTGAAAAACCAAAAACTGTCATGGCACACAAGGATGCCACTGCCTGCATCATAATCAACAAGCTGCTCGAAGATGCTGGTTGCTTTTTTCAGATTTAACGATTCAGTTCAAGGGTTGTGACCATGGGGACACCCGTGTCGCACCGGGGGGCCCCCGGGGGGGTTCAAGAAAAGGCTGCCTGAGGTCTGGAGCCGTTATGAAGCTCTTGGACAGAGAGTATTGATGGAAGTTGAAAGGTGAATCATCAAGAAGAAGGAATTGAATTTTGAAATATTTTTGTAAGTTATAACAGCAAATCTGGCACGAAGGTGGTACACTTTCACCGGAATACCCAATTTTATAAATAAATGCTATAATTATTATTTCTCAATTAATAGCCTCAGTATGTTTCTGTCATTTCTTTTTCCAAAAAGTATTCAGTACTTCTTGAAACTGAAAACTTTTATTGAACGTTTGGACGGTATCATTGATTCATCAAACGAATATCCCGCAGAATATTTATCAAAAGATATTGTCGATAGTGAAATTTCACCGTTTTTTAAAAAACTCTTAACACGTGAACTGGAAGAGGATTTTGAGAAAATAGTCAAAAAAACAAAACAAAAGAGGGAGGATTTAATTCTTGTAGGAAATATTTTTTCATATCAGGTATGCTCTATTCTTACATTGACCGAAGAATTCAGAAAATCAAGATCTCTTGAAATAAGGAAAAAAATAGCAGAAAAAAATATTGAATTAGGTTCACTGGTTTTGACCTTGGGCACCATTCCGTCTAATGAAGTGGCCGCAATCGTCAATACATCAAATATTGTGCATTATAAAGAACTTATACCGTTTCTTTTTATCGAGTTACCGGATTTTGTCGATTTGGGAAATGCTCAAAAGTTAAATGATATAAGAGATATTTTTTCTGATATCCGTACAGAAGTCGAATTTGAACATATTACACCAAATTATATATTGTACAGAGCAGAAAAAGAAGGTTTGGATTTTAATTATTTGTATCATGAACAGTTTCATGATGAATTCAAGAATAAAAAAAATATTCATTTTAAAAGTCTTCCAAAGGTATTAAAGGAAATAATTACTGAAGAGCGCCACGGGTTGTCAGAAATGATTAAGACATATAATATGCAATTCAGGATGGTTGGATTTGGCCAGTATCTTAAGGAAATAAATTCATATCCCACCTGGCATACAGATCATAAACTATTTATGAGATGAATTTCAATTTTTTTTATTGTATTTCCAGGTTGAAAAACAATTTCTGATGTTATAAGAGAGGTAAAGTATGAGGAGCTGGGTGATGTGTTTCGCAACACAAAAGTATTGGCACTGTTACTGGTGAAGAACCGGGTGATCGGACCGATTCGGATGTTCTGCTTTTCACCATTGTCGTCATGTTTTTTTTCTTTAGTTCTTGGGGGGGCGCAAGGTCGGTGCCGACTACTCCAAAACGGCGACTCTCTCCCCTCGCAGCAGCGAGCAAAAATATTGAACTTGCCACTGCTGTAGCCATTGAGGTTTCCGCTCTCCAATCCTTTTCCAGAACCGGAACACCCTGATAACCCGGTCTATATCGTGGATGGAGGTTGAATTTCGAGTCTAAACAATTTTACATTGTATAACAGCATCTTCAAAAAATAAATAAATTGCGCACAACCGATGATATCCATCAACAATGATGACCTTGCCAAGCTTTGAATCTCTCACTAAAAGCAAAGGTGAAAGTTTTTTTCCCATTTCTATTTTGGATTTATCTTTTTCAACATGTGAATTACTGACGCCAAGGAGCGATAGCCCGGAAGCCCGAAAAATATCTTTCGCCTTGAATTGCGAAATGGGTGCATCTCTCAATTTTTTCACCGTTGCTTTTGCCGATTCTTCATCATAAAGAAGGCTTAAATACGATTTTGCTGCCGGATAATCATGATCTTCAGGCTCTTTCAGCCACTTGATTGTGTCAACATTTTTCTTTGCCATAGGTTAGTCTCCTTTTTGGATGTTTCAATAGCGTCTGAAGGGTAAGTTAAGAAAAAAACAAACATTTTGTCTCCAGTGGCCGAAATCACGTCCACATCTCTTGACGCATTTTTCTGTTCATGATAGCTTTTGACCGTCTATAATCGTAGACACAAGAGGCGCGGTCATCCGTTTTCGAGCTCCTATAAAATCAATAATCTGTGAGGAAGAGCCCTTCTTTTTATAGCAGGTAAGCTTATATTCATCTCAATCCCTTGAGGGCTGGACTTGTTGGTTCACTGGTGGATCACAGTCGTTGCGCCAGAGAGGTAAGAAGCAATTCAGCGACGAGTGGATTCCGGGTAGCACATTGTCACCTGAATCCCTCTAAATTCGAACCTGTAAGAAATGATATTACCGATTACTATTTACAGTGATGATGTTCTTCGACGGAAAGCCAGGCCGTTGAAGGGAGTTGATGGAGCGATTGAGGAGCTTGTTGGGTCGATGTTTGAGTCGATGCGCAATGCTTCGGGTATCGGTCTGGCTGCACCCCAGGTGGGGCATTCTTTGCGGCTGCTTGTTCTCGATGTTTCGTGTGTGAGTGATTACGAAAATGTAAAGCCGATGGTGGTTATTAATCCTCATATTCTTGCGGTCTGGGGCTCCAATGAAATGGAGGAGGGGTGCTTGAGTGTTCCTGGTGTTCAGGGGGATGTGGTACGCCCTGCTTCTCTTACATTGAAATACCGCGATGAGCATTTTGAAGAGCGTACTGGTGATTTTTCCGGTATGGTTGCCAGAGTGCTCCAGCATGAGATTGACCATCTCAACGGGACGCTCTTTGTTGACCTGTTGGAAAAGCGCAATCGGCGAAAAATCCAGAAAGAGCTGGAGGTTCTTTCCTCTGGTGTTGTCAATGCGGCCTATCCGGTCGTTACTCGTGTGTTGTTATGATATCCAAACCTTCTTGAGAGCCATGCGGATTATTTTTATGGGAACCCCTGAGTTTGCTGTTCCCTCGTTGCATGCTATTGCAACTGAAAACAGTGCGTTCGAGCTTGTGCTTGTTGTTACGGGAAAGGATAAGCCTCGCAAAAACAAGCATTCTGATCCAGAACCATCTGCGATAAAAAGGGCAGTTCTTGCTCTGGGCCTGCCGGTTTATGAGGTTGATGATGTCACTGATCCGGATTTTGCTGCCTCTGTTGCTGCGCAAAGGCCTGACGTCATTGTTGTTGCCGCTTTCCGTATTCTGCCTACTGTGGTCTATGAACAGGCTGCTCTCGGTGCCTTCAATCTTCATGCCTCCCTTCTTCCGGCCTATCGGGGCGCTGCTCCCATCAACTGGTCTATCATCAAGGGTGAAAAGGAAACCGGTGTCACCACATTTTTTCTGCAGCAGCGTGTTGATACCGGCAATATCATTCTTCAGGAAAAAACGCCGATAGCCCCTGATGAAAATGCTACCAGTCTGACCCGTCGTCTGTCGGAGATTGGAGCCAGGGTTGTTGTTCAGACGCTGCATCAAATAGCCGATGGCAGTGTCAGCGTGTCGCAGCAGAATAATGCGCTTGCCTCAAAGGCTCCCAAGCTTACACGGGATAATACGCGAATCCAGTGGGCGCAGCCGGTTACAGCCATTAATGATTTTATCAGGGGCCTTGCCTTGAAGCCAGCGGCATGGACTACTTTTCAGGGGAAAACCATGAAGATATTCCGTGCTTCTCCTGCGGTTCTCTCCGATATACCTTCAGCTTCTCCGGGAAGAATTCTTGCTGATAAGGGCAGACTCTATGCAAGCGGCAGCGACGGCTGGCTTGAGCTGTTGTCGCTGCAGCTTGAAGGGCGCAAACCCATGGAGGCATCTGAATTTCTCAGAGGCCTTCGTCATGATGCAGAGGCTCTGTTTTTTGTGTAACAGCTCTGCAATGTCACAATCGTAATATTTGCTTATATTCCTCACCTTGAATTTTCAAAAGAATCTAACGCTCTTTTTATGGCCTTGTCCAGTACAGAAGTCAGCCGTATCAGAAACTTCTGCATCATTGCACATATCGATCATGGAAAATCCACACTGGCCGACCGCCTGCTGGAAATAACGCATACGCTTGATCGTACCCAGATGGCCTCTGCACAGGTCCTTGATGATATGGACCTTGAGCGGGAGCGGGGCATTACCATCAAAAGCCATGCCATCCAGATGAAATACAAGGCGGTCGATGGGTTGCAATACACGTTGAACCTTATTGACACTCCCGGTCATGTTGATTTCAGCTATGAAGTTTCACGCTCTCTTGCTGCCTGCGAAGGGGCCCTTCTTATTGTTGATGCAACTCAGGGTGTAGAGGCCCAGACCATTGCCAATCTCTATCTGGCCATTGATGCTGGCCTTGATATTATTCCGGTTATCAATAAAATCGATCTTCCGTCATCGGATGTTGAAGGTGTTGCCCGTCAGGTCATGGATCTTATGGGAGTCAAACGTGAGGAGATTCTCCAGGTATCGGCAAAAGCCGGTATCGGTGTGAGTGAGCTGATAGAGGCAATTGTTGCTCGAATTCCTCATCCTGCCGACAATAATCATCTGCCGCTGCGGGCACTTATTTTTGACTCGGTTTTTGATGCTTACCGTGGTGCGGTAGTATACCTCCGAATTGTTGAGGGTTCACTGAGAAAGGGTGACAAGGTCAAGTTTTTTGCCAGCGAGAAGATTTTTCTTGCTGATGAGATTGGCACCATGAGCATGAAGCGGCAGCCGAAAGACTTGCTTGAATCGGGAGATGTCGGCTATCTGATCTGCTCCATCAAGGATGTCAAGGATGCCAAGGTCGGTGATACGGTAACGCTTGTTGATAATCCGGCAAGCGAGCGTCTGGCGGGCTACAAGGATGTCAAGCCGATGGTGTTCAGCGGTCTCTATCCGATCAACTCGAATGAATTTGAGGATCTTCGTGAGTCGCTTGAAAAGCTTGCCCTGAATGATGCCTCTCTGGTCTATACTCCTGAAACATCAGTTGCCCTTGGTTTCGGCTTCCGATGCGGATTTCTCGGTCTGCTCCACATGGAGATTATCCAGGAGCGTCTGGAGAGGGAGTACGGGGTCAATATTATCACCACGGTTCCCAATGTGGAGTACCGGGTTGTGATGACCAACGGGGAAATTGTTATTGTCGACAATCCCTCCAAAATGCCTGAGACGGGTCGCATCAGCCTTGTTGAAGAGCCTTATGTGACCATGCAGATCATTACGCTTGCCGACTATATCGGCAATATCATGAAGCTTGGCATTGAGCGTCGGGGTGAGTACAAAAATACCGATTATCTTGATGTTACCAGAGTGATCATGCATTTTGAGTTTCCTCTGGCAGAAATCGTTTTTGATTTTCACGACAGGCTCAAATCCATTTCAAAAGGCTATGCTTCAATGGATTACGAGTATATTGGCTATCGCGAATCTGATCTGGTCAAGCTTGATGTGCTGCTGAATGGCGACACGGTTGATGCCCTCTCTATTGTGGTGCACCGCTCCAAGGCTTACGACTGGGGGAAGAAGCTTTGTCTGAAACTGAAAGGGATTATTCCGAAACAGATGTATGAAGTGGCGATTCAGGCGGCAATCGGCAGCAAGGTGATTTCGCGCGAAACCATCTCGGCGATGCGCAAGAACGTGCTTGCCAAGTGCTATGGCGGCGATATAAGCCGCAAACGCAAGTTGCTTGAAAAACAGAAAGAGGGTAAAAAGAGAATGAAGCAGGTCGGCAGAGTGGAGGTTCCCCAGGAGGCTTTCCTTGCATTATTAAATATTGATGAATAGAGTTTAAGCCTGATTCGATGAATTTTATTTAACGCATAATTTGCTATAGTATTGGATACTCAGAAAGGTAAACCGGAAAAAAAACATTCACGGGAGTGGTTTGAAGCACTGGTTATAGCGGCGATATTTGCTACAGTACTTCGGGTGTTTGTGGTGGAATCATACCGAATTCCAACAGGGTCGATGGAAAATACGCTGCTTGCGGGTGATTTTCTTTTTGTCAATAAGTATATTTATGGCCCGAAAATACCTTTTACCGAGATTCGGCTTCCAGGAGTTGACAAGGTCAAGCATGGCGATATTATTGTCTTCAAATATCCCAAGGATCGTTCACTGAACTACATCAAGCGTTGTGTAGGCCTGAGCGGAGATACCCTTGAGATTCATGACCAGCAGCTCTCAATTAACAGGAAACCGGTGCTTCTTCCCGAACATGCACAGTTTATCGGCAGTCGTGTACCCGCAGGAGAGGGGGATTACATGATCTTTCCGCAGTTTTCCAATTACAACAAGGATAATTACGGACCTATACGTATCCCTCGCAAAGGAGATGTTGTTAGATTGACAGCAGCGACTTTTCCACTTTACGGCGCGCTAATTGCCGATGAGGGACACGAGGTGAGTCTACAGGGCAGAGAGGTCTTTATTGACGGTTCTCCGACTCAGCAATACACGGTTCATGAAAACTACTACTTTGCGATGGGCGATAACCGCGACAACAGTCTCGACAGTCGTTTCTGGGGATTTTTGCCGGAAAAAGATCTCGTCGGCAAGGCGTTGATGGTCTACTGGTCATGGGATCCTGATCTGTCGTTGCTGACCGATCCTTTTCACAAATTAGCGTCTATTCGTTGGAATCGGCCGGGGTTGATGGTTCACTGAACGATACGATCATCAGCCAGAATTTTTTTGCAGATCACGTTGGTTGACAAGATCCGTTCGGTATGGCTGAAAAGAAGTTTTTCAAGGTTAGGGCAGGGTATTTCGAGGGTTGGGATGGTAATGGTGTGAGCTGGATGTTGCCGATTGGGCTCTGGCGCACCTGTTGGTGTGAGTTCGATATCATTAAGGGTGACAGAATCAAGAATCAAACCCGATTTCAGTGATTTGATGCTTACCTTCCAGGTATTCCCGGTTGCCTGACCAACGGATTGTGCAATGTTCTTTTTGAAATCGGCATTCAGAAAGAGATTGGTAGAGAGATAGACGAGAAGATATCCTGCGGGAAAGAGTACTCCCGGGGAGAGTAGAAGCGCCTTGAGCCAGTTTATCATGAATTTCTTTGCTGGAAATCGGGGCGTCATTTTTTTCTGGTTTCGGCAGTTTCCGGAGTGTCTCACCGGAGTTCTTTTTTTACGATACAAAATTTTTTTCTTTATTACCGTGTATCAATAATTAATTCAGTTTTCTCTTCTTATGCCAGTATATCAACGGCATGCGCCCTACCTTCTAAAACCGCTTTTCAGGGAGATTCATGCCGACACGGAAACCCCGGTTTCGGTTTACCTCAAACTGCAGCGCCCTTTTTCATGTCTGCTCGAATCAGTTGAGGGGGAAGAGCATCTTGCCCGCTTTTCCTATATCGCCATAGATCCAGTTGCCATCCTGAAAGGCTCAGTTGACGGGTTGACTGATCTTGAGATACGTGATGAAAAATTCAGTGATCTCCGTGAGATTGCCGGTGAAGAGGCGAATCTTCGTCTGAAAATCGACAGGTGCCTTGCCGCATTTGATACCGAAGAGATACCAAGGAAAAAAAACGGAACGCCACAGATGATCACCTCTGGTGTTTTCGGCTATTTCGGCTACGATGCCATGCACCTTGTTGAAAAGATTCCAGAGCCGGAACTGGCCGATCCTGCCGGTATTCCTGATATCTTTCTTCTCTTTTGTGATACGCTTGTTGTTTTCGACAATGTCATGCGCAAGGTTTTTGTTGTCTCCAATTATCTTGATGAGACAGACAAGCTGACTGCGTTGAAAAAAATAGAGTTGATTGCTGAACAGATGTTCCGGCCGCTTGGTCGTGAAGAGATTTCGTTCCGGGCCGAACAGCCTGAGCTGGTACTTTCCAATACAACGAAGTCAGAGTACCTTGAGAAGGTAAACAAGGCCAAAGAGTACATTGTTGCCGGAGATATTTTTCAGGTACAGATTTCACAGCGTCTCCGTCGTCCTCTTCATACTCGTCCTTTCGATGTGTACCGGATGCTGAGAACCATCAATCCTTCGCCCTACTTGTACTATTTTGACATGCAGGAGTTTGAAATTGTCGGGTCATCACCTGAATTGCTGGTGAAGGTTGAGCGCGACAGCAACAGACGGCGAATGGTTGATACCCGCCCTATTGCAGGAACAAGGCATCGCGGCAGTACTTTTGATGAAGATGAGCGTAATGCCCGGGAGTTGCTTTCCGATGAAAAAGAGCTGGCCGAGCACCTGATGCTTATCGATTTGAGCAGGAATGATATCGGCAGAATTGCCAAAATTGGCACGGTCGATACCAATGAGATGATGGGTATTGAAAAATATTCGCATGTGATGCATATTGTCAGTAATGTGCGTGGAGAACTTCGTGATGATCTTGGTACTATGGATGCCTTCTGGTCCTGTTTTCCGGCTGGTACGCTCACCGGTGCTCCTAAAGTTCGAGCCATGGAGATCATTTACGAACTTGAAAAGGAAAAACGTGGTTTGTACGGTGGCGCTGTTGGATTTCTTGACTTCAAGGGGAATCTCACGACGGCAATTGCAATTCGTACTATGGTTATCAAGGATGAAACCATCTATTTCCAGGCCGCAGGAGGTATTGTTGCTGATTCCCGACCAGAAGCAGAATATGAAGAGACAATGAATAAAATGAAGGCCGGTATCACTGCTGTTGAAACTATTGAGGCTTTAGCGAAAGATTAAAACGATTAACCCCTATTCCCGATGAAAAAGAAACAATCGTTCGTGAAATACCTGTTTCTGGTTTTTGCTGGTGTGGCCGTAGGCGCTCTTATCTTTTCCAACTTGGAATTTAACGTCTCCTTTAATGGGACAAGCCTCTCCAGCAAGCCGAATTTTGCGACCGCAACGAGTAATATTGAAAACTATCCGATTCAATCGCTGAAGAGCTTTAACGAGGCATTTGTGCAGATTGCCGAGTCGGCAACGCCGTCAGTGGTAACGATTTTTACCGAAAAAACCGTGAATCAGCGTTTTGTTTCTCCCTTCAGCTTTTTTGGAAGTCCGTTTGATGACATGTTCGGAATGCAGGGGGGCGGTTCAATGAATAATGGTCGCAAAGAGGTTCAGCGTGGACTTGGATCAGGCGTTATTGTGACTGCTGACGGTTATATTCTTACCAATAATCATGTGATTGATGGCGCTGATGTTGTTTATGTCAGAACCTCGGATAATCGTAAAATAGATGCGAAGCTCATTGGCTCCGATCCAAAGACCGATATTGCCGTCATCAAGGTTAATGTAAAAGGTCTGAAACCAATTGTTATCGGTGACAGTGACAAACTCAGGGTTGGGGAATGGGTTATCGCAATTGGCAGTCCTCTTGGTGAAAATCTTGCCAGAACAGTTACCCAGGGGATTGTAAGCGCCAAAGGCAGGGCAAATGTCGGGCTTGCCGATTATGAAGATTTCATACAGACCGATGCGGCGATTAATCCCGGTAATTCCGGAGGTCCTCTTGTCAACATCAACGGTGAGCTTGTCGGTGTCAATACAGCTATAGCAAGCCGAACAGGCGGGTTCGAGGGGATAGGTTTTGCCGTGCCATCGAATATGGCAAAAACGGTATTGACCTCCCTGATTACAACGGGCAAGGTGACCAGATCTTATCTCGGAGTCACGCTTCAGGATATTGATGATAATCTTGCAAAAGCCATACATTTGAAGGCAGGTGAAGGTGTATTGGTTGGAACAGTTGTTGAGGGAAGTCCTGCTGCAAAAAGCGGTATCAAAACGGGTGATGTTATCCTTGACTATAATGGTGTAAAGGTTGCGAGCAGTGTTTCTCTTCGGAATGCCATTGCTGGCAAGGCACCTGGATCAACCGTAAATCTCAGGGTCTTCAGGGATGGGAGTGTAAAAAATTTCACGGTTCGTCTTGAAGAGCAGCTAGCAGCAAAGGTTGCTGATGCATCCAGCACAGAGGCGGGGGAAAAGGTGAGTACTGTTCTTGGGTTCAGGGCGGAGGAGCTTACTGCCGGGATAGCGCAGAAACTGAAGCTGAAGTCCTCTTCAGGCAAGGTTGTTATCACGACCATGGCTCCTTCCTCCAATGCCTATCGTGCAGGTTTACGCCCGGGCGATCTTATTCTTTCCGTGAACAAGCAGGAGGTCACATCCTTGTCATTGTACAATGCCCATGTTAAAAACATCAAAAAGGGCGACCTGCTGTTTCTGCTTGTTGAGCGGGCAGGAAGTAAAATATATTTCGCTTTTAATGTGTAAAGTTTTTTTGCCTGAAGGATTAAGAATTGTACATTACTCTTGAGTAAAGTCAGCTATCTGCCGCTGACTTTACTTTTTTTTGTTTGCAATACTGTCCGTTTGCGCACACCGTGTTTATGGGGTTATTTTCATATTTTTTGAACAAAAACGACACAAGAGATGACTGACAGAATTTACCTGACAAGTGATGGATACAACCGGCTGAAAGAGGAGTTGTATGTGCTGGTTCATCAAACCAGAAGGGAAGTTCTGGAAAAAATTGCCGAAGCACGGGCGCATGGTGATCTCAGTGAAAATGCTGAATATGATGCGGCTCGAGAAGAGCAGTCACATACTGAAGCGCGCATTGCTGATCTTGAAAACAAGCTCGCATCAGCAACAATTCTTGATCCGAAACATATCAAGACCGACAAGGTTTATATTCTCACCTCTGTAAAATTGCGTAATCTTGATGATCCATACGAGATCATTGAATATACACTGGTCTCTTCAGAAGAGGCCGATACCGATACGGGGAAGATTTCGGTTCGCTCTCCTGTTGGAAGGGCGCTTATTGGTAAAGCTGTCGGTGAAAAAGTTAAGGTAGTTGTGCCGAAAGGTGAACTTCATTATGAGATATTGGAGATTTTCGTTAAATAAGGGCAAATTAAACCAGCTATCCCATGGGGAAACGTCAAATCATCTATCGTCAGGAGAGTATCGGCGGCAATCAGGAGTTGCTGAATCGTGAAATTAACCTGGTGACCAAAGAGGCCAGAGTGTGGCATGGCAGAGTTATCTCTGTCGGCAGTAACGAAGTTGAAGTCAAGGATGCTCGATCAGGAAAACACCGGTTCACTGTGGATCAGATTGACCGGATCTATTATGATGTAAAAACAGAATATTAAGAGATGCGTAGAAAAATTGTTGTCGGCAACTGGAAAATGAACAATACCATTGCCGAGTCAGAGACCCTTGCCTCAGAAGTGCTTGCCGCGCTTGGTGAAAACTTTTCAGGCTGCGAAGTTGGAATAGCGCCAACTTTTCTGGCTCTGGAAGCTGCCGGAAGGGTTATTGAAGGGAGTGAAGTACAGCTTGTTGCCCAGAACTGCCATTACGAAAATGATGGAGCCTATACTGGCGAAGTATCAGCCAGAATGCTTAACGCTGCTGGTTGTTCCTCAGTTATTATCGGTCATTCCGAGCGCCGTCAGTATTTCGGAGAAACCAATGCGACCGTCAATCTTAGAACCAAAAAGGCATTGTCGGAAGGGCTTAACGTTATTCTCTGTGTCGGTGAAACACTTGCCGAGCGCGAAAGCGGAGTAACTGAAGCCATTATCTCATCCCAGGTACGCGAAGGGTTGGCTGGTATCAGTGATATCAGTGCAATTGTTGTTGCCTATGAGCCGGTCTGGGCTATCGGTACAGGAAAAACAGCCTCCTCTCTGCAGGCTGAAGAGGTGCATCTCCAGATCCGTACACTTGTTACTGAACTCTATGGTGATGCTGC
>JBAXBW010000043.1:0-14295 GCA_037141805.1 Chlorobiaceae bacterium | reverse complement strand
TGACCAATCTTCTTGAGGAGCTGATGTTCAATATTCCCGAGAATTTTTCTGATGACCGGGTGGAGATTGACGAGAACATGGTGAAAGAGAAGCTGAACCATGTCGTCGCAGACCGTGATCTCAGCCAGTACATTCTGTAATATGCCTTCGGGACAACAATGGGTACAGTCAAAATATCGGGTTATTGAATCTGTTATAGTCCAGTAGGGGTGGCATGGTAGCCAAAACGAATTCTTGCCATAAACGAATAGATGAGGAGCCTCATGACAATACTTGTTCTTAACGGGCCGAACCTTTCCCGGCTTGGCAAGCGTGAGCCGGAAGTGTATGGTTATCGAACTCTTGATGATATCAATCTTGAACTTATGGAGAGTTTTCCGGAACTCTCCATTGAGTTTTTTCAATCTGAGGATGAGGGTGCGTTACTGGAAAAACTTTTTCATATAGAAGACAAGGGTGGGTATGGAGGTGTTGTGCTGAACGCAGGAGCGCTCACACACTATTCTATTGCCCTGCGGGATGCTATCAGTGCCGTCACGATTCCTGTTGTAGAGGTTCATCTTTCAAACATCTACGCCCGCGAAGAGTTTCGACGTACGTCAGTGATATCGGAAGTTTGTGCAGGCGTGATCAGTGGTTTCGGGGCGAACAGTTATCATCTTGGCATAAGAGCTCTTCTGGGCATTGTCGGCATCGATCAGTTGTAGGCTCATTTTTTACTCTTTAGAGTATTTTTTCAGGAGTTTGCGCATCTCCTCAATGCGTCTTCTATCACTCTCTATAAGAATGGGCTGGTTAAGAGCGGTTGTCATCAGGCTGATGGCTTCCTCCCGGTTATCGTTCCTGATACAGATGAGGGCGAGTTCGTGGTAATTCCTGATGATTTTTGGATCTATACTGATTGCTTTTCTGAACGCTTTTTCGGCAAGCTCAAAATCTCCTTCTGGAACGTCGCCGATGAAGGCGTTTCCTACCATTCTTCTGAACCATCCGATACTGGCAGCTTCACGATAAAAAGAGCCGAGCATTGAAAGTGTTGTTTCGTCGTTCGGGTTTAATCGTATAGCGGTATCAAGTTCTCTTTTAATTTCCCGAGCCCGCTTTAACTTTTCCTTTGTTCCGACGTTGTCTGCCATCATCCCGAGCGATGCAGCAAGCCAGGTGTGTCCTTTTCCATTGGTGCTGTCAATGCTTATCGTGGTGCGGGCATATTCCTCTGCCTTGTGGTAATGCTGCAGCCGAATATCGTTATTTTCAGGAGGGATTGATTCGCCAAGACTTACCTGCAACCGTGCCAGTTTCCAGTTAAGCTCAACATTATCGGGATTTTTGCGCAGTAACAGAGTGTAGATCGAATCGGCTTTCGGGTAGTTCATCTTCCATAACTCTTTGTCGGCAAGATCAATCAGTGCTCTGGTTTGATTTTTCCCTGCGGCTTTTGTCTGATGAAGGGGGGTGGGGATCGTCAGTGAGAAGGCAAGAAATGAGTATATCCAGAAGCTGGAACGATGTGTAGTTGTCAGCATTAATTTATTTGAACCAGATTGCATTCGGGTATTTGTGGTGGAGATGTTTGTCAAACCCGAGCCAGTGGCCTGAAGGAAGCACCATCATCATTATGGCAAATACCATAAATGGAGGAAGGGTAAGGTTGTAATAGCCACCAGCCGCAAAATTAAGCACCATGAATAGAGCAAATGCGGCATTCGCCCTTACGGCAAAGCCGAAAACAAGTCCGAGACCGATGATGAGCTCTCCGACGGTAACGATCCATGCGATCGGCAATGCCAACGGTATGGCAAAATGTTCCAGGTAGTTTGCCTGAAAGGAGTTGGCAGGGAGTTCAGCAAGCCGTTTGATGAAAAATCCCTGCATGAGGTCGCTCCATAACCATCCTTTTACCAGCTTGTGCCAGAAGCCGTAAAGAAAAAAAGCTGCAAAAAGATATCGTCCAAGCAGAAAAAAAATAATGCCGATTTTTCTGAAAAGAGGATTTTTCATTGCCACTCTGTTATAGTCCATTGCGTTTAAAGATTATATCGACACTGTTTTTCAGTTTGCCAAGAATCGTTTCAGCACTGAAGAGCCGGGCGATATCATCAGCATCAAGATAATTCAGCAACTCTTCATCTTTCAGCAGCAGGTCACGCAGGTGCACTTTGGTTGACCAGCTCTCCATGGCGTTGCGCTGCACCAGTTTGTAGGCCACTTCGCGAGTCAATCCTTTTGCCGTAAGGGCAAGCAGGACGGTTTGTGATGTGGTCAGGCCGTAGGATGAGTTGAAGTTCTCCTCCATCCTCTCAGGATAGACAAGCAGTGTCTCAAGTGCGTCGCTGAAGGTGCGCAGCATGTAGCAGAGCGCAGTTGTTGAGTCTGGCATTATGATACGCTCAACCGATGAGTGAGAGATATCCCGCTCATGCCAGAGCGCCACATTTTCCATGGCGGCCAGGGAGTTTGAGCGAACGACGCGGGCAAGGCCGGTCAGGCGTTCAAAGGTGATAGGGTTGCGTTTGTGGGGCATGGCGGAGCTTCCTTTCTGCCCTTTGCTGAAAAACTCTTCGGCTTCCCGGACCTCTGTCCGTTGCAGGTGGCGCAGTTCAACCGAGAATTTTTCAATGGAGGATGCGATGATGGCAAGTGTTGTGGCATATTCTGCGTGCCGGTCGCGCTGGAGAATCTGGGTTGAGATGGATGATGGTGTTAACCCAAGTTTCTGGCAGACAGCCGCTTCAATATCGGGCGAAAGGTGCTGGTAAGTACCGACAGCTCCAGAAATTTTGCCAACAGAGATATTTGCAACAGCTCTCTTCATCCTGTCGAGGTTGCGCAGCATCTCCTGATGCCAGAGCAGCAGCTTCAGACCGAAGGTGGTAGGCTCGGCATGAATACCGTGGGTTCTGCCCATTTCAAGGGTGTATTTAAACTCAACAGCCCTTTTTGCAAGAACCTCAATAAGGCGCTCAATATCGGCGACAAGAATTTTTCCGGCATCCCGCATCTGCATCGCGAGCGATGTATCACCAACGTCAGACGAGGTGAGCCCTTCGTGAATGTAGCGCGATTCTGGACCAACGTTATTGGCGATGTTGGTCAGAAAAGCAATGACGTCGTGTTTCGTCTCTTTCTCTATTTCAAGAATTTCAGCAACGTTAAAAGTTGCCTTTTTTTTGATGACCGCAAGCGCCTCAGCAGGCACAATCCCTGCCTCCATTCGTGCTTCAACAGCGGCAATTTCAAGCTGCAGCCATCGCTTGAATTTGGCCTCTTCTGTCCAGATTGCAGAGATATCTTCGGGTGAATAACGTGGTATCACTTGACGGATCAGTTTAGTGTGTTGTTGAAAAGTTCCTCAATATAATGACCGGAATCATCAAAATTCACGGGTTTTCGGAATTTGTCATTTCTTGATAGATCTGCCGGATATAGTTGAGAGCAGCATCGCGGTCATAGGGGATGAGCCCGTCGATGATCGCATTTTCCATCCTTTTTTTGATCATTCCTACCGTTTTTCCTTCCGGTAGTCCGAGAAGTTCCATGATATCTTCGCCACTGGCAGGGGGTCTCCATTTGGCAAGCTGGTCTTTTTCGCCCACTTCAGCAATTTTTTCTTCTACGTGCTTGAAATTGCTCATGATCCGGGATACTTTTCTCGGATTTTTGCTGGTTACGTCGGCCTTGCAGAGGTTCATGAGATCCTGGAGATCTTCTCCGGCATCAAACATGAGGCGTCGAATGGCTGAGTCGCTGATCTCCTCTTTCGACAAGGGGATTGGGCGGTGGTGCAGACGGACCATTTTCTGGACATAAGCAAGTGGGTCGAGTGGCCAGCGCATCGCCCTGAAAATTTTCGCGACAATTTTTATACCAACCGCATCGTGACCATGGAATGTCCAGCCGGCACTTTTTGTGAAGCGTTTTGTTGCCGGTTTTGCAATATCGTGCAGAAGCGCGGCCACTCTCAGCCAGAGATTGTCGGAGTACACCGCAATATTGTCGATTACCTGAAACGTGTGGAAGAGGGTATCCTTGTGCCCCATGCCATCAACCTGTTCTATACCGGCCATGGCCGCAACTTCGGGTATAATCTCCTTCAGCAATCCGGTTTCGTAGAGAATAATCAGCCCTTTTGAGGGGCGGGGGGCAAGCATGATTTTAATAAACTCATGGCTGATTCTCTCCATTGAAACAATACGGACCCTTTCGTGTATGGCTTTCATGGCATCAATAACTTCAGGAAGCAACGTGAAGTCAAGCTGGGCGGCAAACCGTGCAGCCCTCATCATGCGCAGCGGATCATCGGAAAAGGTCTGTTCTGGATTCAGCGGTGTTCTCAGGATGCCTGCCTTGATATCTTCAATCCCGTTGAAGAGGTCGATGATCTGGTTTCGTTCTTCGTTGTTGAGGACGAGGGCCAGCGCATTGATGGTGAAATCACGTCGCGAAAGATCGTCTTCAAGTGTTCCGATAAGGGTGACCGGTTTTCTTGAATCTGCGTTATAGGACTCTTTGCGGGCGCCGACAAGTTCAACTTTAAAAGCGCCCAGGACGGGGTCGGCAAGTTCAAGCTGTGCGGTGCGGAATCGTTCAAAAAGTACAAAATTTCGGCCGTGCAGTTCATCGTGTACAGTTTTTGCGAAAGGGACAGGGTCGCCGATGATCATGATATCGATATCCGTACAGGCTCTCTGCATGAGCATGTCTCGAACATAGCCACCAACAAGGTAACAGCCCAAGCCATCCCTGTCGGCAAGGTCGCCGATATGATAGAGGATCTCTGGTATGTTTTGTGGTGAGAGTGTTGTCATTACTTTAGCACCCGGCGATGGTAAGTCATTCAAGTAAAGCTGCGTTGGCGTTAATTTCGTCAGTGATTTGGCCCGCGACCATAAGAGCTCTTCGTCCGTCTGATGAACTGACGGCCACAGGGGTATTGGTGATGACGGCGTTGATAAAGTGTTCAAGTTCGTCGCGCAGTGCATTTATTTTTGGAACTTCAGGGTGGATATAATCCAGCACCATACCCTTCATGGTTTCCTGAATTTCACCAAACTGCTCAAGTATTTTCCGTGCGGCAAAGGATTTCAGCGGGTTTTTCGATGATGCCTCTTCCGGCTTGACTAGCCTGTAGATATCTGATTTTCCGGTGGTCAGGTCAAGTGATGCATAGCTTTTCGGATCGGTACAAAAAAAACGGAGCTTGCGCATCCTGCTCCGACTGAGGCGGCTTGCAGTGACATTTGCTGTGGCACCGTTGACAAAATCAATTCTGGCGGTTGCCATGTCGAGTTCGCTGGAGAAGACCTTGACTCCTGAAGCTGCAATGTGCTTGATGTTATATGGGATGAGAGAGAGGACAAGATCAATGTCGTGGATCATGAGGTCAAGTACTACGGAAACGTCAGTGACCCGTTTTGAAAAGCCGGTTAATCGTTCAGCCTGGATGTACATTGGCTGGCCGATATAGGCCTCAACAGACCGCAGAGCCGGGTTGAAGCGTTCGATATGGCCAACCTGAATGCGTACCTTGTTTTCCTCTTCGAGTCGTATAAGTTCATCAGCCTCTTCAATCGTTGTGGTTATGGGTTTTTCAATGAAGAGGTGCAGCCCCTCCTTGAGCAGAGTGCGGGCAATGCTGAAGTGTGAGCTTGTCGTCGTTGCAAGCACCGCAGCATCACACGCTTTTGAGAGGAGTTCAAGTGTGCCGAAGCAGTTGACATTATATTTCTTTGCCATCTCCTCAGCCCGGACGCTGTCGAGATCATAAATGCCTGTGAATTGAAGGTCAGGCGATTCCAGCATGATCTCTTTCAGGAGTTTTGTGTGAAACTCTCCGAGCTTTCCGACTCCAATAACCCCAATATTCATAGACTTTTCTCCTGTATCAATAAGGTGTCCGGATCAGGTTGATTAGTAATTTGCCACTTCAGTTGGAGTGTCGAGGGCTTCAATTCTGTACTTGAACAGGCTGAGTGCAATAAGAGCACCGGCAACAGTAAAAATTCCCGCAACAATATAGGGCGCGTGAAAGTTCATTCCGTAGAGGATACTTCCAAAGACTGGTCCCATGATGCGGGCAAACGAGTTGACTGATTGCGAGAGCCCGAGTATCTGGCCTTGCTGCTGCTTGTAGCTGTAGAGTGAAATCATGGAAAGGTTAATTGGTGCAACCAGGCTGGTACCAATAGCAAAAAAGAAAAGGATAACCAGACCAACCGTGAAAAGTTCGCTCTTTGGCGCATAAGGGACAAAAAAGACTCCGACAAAAGTAAAAATATGTCCCCAGAGGAAAAGCTTGTGCTCGCCCAGTCGTTTTATGAGCGTTCTGATAAGACCTCCCTGTACAACGACCGACCACACCCCGACAAAGGCAAAAAGGTAGCCAATCTGCTCGTCAGTAGCCATGAAATACTCTTTCCAGAGCAGAATGGATGCAATCTGGGTGTTTACAATAGCAAAGGTATAAATGTAGTTGGCAATCATGAGAAGAGCAAGAGGGCGTGAGCTGAAGACCAGTGCAAGTCCTTCACCATACTCCTTTGTTTTTTGGCCAAGAAACAGGAATACCGATCGTCCGGGTTCGTTGTTGTCAGACTTTTTTTTCAGAAAGCCAAACGTAATTTTCTGAGCATTCTTGTTTGACTCGGGAAGCAGGAAAATGGCAAGAATAAAATCGAGAGAGATCAGCGCTGAGGAGACATATCCTACCGTCTGAATGCCATACTTATGCTTGAGAACTCCTCCGACAAGCGGGCCGATAATGAAGCCGATGCCGAAAGCAGCCCCCATCATTCCCATAGCCCCGGAACGACTTTTGCTGTCGGTAACATCGGTGATGTAGGCCTGGGCAGCCGCAATGTTAGCCGATCCGATACCTGAAAGTCCGCGGGCAAAAATAAGCAGTGGAATTGTGGCGGCCTGTGAAAAAACAAGATAGGAGAGTGCAGTAATAAAGATACTGATCAGCATGACCGGTCGTCGACCGATCTTGTCGCTCAGTTTGCCCCAGATTGGGGAAAAAATAAATTGCATGATGGAAAAAATCGCCGCGATCAGTCCAATCATAAACGGATTGGCGCCGAGATCCTTGGCGTAGGTCGGCAAAAGCGGGAGCACAATGCCGAACCCGATCAGATCCAGTAAAACCGTCAGAAGTAAAATGAACAGAGGAGAGCGCTTCATGCCTGCAATACCGTTTTGTTCCACTAAAAGCCACAAAGATAAAAAAATTAACGCCGATTCTGACAGGGATTGCCTAAAAAATGAGGGGGATGGCTGACAGCGCCTTAAGCCATCATTAAGCGATTCTTAAAAAGTGTTTAAAAATTGGCAGTTGCAACGGGATCAGGTTGGAGGAATGTCACCAAATCATTAAAAGAGATTAATTCTTCATGATAAAAACGATCGCACTCTATTTTGGTCTCAGGGCCTCCACCGGGTCGAGATTTGCCGCTTTCCATGCCGGAAAAAGCCCAAAAGATATACCGATTACTGAACAGACAATCATGGAAACGGTTATCCATACCCATGGAAATATTGGAGGCAAATTGAATTGCAAGGCGACTATATTGCCAGCCGTGATGCCGACAGTAATGCCGATCAGGCCGCCGGCGAGGGAGAGAAAAAGTGATTCAAAGAGGAACTGATGAAGAATTATTCTTCTTGGTGCCCCGACCGATTTTCTGATTCCGATCTCTCTGGTTCTTTCTGTAACGCTGACCAGCATAATGTTCATAATGCCAACCCCCGCCGTCAGGAGGGCCATAAAGCTGATGATAAAAGCGCCGGTGCTGATGGCCCGCTGGATATCTCTGAATGAGTCAATAAGTGATTCATTTGTTCTGATCTCGAAATCATTTGGTTCCTTGACCGTCAGGCCTCTGGCCAGTCTCATTGCTCCGATTGCCCGGTCGATGGCAGCGGGATAATCTTTGCGTGAAAGTGCTTCGACTGTAAGAGAGATGCTGCTTTTTTCGTTGACATGATCGAGGTATCGTGTAATGGGGATGAGCACAAAGTTATCCTGACTTTGACCGAACGCCGCCCCTTTTTTGTTAAAAACACCAGCAACAGTATAGACCTCTCCGTTTACCTTGATAAATTTGTTTTCGGGGTTTTCGCCTGAAGGAAAAAGTGTTGAGGCAACTTCGCTTCCAAGGACGACTGTATTTCTTGCGGAGCGGATATCTCCAACGGAAAGATTACGACCGGTTGCTACGGTATAGCCACTTGAAGCGGAAAAGTTCTCATCACCACCGGTCATGGTAACATTCGGGTTGGTGGTCAGGTTTGCATATTTTGCCTGATTGGCCATACTTGAGATGATAAAGCCAATTGAACGGGCTTTTGTTTCCATGCTTTTTCTGAACAACACCGCCTGCCGGTAGGTGATATCTTTCCTGTTTGCAAGGAGGTTTCTGTTGTGGCCGCTTCCGAAAACGGTTGCAGGATTTTTCTGTATCTGGAAGGTGTTGGCTCCGAGGCTTGTCAGGCCTGACTCGACGCTTTTGTCGATGGCATCGAGGGCGGTCATGACTGCAATGATGGAAAATACTCCCACAGCGACTCCCATGATGGTGAGCCACGAGCGAAGCTTGTTGACGGCGAGAGAAGAGATCGCCTGTGTGATGGTTTCACGCAGCAGCATGAGTACTCCTATTCATAACGCAGTGAGTCTGCCGGATCAAGTTTTGAGGCTGTTACGGCAGGAGCAAGGCCCGATATAATGCCAGTGATGACCGAAACAGCAAGGCTTGCGATGACCAGGTCAAAGGAGAACTGTATCGGAAAATCAGGCACAATATTTTCGATGGCAAAGGTAATCAAAAGTGCAGCAGCCAGTCCGATAGCCCCCCCGATAAGACAGATCATCACCGATTCTATGAGAAACTGCAACAAGATGGTTTGTCGTCTGGCACCAAGGGCCTTGCGAAGTCCGATCTCTTTGGTGCGCTCTTTTACACTGACAAAGGTGATGTTCATAATGCCGATAGCTCCGACAAAGAGTGACATTCCGGTAATGAAGATTCCCGCCACGGCAATACCGTTTTTGATGGGGTCAAGCTGGCTTTTGAATGCTTGCTGTTCGTTGATTGAAAAGTTCTCCTCTTTTCCGGGAGCGATTCTACGGATCCTTCTCATCAGCCCGAGCAGTTCCTCCTTGGCTTCTTTAACGTGCGTTTGGTTCTTGATTTTAACTCTTATCGTGATGAACATTTTCTTTCCATAAGCCTTTTCAAAAGCGCCGATAGGCATAATGATCTGATTGTCGAAACTGAACAGCCCGAGAAACTTGCCCTGTTTTTTGAAGATTCCGATAATCCGGAATTTTCGATTTTTGATCTGGATCGATTTGCCGAGAGCAGGCTCATTGGGAAAGAGTCCGACGGCAATATCGTCACCGATGACACAGACCATTTCATTTCTGACAGACTCACCTGGAGTAAAGAATCTGCCTGAAGAGAGATTGCCGGAAGCGGTCTGAAGGTAGTCATGGGTGGTACCAAGAGAAAAAACCTGCTCAAGGGTTCGTTCCTTGTATTTTGCCGAGGCCTGGTAGGTTGACATCTGCGGAACAGCTATCCTCAGTTCCGAAAGAGCATTATTGGCAATAATCCTGTTAAGCTGATCAGCATACTCTGTTTTCAGGTCAGGCCGGTTTCTGTACCGCCACCATTGACCCATAGTGCTCCATGATGATTTTTGCACATAGATAACGTCATAGCCCAGCATGGCAAGGCTTTTGTCAAATCCTCTGTCGATACCGTTGATCGCAGTCCCCATCATGGTAATGGCAACAATGCCAATAATGACGCCGAGCGCGGTGAGAAACGATCGTGTTTTGTTCGCCTTGATCTGGTAAAGGGCCATTTTCAGGCTCTCTCCGGTCTCATACCGGAACTGCCTGTAGGACAACTTCATTGCCTGGTGTCGCTTTCAGTTTTTCCATCCCGAAGCCGAATGACTCTGCGGGTGTAGCGGGAAATATCCTCTTCGTGAGTTATCAGGATGATGGTGTTGCCTGCTTCAGAAAGCGCTCCAAAGATATTCATGATATCGCGGCTTGTTGCGGTATCAAGATTACCTGTTGGTTCGTCGGCAAGGATGATTGATGGCTTGTTGATAAGCGCTCTTGCAATGGCCACCCGTTGAATTTGTCCGCCTGAAAGTTCAGATGGTTTATGCATGATCCGTTCTCCGAGTCCTACCTTTACAAGGGCCTCTGCAGCCCGTTCTTCCCGTTCTTCCGGCGGCACTCCAGCATAGATCAGGGGCAGTTCGACATTGCGGAGACAGTTAAGGCGGGGAAGCAGATTGAAAGTCTGAAAGACAAATCCTATTTCCCTGTTTCTGATGCGCGCAAGTTCATCATCGTCCATTTCTGCCACATTCTGACCATTGAGTTCATAACTGCCGGAAGTCGGGGTATCAAGACACCCGATAATATTCATGAGTGTTGATTTTCCGCTGCCCGATGGCCCCATGATTGCAGCATAGTCGTTCAGCTTGAAATCAAGGTTGATCGAGTCCAGAGCCCTTACGACCTGATCACCCATTTCATAGAACTTGCAGAGCGACTGCATGGTGATGATATTATTGGTCTGCATGGGGGGATTAATGTTTCGATGGTTTGACCATGCAGCCATTCTTGAGGTCATTGGTAATGGCGGAGTAACTTCCTGAAACAACCTCATCTCCTTTTCTGAGGCCCTCAGTGACTATGATATGGGTATTGTCGGTCGTTCCGGTTTTTACGGGACGAAACCATGCCCGGCCTGATTTGACGACAAAGACTCCCTGTCGGCCTTCAATTGCTTTACCTGGGGAGGCAATGGTTACGCTGTTTTTTTCCGGTTTTGGAGTCACTGTCGGTTCAGAGGTGCCTCGTATAGTAACACTTTGAATAGGGACGACAAGGGCTTTATTAATTCGTTCAGACTCAATATCCGCTGTTGCACTCATGCCTGGTTTCAGCAGGCGTTCATGGTTGAAGATGCGGATTTTCACTGAAAAATTGGTTACCTCTTCCTGTGTTCCGGCGGCCTTCGAAATCGCGGAATTGGAAATTTCACGGACAACTCCTTTAAAAATCCGTTCTCCGAAAGCATCCACCGTGATGGAGACTGGATTGCCCGGTTTTACGTTGACAATGTCGTTTTCATTAACCTCAACTTCAACCTGCATACTGTCAAGATTTGCAAGACGCAACACTTCCGTACCGGGAAACTGTCCTGTACCGACAACACGCTCGCCCAGCTTGCTGTTCAGCACGATGATGGAACCGTTTATGGGCGCTTGTACGACAGTTTTTTTCTTCCTGTCCTGATTTTGTTGCAGCAGGCTTTGATTCTGTTCTATGGTATGAACCGATGCGTTAAAGGTCGCCTGAGCTGCTTGCGCATTGGTTTTCGATGCAATGTAGTCGGATTCGGAGATCAGTTTATCCTTGTACAGCAGCGATGCTTTGCGGAAATCATCATCAGCTTTAAGCTTTCTTGATTTCGCCTCAAGGCTCTGCGATTTTGCGGAATTAAGCTGCGCAAGGCTTTGTACCACCTGGTTGATGTAAATATCCGGCTGGATTTTAAACAGCAGATCTCCTTTTTTTACAATCTGACCATCCTGGACGGGCAATTCGATAATTTCGCCCGAGACGTCCGGGGAAATGTTGAGGACAAGTTCCGGCTCAATTTTTCCGGTTGCCGTAACGATATGCACAACCTCATTTAGAAATGCTTTTTCAGTTGTTACCTCTACAGGTTTTTCTCGAAACTTCAGAAGGGTTACAATTACCGCAGTCCCGGTCAGAAGTACTGCAAGGGTTATCAAGACTGTTTTTCGTTTCAGAATGGATGGTCGTTTGCTCATCGGTATGGTATACTGGATTCTGGTTGCTATGGTAGTGGTACAATGCCCGTTGTGAAGTCAAGGACATTTTTTTGAAGTGCCAGATTATAGGTTGCCTGTGAAAGAGTTGAGCGGGCATTGAAAAGAGTGGCGCGGGCGGTGCTGAGTTCAATAAAGTTTGCTGCTCCGAGTTCATATTTTTTCTTGATGCCCTCAAAGGCAGAGTGTGCAGCCTTCAGACTCACCCTTGCAGTTTCGATCTGCCTGAAGGCAGATGAATACTCACCTGCAGCCTGCTGAAGATCAATGACAATATTTCTTTTCAGATCAGCAACATCCAGCAACTTGTTCATCTGGTTAATTTTTGCTGATTCAACAGTATAGCGGGTCTGAAATCCGTCAAAAAGTGCCCAATTCATGTTCAGTGCAACAGAATAACCGATGGAATTTCCAAGCTGATCTAAAAGTGGGGGATAGGAGTATTCTGTTGTTGATCCGTTGTATGTTTGGCGCAAGTATTCAGTTCCTGCAGTGCTTGCGTTGAATTTAAGGTCAAGGCTTGGGTACCACTGGGCCTGTGCCCCGGTAATCTGCCATTTTGCACCCCTTGACTCAAGTTCTTTGCTCTTAAGATCGTTCCGCCGGTTCAGGGCGATGGCAGAAAGGCTGTCGATATCAGGCGTTACGTAAGCCACAGTTTTTAGGTCATCAAGTGATGATTCAAGGGTGATTTTTGTTCCCGGATCTGTCTGCAGACGGCGCAGCAGCTCCAGCATGCTTTGCTGCCAGCGGGTCTCTGCCTTGATGACTGAAAGCTGGCTTTCAGCAACATCAGCCTGTTGCTGGTATCGGTCGATCATTGATTTAAGTCCTACCTGGAACTGACGGTCAGTAAGGGTCAGTTGATCCTGCGCGGCCAGAAGATTTTCTCGTGAAATATCAAGAAGTTCATGATTCAGGAGTACCTGATAATAAGCCTGGGTGACATCGTAGGCAACATTCTCAAGCGCCCTTGAAAAGGTGTAGCGGGCGGCCTGTTTATTGTCGAGAGATGATTGCAGTGCTGCGTAATCGTGAAAGCCGTTAAAGAGGTTAAGGGATGTTGTCAGGGTAAAATTAACCGATCCGTTTTCTGCCTTGATTTTTTGTGGTGTGCCAGGGTAATTTTGAGAATTCGTTGTATAGCTTCGACTGAGGCTATAGGGAACATAGCCCGCTGATACAGAAAGCCGGGGAAGAAAGTTGCCGTAACTTCTCAGGACATCGGCACCCTGCAGTTTGATGTTGTATTCAGCCTTTTTTGCTGAAGTTGCGTTTTTCAGTGCTATCTCAATGCAATCGGCAAGAGAGAGTTTTTTTTCAACAATTTCCGCGCTCCGACCAGTCAAGGGGCAAGCGAGAAAATACGCAACAATAAAAAGTGATAATAAAAGTCTGGAAACCAAGATACTCGAGCTAACCGTTTAGAGTGTCAATTACTGACATTTATAATTCAGGCAATATACGTTATTCTACAATGTGCGGATCGGCTAAATCGTTTCATTGCATAGAGTCTCATTTTGTCTGGCGTTTAAAGCCGTTCAAGGAGCAAATCTATCTGTAGCTGATATAATTCAGCGTTCTGGGGTTTAAGCTGGATGAGATGGGTATAGATTTTTATAGCTTTTTTGAAAGCGCCTTGCTCAGTGAAAAGATTCGCCAGACTTTCAGTTGGTACAGCAATAGTCGTGTCATCAGAAAAAGGCAGTTTCTGTTCAAGGATTGAGGTCGGATCAGCGTTTTCAGATGTTTTTACCCGTTCAAAGTTCATCAGCGCTGCTGAAAGCTGTTCAAGCTCATCAGTGACAGGGTCAAACATTGCTGACGGGGTGTTTGGCAGCTCTCCTTTTGAACTTTGAAGGTCAGCGAGATCTTTCCATGCAACCTGGTTCGCCGGGGCTATAGTGCAACATTTTCGGAGATATTCAGCAGCCAGAGCACATTGATTGAGCCCCAGAAGTGCTTTTGCATAGAGTTGATGAAAAAGATATGAGTTCGGAAACAGGCCTGAAAATGAGTCGAGCTTATCAAGACCTGATCGGAACTCTTTTCTTGATATGTCAAGTGAAACTTCTGCAAAAAAAAGGTACGGGTTCATCATCACAGACGTTTCGTTTCCAGTGCGAGCTCAATCAGACGCCCTGTAAGTTCCTGAAAAGGGATACCGACAGCCTCCATGAGTCTTGGGTACATACTGATATTGGTGAATCCAGGAATGGTATTGACCTCGTTCAGGACGATCTCTCCACTCTCTTCATCAACAAAAAAATCAACTCTTGACATGCCCCGGCATCCAAGTGCCTTGTATGCCGTGAGTGCAGCAGCTCTGACTTTTTCCTGAAGGCCTGTTGAGATGCGTGCTGGTATATAATACTTTGCGGTATCGAAAATGTATTTATCCTGATAATC
>JBAXBW010000042.1:0-14551 GCA_037141805.1 Chlorobiaceae bacterium | reverse complement strand
TCATCTCCATACCAATCGCTGCACCACTCCCAAACATTCCCTGCCATATCATAAAGCCCTTCTGGTGTTGCTCCTTCAGGATAACTGCCAACAGGTGTTGTGGCTCCTATATTACTCTCACGAAAGTTCAGTAAACCTGGAGTAGCTTTACCCTTCTCTTCCGGCCACGGATATTCACGCACTTTCTGCCCGATTGTCCCCTGTTTCCCGCCTGCCGCCCACTCCCACTCAACTTCATGCGCAAGACGATAATGGCCTGCACTCTCTTCATGCAACGAAAGCCACAGGCAATAAGCACGGGCAGCATACCATGTGACACCAACAACCGGCTGATTGTCGCCACCGAATTTGCGATCCTCATCATTTTTTGAACGTAATAATGCAGCAAGATTGTCGTTTCCTCCCTTGAGATAGTCACCAAACCCTGGCCCCCATTCGTTGCCTCTCGCAATCCTCTCCAGTTCTGCCCTGAATGCTGAAGCATGATCTTCTCCCTCCAACCAGCCGATAAATGAGCGATAAAGCTTGTTGGTAACAGGATACTTGGCAACGTAACAATCAGCAACATCAACCGCTTGCTTCATCGCCGAATACCAGTAGTTTCCTCCCGGTATCAGGATATACTCGGCATTCTGCTCATGCGGGTTGCGAATCGACAAGGATTTTCCGCTGATACTCTTTTCAGTCGCACGCTCAAGCACCTTGCCGCCGAGGGCAAGAATCACCTCTTCTGATCGATCAAGAACATCACTATCCTCTGTGCTCTTTTTTGCAAGTTCGCGTTCCATGAACTGCTCCAGCGCCGGAAGGGCCGAGGGTTTCGTGATGGTTTTCAGGCAATCGAGAATCACCCGCTGACGGCTGACTGTGGTATCAGAATCCAGAAGCTTTCGGCACAGCGCATCAACCTTTTTCTCAGGTGCCTCCTCAATAATCGTTTGGAGCAATAACTTCTTTTTTGGTGTCAACTCTTCAGTGACCGCAGAGTCGAAGAGCTTTTCCATGAAAAGATCAAATATCTCCTCATCTTCCTGTGCAATAAAAAATTTGATCGGCTCTTCCCACCAGTCATCTCCAAAACCGGCAACCAGATTGTCCAAAGAGTCGGGGTTTCTGTTCACTTTTTTGGCGAGCTGAACGCCTGCCAAATATTCACGCAATGATTTATGGCGAAAAAGGTACGATTTGCCCCCGCCGTACTCCACCAGCAAGCCTGCCCGTTCTACAAGATAATTGCAAAATGCATCGACTGAAGGGGGATTATCAAGGATCTCAAGGCGTTCCTTCATGATTGCCTGCATGGGCTCCTTTTCGGCCTCATCTTTTTTGAGCTCTTCCTGCATCCACAGAGAGACCGGCCCAAGCACTTTACGGGCACGCACGGCCGAAACAAGAGGAGTTATGCCTCGACGCTTGTCCCTGAATTCAAGCAGGTAATCGATTGCCGCTTCATAGAGCTTGACCCGGCTCTCGGGCATGTAGTCCCTGTCTTTCCAGAGAATCGCCATAATCTGCAGAATCATGGGGATAGCGGCAAGCTGACGCAACCCTTTGTTCTTCTCCTCTTTCAGATGTTTGTCAATGGTGCGGGTTCGCTCTTCAGCCTTTGCTTTTTGATTTGACATCCAGGTTGCTTCGTCAACACCCGTGTCACTGGGCTCTTTAAGAAACGCCGCTGTAAACCATTGCAATAAAAACAGCTCCTGCTGATCAACCGTAAAGTCCTGAACATCAGCTCGTTCAAAATCAGCAGCAAGTTCAACCCCCTCTTCCTGGCGATACCCTGTTGCCCGGGAAGTCACCACAAAACGAAGCGCTGAAAAACTTTTCCAGGCAGCATCAATCCACCGGCACACCTCTTTTCGATCATCGGTATTGCTGATTTCATCAAGCCCATCAAGCAAAACAAGCGCTATTCCGCTCTGCAGCCATTGATCAAACTGTTTTTCTGTGAAGGGCAACTGATTCCGCTCCGACCAGAGCGCAAGATTTGCAGGTAGAGAGTGGTACCGCCCATTCTCATGGGGTACAAGCTCGCGCAGCGGCAGATAGAAGACGTTAACCGGCCCGGAAAATCCAAGTCGGCTGGATCTCTCCGAATCAAGCGCACAAAGGGCATAATATTTGATCAGCGTTGTTTTTCCTGCACCGGGATCACCGATAACGAGAAGCATCCTGCGATGCCGCCGATCATGGAATGCCCGTTTCATGATAGCGTCTGGATAGAGGATATGATCGCCTCCTTCGGGCCTCTTTCCGGAATCCTTTTCTGGCTGGCAGGAAAACATATCCTGCCGGTCAGAAAGCCGTAACGGCACAAAGGTCTCATCATCAAGGTTGACCTTGACAGATTCAACACCCGGCAATCCAAGCATGCGGATGTAGCCCAGCTCCTCTTTCAGCGTCGCCTGATAGCGGCACAACGCATTGAGCTGCAACCCGCTGTCAAAAGCTTCCTCTCCATCCTCGAAAGGAAACCACCGGGGCACATTGAAATCAAGATGGGTCACAAGCAGTCCACGCAGTTCCGCCGGGCTGCCATAGTTCCACACCAGTCCATCAATCTGCATCGCTGCCTTGAATTTGTCCACCTGTGCCATCTGTTCATAATCAGTAGTGGTGCGTGGAACTGGAGCGGTGGAAAAATAGAGCATCACCGGTTTTTTCTTCTCCAGCATTATCTCTATCTCCTCAACCGCTCCTCCTGGAGCAACCTTCGTTGGTGTGCCAATGCGTGTCCAGAACATACCAATGGCAAAATGGCAGCTCTCTACAAGATGGCGATTGATAGATGCTTGGGGACCTTTTCCGTCACCCCTGTTTTCAGGAGCAGCATAGGTTTCCCATAAAACCGCTTCAAGCCTTATCGGGGATTGATCATGCCGGGCATTCCAGTCAAGAATAACATCCGCAACCATCTTGCGCTCTTCGGCAACGTCTGATGGCGAAGCAACAAGAATTTTGATGTATCGTTTTCTATCGTCAGCCATAGCGCTTGTCTGTTGGTGTTTCGGTGGTCAGAAAACAGCTTTATAATGGAATGGGTATGAGTGAAAAGGATAAATAGTGTTTTGATAGTATAGTGCAATCTTTTTGGAATGGGCAAGCGAGGTACTGCAGTCTACAACGCGCAAAACGATACTGCAGACCTGTCATACACCGAAGCTATAGGGTCTATGACGCAGACTGTTCTCATCCATTGTGGATGACAGAGTAAAGCTAAATTTGATTGCACAAATGGAATTGAAGCTTACAAACTGACAGGCTACAGCTCCAATCATCAGCGAACGATCAGGAGTTGCTGGGGTTGAGAGCAATGAAAGCTTAGCAGACATTTCTGAATTTCACGAAAACTTCGGTCTTGAATCTATTTTCTTGTTACTGAAATAATTTGTGATTTCCATCGAGCTGAAGGCCATGCCTTCATAACTTGAGACGGGGCCAACTGCTGACGAGGATCTGCAATGGCCATTATCTCAAAATGCTTGCCGCTGTCAAGAGTGCCTGACCTGCCAATGGATATTTGAACGTCCCAAACATCACCCTTGACAGTGGCTGTCGGTTGTACCCAATAATCCGGAGTTTCAGCGGGATGAACAATAACCCAGACCTCACTGGCATTGTGTGCAGTCCCGCTCACGATTAATTCCGCGCCAACCTTTTCTCCATTAGCCGGGGACACAAGGGTTATATTCTCTTTCGCCACGGCAAAATGCATGGCAGAAAAAATGGAAATCAGAACAAAAAGCAAGGCAAGAATTTTACGCATTTCCCTTTCTTGATTGAGTCGTTTTACGTGAAATACAAAAGCACTAACAATATCGCTAAAAACATAACAAAAAAAACTCAATGCTGAAACCGTAAGGTGCATTATTGATGTGGTCTCATCAACCTTTACTCTTTATTAAACTCTTTTACAATAAAATCAGTTTTACAAATACCCTTTCTCAGTATATTCTCGATAATACCAAGAATGACAGAAGAATGGGAACGATTTTCATTAACACTGGGATAAACAAGTATGTCCACACGATACCTTTCAGGATCCGCCGTTGCACTGGTAACTCCGTTCAGGCAGGACAGGTCGATAGATACTGATGCGTTGAGAAGGCTGGTGCAGTTTCATATTGAGGCGGGAACCGATATCATCATAACCTGTGGAACGACGGGTGAGTCGCCGACACTTTCCGGAGATGAGCAGGTTGAAATTATTCGCACGGTACAGGATGAGGCTGGAGGAAAAATAATGGTGGCGGCTGGCGCTGGCACCAATGATACAAAACATGCGGTGGAACTGGCAAAAAATGCTGAAAAGGCGGGGGCCTCAGCTCTTCTGTCGGTTGCTCCCTATTACAACAAGCCTTCGCAGGAGGGTATTTATCAGCATTACAAGCAGATCGCAGAGGCTGTCTCTGTGCCGATCATCATTTACAATGTTCCGGGAAGAACCGGCAGTAATGTAGCCGCATCAACCATTCTCAGGCTTGCCCATGATTTTGAAAATATTGCGGCGGTCAAGGAGGCATCAGAAAATATCAGCCAGCTATCGGAGCTTCTGGATGAGCGTCCTGATAATTTTTCTGTGCTGACCGGAGAGGATTCGCTGATTCTGCCCTTTATGGCAATGGGCGGAGACGGGGTGATTTCTGTAGCGGCCAACCAAATTCCATTGCAAATCAAGCAACTGGTCGAGGCGATGAGGATAGGTGATCTTGATGGGGCACGCTTGATCAACCGCCGCTATCGCAAGCTGTTAAAACTGAACTTTCTTGAGAGTAATCCTGTGCCGGTAAAATACGCACTGGCACGGATGGGCATGATTGAGGAGAACTATCGGCTCCCGCTTGTGCCACTTTCAGAGGAGAACAAGCAGATTATCGATCAGGAACTTAAAACTCTCGGGCTCATCTAAAACCATCTTATTTCAGCTCCCTTACAGTCGGGAGCTGAAATAGGCCTATACGCTTCTATACTACAACAATTACTCCAAGATTTTCAACAAAGCTGTCAAGTTCCTCCTTCGTCCGCTTCTCCGTAACAGCAACAAGCAAGCCGGTTTCGCCGTGAGCCGCCAGATCATAACCTGCAAAGACCTTTTTCTCAAGCATCCGCTCAACCACAATAGCCGCAGGAATTGGTGTTTCAACAACAAACTCCCGGAAATAGGGCGACGAGAACTTCAGGGAGAATCCCGGAAGAGCGGCAATTTTTCCAGCCAGATAGTGGGCCTTCTGGGCTGATTGTGCGGCAACCTGCTGAAGTCCCTCTTTGCCAAGCAACGAAAGATAGACTGCGGCCTGAAGTGCGTTAAGTGCCTGGTTGCTGCAAATATTAGAAGTGGCTTTTTCGCGACGGATGTGCTGCTCACGCGTTTGCAGGGTAAGAATAAAACCATCTTCTCCATCCCGGTCTTTCGTCATGCCAACCAGACGACCAGGAATTTTGCGGACAAGGGACTGTTTGACACTGAAAATACCGAGATAGGGACCGCCGAAATTCTGGGCATTGCCAAGCGGCTGCCCCTCTCCCACAGCAATATCTGCCCCGTAGCTTCCTGGCGGGGCAAGTACTCCGAGTGAAAGCGGATCGGCGGAGACAACAAAGAGCGCACCGTTTGCATGAGCAACAGCTCCAATAGCGTCAACATCTTCAAGGCATCCGTAAAAGTTTGGCTGCTGGACAACCACGGCCGCCACATTTTCGGTGACCAGCGCTTTCAGAGCCGTAACATCGCCAATGCCATCCTGAAGAACATTCTGAATGACTGCGTTATGGCCAGAAGCCTCAAGATAGGTTTTCAGAACAGAGTGGTTCCAGGGATGCAGCTTTCCTGCCACCACAATCTGGCTCCGGCCAGTGACGTTCATGGCCATCAAGACCGCTTCAGCAAGAGCGGTTGCTCCGTCGTACATGGAAGCATTGGTGACATCCATTTCATAGAGACGACAGATAAGGCTCTGGTATTCATAGATGGCCTGCAGGGTTCCCTGTGAGACCTCTGCCTGATAAGGAGTATATGCCGTATAAAACTCACTGCGGGAAGCAATGGTTTTAATGGCTACGGGAATAAAATGGTCGTAGGCGCCGCCGCCAAGATAGCTGACGTAGTCGGAGGTGCTCCGGTTGGCCGAAGCGAGCCCTTCAAGGAGTTTGCGCACCTGAAGTTCATCGGAGGCAGGAAGAATATCGAGAGCTCGGTTCAGTCGAATCTCTTCAGGAATATCGGCAATAAGATCATCAAAGGAGCTTGCGCCGATGGCACTGAGCATCTCCTCTCTTTCGCTTGCGGTATTGACTATAAATGGCATGAGTTACTCCCCTGTCAACTGGCGGTATGCCGCTGCGTCAAGCAGTGCATTTACTGCGGCAGGATCGGCAACTTTTATCTTGACAAGCCAGCCTGCGCTATAGGGATCCTGATTGACAACTTCCGCGTTGTCAAGCCCGGTGTTCGCTTCAAGAATTTCACCGGCAACCGGCGCAAAGAGATCGGCAACAGTCTTTACCGCTTCGACGGTTCCAAAAACCTCATGCTCTTTCAGTTTGGTTCCGGCAGATTTAAGCTCTACAAAAACAATATCACCAAGTTCAGACTGGGCAAAATCAGTAATGCCCACCAGTGCGGTACTGCCATCGTCAAGGAGTTTAATCCATTCATGGTCTTTGGTATAGCGGAGATCTTCAGGAATAGTCATGACAGAAGGTGAATATGTGTTGATGGAGTCTGCTGAGCAACGTTCTTTACAAACAAGGTAATATTTTTTGGAATTCCTTCAAATCAGAGTGCATGGCAACTTATGCAAGTCGTTGCCTCATTGCCTCGTAGAGCAGTACACCTGCAGTCACACTGACATTCAGGGATTCGACACAACCAGCCATGGGAATCCGGACAACATGGTCACAGAATTTCACCGCTTCCGGCGCAAGTCCGCTTCCCTCCATACCGAGAACAATTGCAGTGGCTTGTTTCATGTCGGTGTCGGTGTAATTAAGTTCTGCATCCATATCAGCCGCAATCACCTGAACATTGCACTGGTGGAGAAACTCAAGAGCGCGAACAAGGCTCTTCACCTTGCAGATTCTGATATGAGAGAGCGCTCCGGCGGCGGCTTTATGAACCACAGCGTTGACCGGCGCTCCCTTTCCTTCGACGAGAACGACGGCATCAGCCGCGACCGCTTCGGCTGTTCTGATAATTGCGCCGATGTTGTGGGGGTCGTCCAGACCCTGCAGCACAACAAAAAGCGGAAAGGTATTGCGGGGGGTTGCCAGAACCTCCTCCAGAGAATAGTAGGTGACGGTGCTGATAAGAGCGCAAACACCCTGATGCTTCGTGGTTCCGGCAATCAGGGAGAGTTTTTCAAGGCGAGCCTTGCCACTGACAAGCTTCAGACGCCTTGCGGTAATGACAATTTCCTTGAGTTTAGGATGAGAGGTATTAAACTGAAAGTAGATCTTTTCAATGCTCTCAGGCTTTTGCTGGAGAAGCTCAAGCACGGCATTTCTGCCATAAACAATGTTTTCGGAATGTTCCGCGTCCATAGAACCTCTTTCGCTGTAATAGGTATGTAAAAAAGAGAGATCGGGTACTGTTACTGATGTTTACCAGCAGCCAGAAATCTTCTCAATGAGAAAAACCGGAATCTAATTAAATTTATCAAAAATCATTTTTTTTAATATCTTTTGGAACGCATTGATTTGATTTCCTGGCTACGAATGTAACGTTCTTTCCTTTCCCGGTTGCTTCGTGGTTTACATATCAGCACACTGCATTTTTACGCATCTCTTTCGTCAACACAAATAGGGTGACTGCCAGTATGAGCCAGACTTATAAAACAATGGAGGGAAATGAAGCTTTGGCTCATGTCTCTTATCGTACCAGTGAAGTAGTATGTGTCTACCCAATTACTCCTGCCTCACCGATGGGTGAGTATTCGGATGCATGGGCGGCAGAGGGAAAAACCAACATTTGGGGAACAGTACCAAAAATTGATGAATTACAGAGTGAAGCCGGTGCAGCCGCCGCAGTTCACGGTGCCTTGCAGACTGGCGCTCTGACAACAACTTTTACGGCATCACAGGGCCTTCTGCTCATGATTCCGAATATGTATAAAATTGCAGGAGAACTCACTCCCTGCGTCATACATGTATCAGCTCGCGCCCTTGCCGCACAGGCACTTTCCATCTTTGGCGACCATGGCGATGTGATGTCAGTGCGCGGAACAGGCTTTGCTCTTCTTGCCTCAAGTTCTGTTCAGGAGGTCATGGACATGGCTCTTATTTCAGCAGCAGCAACCCTCGCATCGAGAGTTCCTTTCCTTCATTTCTTTGACGGATTCAGAACATCGCATGAGATCTCAAAAATCGAGGTTATTGCCGATTCTATCATAAAGAGTATGATTGATGATGACCTGGTCATTGCACACAGAAACCGTCGTCTGAGCCCTGACGCCCCTGTTATCCGGGGAACTTCCCAGAACCCTGATACCTATTTCCAGGCAAGGGAGACAGTCAACAATTACTACAATGCCTGCCCTGAAATAACTGAAAAGGTGATGGAGAAATTCGGAGAGCTCACAGGCCGCCATTATAATCTTTACGAATACTACGGTGCGCCGGATGCTGAACGAGTTATTGTCCTGATGGGTTCAGGTGTTGAAACCGCCCGTGAAACCATGGAATATCTCAACAAGCAGGGCGAAAAAGTCGGTGTCATCCATGCCCGTCTCTTCCGTCCATTTGATATTGAGCGCTTTGTCAAAGCATTTCCCTCTACCGTTACCTCTGTCGCAGTTCTTGACCGCATCAAGGAACCCGGCAGTGCAGGTGAACCCCTCTACCTTGACACCGTCAATGCCATGCACGAGGGTCTGCAGAATGGCTTGCTGAAAGCTGTCCCGACTATCATTGGCGGCAGATATGGACTTTCATCCAAGGAATTTACTCCGGCAATGATCAAGGCGGTCTTCGACAACCTTGCTTCAGCAAAACCAAAAAATCATTTTACGGTTGGCATCACTGATGATGTAACCAAAACAAGTCTTGAGGTTGATGCAACCTTCTCTATTGAACCCGATGAGATGTTCAGGGCTCTCTTTTACGGTCTTGGATCAGACGGTACCGTTGGCGCCAATAAAAACAGCATCAAGATTATTGGTGAAAACACACCGAACTTTGCCCAGGGTTATTTCGTCTACGATTCAAAGAAATCCGGCTCTATTACCACTTCACACCTCAGGTTTGGCCCCTCTCAGATTCGTTCAGCCTATCTGATTTCCGAGGCTCAGTTTATCGGTTGCCATCACTGGGTATTTCTTGAGATGGTTGATCTTGTCAAATATCTCAAGAAGGGGGGAACGCTGCTTCTGAACTCTCCCTATGCTGCCGGGGAACTCTGGGATAAACTGCCGAAAATTGTTCAGGAGCACCTGATTCGCAAAGAGGCAAAGCTCTATACCATAGATGCCTATAAAGTTGCCCATACGAGCGGCATGGGACAGCGCATCAACACGATTATGCAGGCCTGCTTTTTTGCTATTTCCGGTGTACTGCCCCGTGAAGAGGCTGTAGAAAAAATCAAGAACTCCATCAGGGAAACATACGGGAAAAAAGGTGATGATGTTGTAAACCAGAACATCCAGGCCGTAGACAATACTCTCTCCAACCTGCATCAGGTTACCATCGGTACCATTGCCGACAGTGCAAAAGAACTTCGGCAGCCTATTGTCGGTGAGGCTCCTGATTTTGTCTGCAATGTTCTGGCAAAAATCATTTCCGGCGAAGGTGACGACATTCCGGTCAGCGAACTGCCTGTTGATGGCACCTACCCGACTGGTACCTCTAAATTTGAAAAACGCAACCTTGCCGATGAAATTCCGGTCTGGGAATCAGATCTCTGCATCCAGTGCGCCAAATGCGCCCTCGTTTGCCCACACGCGGCCATACGTGCAAAGGTCTATGATCCAAAATATCTTGCAACCGCACCACGGACGTTTAAATCTGCAGAGGCAAAAGGAGCCAATTGGAGTGGAATGAAGTATACCATTCAGATTGCCCCTGAAGATTGTACCGGATGCGAAGTCTGTGCTCACGTCTGTCCGGGAAGAGATAAAAACACCCCGGGGAAAAGAGCCCTCAACATGAACCCCCAGCAGCCTCTTCGTGAAACCGAGGTTGACAACTGGAACTATTATCTGAATATTCCTGATTTTGACCGGAGTCATATCAATTTAAAGCTGATCAAGGAACAACAGCTTCAGCAACCGCTCTTCGAGTTCTCCGGCGCCTGCGCTGGATGCGGTGAAACACCCTATATCAAAATGATGACCCAGTTGTTCGGGGACCGTCTTGTTATCGGTAATGCAACGGGATGTTCTTCGATCTACGGCGGAAACCTCCCGACAACACCCTATACGACAAATGCCAGCGGTCTTGGCCCTGCATGGTCAAACTCACTCTTTGAAGATACTGCTGAATTTGCTCTCGGCTTCAGAATTTCCATTGACAAACAGCGGGAATATGCCGGTGAACTTTTAAAACGAGTGGCTTCTGAAATCGGTGAAACACTGACGAATGAGATACTGAACGCCTCTGAAAACAATGAACCGGAAATTTTTGAGCAGAGAAAGCGGGTTTCGATCCTGAAGGAGAAGCTCCGTCTGCTTGATTCGTCTGATGCCAGGAATTTGCTTTCGCTGGCTGATATGCTTGTTAAAAAGAGTGTCTGGGGTGTCGGTGGCGATGGATGGGCTTATGATATCGGCTACGGTGGCGTTGACCACGTGACTGCCAGCAATAAAAATATTAACCTTCTGGTACTCGATACTGAAGTGTATTCAAACACTGGAGGACAGGCATCGAAGGCAACACCAAAGGCGGCTGTTGCAAAATTTGCGACCGCCGGACGTACTGTAACCAAAAAAGATCTTGGCCTGATCTCCATGAGCTATGGAAATGCCTATGTTGCCTCGGTTGCTTTTGGCTCCAGAGACGAACAAACACTGAAAGCCTTCCTTGAAGCCGAAGCTTACAACGGGCCATCCATTATCATCGCCTATTCGCACTGTATTGCACACGGCATCAACATGTCTACGGGGCTTGATAATCAGAAAGCGGCTGTTGATTCCGGACACTGGATACTTTATCGTTACAATCCTGAACGTTTGCTTGAAAGGAAAAATCCGCTGATTCTTGATTCCAAAAAGCCAAAAATACCAGTAGCTCAGTTTCTTGATATGGAGAACCGCTTCAGAATGCTCAAGAAGAGCCATCCCGCTCTTGCCGGTGAGTACTACGCGGCAATCCAGAAAGAGGTGGACGCTCGCTGGGCACATTACGAATACCTGGCGGCCCGCACGTTTGGTGGTGAGTAACAGTTTAGAGCATTACTAATCAAACAAAAACGACGGGAACTCCCGTCGTCTTTGTTTTGTGCCACATCCTCACCGGTTTAAGCAACCGCAAAAAGAACGCTACTTTTCTTTGAGTTTTCGGGACATCTCGGTCATATCCATTGCCTTCTGCGTCTTGCCCAGTTTTTCATAGACCTTGCTGAGATGCTCAGGGATTTCGGGCTCTCGGGGATCCAGTGCAATGGCTTTTTCCAGAATTTCCCGGGCTTTTTCGTATTCTCCCATCCTGAACAATACCCAGCCAAGGGTATCGAGATAACCACCATTGACTGGTTCTGCGGCAACGGCCTTCATTGCCAGCTTTTTGGCCCGCTGAAGCTCTTTGCCCTGACCGGCAAGTATATAGGCAAGGTTGTTCATCATGAAAATATTGCCTGGCTCAAGATGAAGAACCGTCTCATAGAGATGGATGCTTTTATTAGAGTAACCAAGCTTGTCATAACATAATGCAAGGATACTGCAGGCCTCTGCATAAAGCGCTTTCTGCTGTTGTGCGTTTTTTGCATGTACGGTCTTTTCAAGAAGTCGTAATGCCTGCTTAACTTTGCCTGTATAAAAAAGAAATTCTCCTTCCATCACCTGCAACGTGAAGGTCATGCTGGTTTTGCCAGAATATCGTCTTTTAATTTCACCGATCATAACAGAAGCGGGCTCTGCAAAAGCGCTCTCCCTGGATGAACGGGCTACAAAAAATTGAGCAAGCTCTATTTTCTCTTCAAGAGTTACCTGACCATTGTTGCTGAACCGGTTAAGATCTTCACGAAAAGCCAGACGATTGCCGGACTGTACCTCAGTATCGAACAATGCCAGCCATACGGGAAGCACACGGGGATCACTGCGGAGTACCTCCCTGAAGGTACTGGCCGCAAGATCATACTGTTTCGTCTGCCGATAAAGCTCACCAAGAGTAAGACGAAGTTTCTCTTTTCCATCGCTCCGCTCAAGAAGCACGGTCAAGGTACCTATCGCATCATGGTAGCGAGTGAGCTTAATTTCCAAAAGCAGCACCTGAGCCAGGGTTGTCTCATTTTTGGGATCAAGCTTTAGAAGATCCCGGAATGCTGCAAGAGCCTTCTCTGGCTGATCGGCGGCAAGATATTCCAGTGCAAGGGTTGTAAGGGGTTCTGTGCTTCCCGGTTCAAGAGCAACAAGTTGCCGGGAGATCTCAACAGCTCGACTATAATCAAGCATCTGATGAGTTATTCCGGCAAGCAACCTGAGATAATATTTGTTACCGGGATTGAGCGTAACGCTTTTTTCGCTGTGCAGACGGGCGGAATCGACAACGCCAAGGCCGATATATGCTTTCGAGAGTGCATAATGAAGCGCTGCGGTTGAAGGCTGAGCTATCAGGAGCTTCCGATAACCGTCAACAGCTCCAGCATACTCTCCTTTGGTGCTTTGCAGAGTCGCTGCTACAAGCTCTCTTTTAGTAGTTTCAGAAAGCGAATCTTGAACGGTAGCCTTGCCGGAGAGAAACGGCCGGGAGGAACAAGCCGACAGGAAAACAAAGCAGATGAGGGGTAATTTAACGATCAGGCTTCGCATCAAACAAGGGAGATTCATAGCTACCGACACCGGTTGAAAAACGGATAAACGCCTGACGGGTAGCGACCCGTCCCCTTGTTGTCCTTGTAAGATACCCCGCCTGGATAAGATATGGCTCATAAACTTCTTCAATGGTATCCCTCTCTTCACCCACAGAGACGGCAAGAGAGGCAATCCCGACAGGACCACCATCAAATTTGTTAACAATAGTCTCCATGATTTTTTTATCCATATCATCAAGCCCCTCCTCATCAATTTCAAGACAGTCAAGGGTTTTTAGAGCAATATCCCTGGTAATCAGCGATACGCCATCAACCTGTGCAAAATCTCTGGCTCGCCTGAGTAACCTGTTGGCAATACGGGGTGTCCCCCTTGAACGTCCGGCAATTTCCGATGCAGCTTCACTGTCGATGCCGATACCAAGAATACCAGATGCCCTGATAATAATACCTTCAAGAAGTTCAGGAGCATAATAGTCAAATCGGCTGTTAATGCCGAACCTTGCCCTGAGGGGGGAGGTCAGCAGTCCGGAACGGGTTGTGGCTCCGACAAGAGTAAAGGGCTCGATACGCAACTGAACCGCCCTTGCAGAGGGCCCGCTGTCAAGCATGATATCGATGCGGAAATCTTCCATGGCTGAATAAAGATACTCTTCCACCGTCGGCGGCATACGGTGAATTTCGTCGATAAAAAGCACATCTCCTTTTTGCAACCCGGTCAGAAGTCCTGCAAGATTCCCCGCCTTGTCGAGCAGAGGGCCTGAGGTTGACTTGATACTGCTCCCCATTTCAGAAGCGATAATATAGGCAAGTGTTGTTTTACCAAGACCTGGCGGCCCTGACAACAAGACGTGGTCGAGTGCATCGCCTCGCATTCTTGCCGCTGAAATAAATACTTTGAGGTTATCGGTCAGTCGCTGCTGGCCGGAAAAATCATCCATACGGAGCGGTCGTATCTGCTCTTCAATCCTCGACTCGACCGCATCGGGTGGAGTATTCAGTAATTCTATTCTCAAACAAAAAACATTACAGGTTGAACGAGAGTCAATGTATTCAGAGCTTTATTCGTGGGTCTGCCACTGCATAGAGAACGTCCGCAAAAAGATTGCCAAGCACGATCAAAGAGCCGGAGATAAAGGTATTGGCAATAATCAGCGGATAATCCCTGGCAAAGATAGCCTCTACCGTTACTCTTCCCATGCCTGGGAAAGCAAAAATTACCTCAATAAACAAAGCACCGCTGAAAATAAAAGGCAATGAACTTCCCATAAGGGTAATCACCGGTAAAAGAGCATTTCGAAGGGCATGCTTGAAAATCACGACCTTTTCCGGTAACCCTTTGGCCCTGGCGGTACGGATATAGTCCTGCCGGATAACTTCAAGCATGCTTCCCCTGACATAACGGGCTATGCCTGCAGCCCCGTTGATGCTGAGCACCGTCACTGGCAACACAAGATGCCAGAACCGGTCAAGCACAAACTCAACCGGGCCGAAACCCTCCGCACCAATTTCGTTCAGGCCTGAAGCTGGAAAAAGAGGAAACTTCAGGGCAAAAAGAATAATCATCATCAAGGCAAACCAGAACTCCGGCAT